>NC_009668.1:300000-455000 GCF_000017405.1 Brucella anthropi ATCC 49188
GGAAGCCGGCGCATAAAAAAGCCCGGCCAGCGGAGGAGCGGCCGGGCAAAGGGCAGGCTGACCGGGAGGGGACCCGGTATGTGAAGGTGGCGCCTGCCAGATGATTTGTCTGCGGGCTCAAAAAGGCTGCGCCTTACTTACCCGAAGATATGTTGGTTCAGCAGATCAGGCGTGTAGCCTTGATCTGCAACCGAGCGTCTGCCAGCTCACTCAGAACCCGCGTAGGGTCTTCCGTGCCGCGATAATGAGCTGCCGTGTAAATATCCTCACGGCGAAGTCCGATATCGCGCAGCATGTGGTCGTCAAAGCTGCTCAGGTTCAGCACTTGCCGTCGACCATTGGAAAACGTCCAGCGACGCATGATCGACGTAAATACGGTCTTTACCATTTGCACGAACGTGGAGGTTTGTCCGCTTATTGCAGGTAAATGCGTTGTCGTTATCTTGCTTGTCGCTGTCATGTCCGCTCTCCTTTGATCTGGCGGGGCTAAGTGATCCTTATCGTCAGGGTCATTCGCTTTCGCGGCTCCTTTTCCTTTACGATGGCGGCTTTATCCAACAATCGAATTGATTGTTCCAACGAATGTTTTTAATGTAATTCTTCAATAATAATGATGGATGACGCCGATGAGCACGCCTCTGGATCTCGATCAGTTGCAGACCTTCATAGCGATAGCGGATGCGGGCAGTTTTACGCGGGCAGCCGATGCCGTTTTCAAGACGCAATCCGCTGTTTCCATGCAGATGCGCCGGCTGGAAGAGCGTATTGGTAAACCGTTATTTGAACGTGATGGACGGACCAATCGTCTTACTGAAGAGGGTGAGCGGCTTCTGCTTTATGCACGCCGCATGATGCAGCTCAATGGTGAAACCATCGCTGCGTTTGATGACACTCAACTGGAAGGCCACGTGCGTATCGGTACGCCGGACGATTATGCCGATCGGTTTTTGCCGGAAATCATGGCGCGTTTTGCGCGATCAAACCCGCGCGTCGAATTGTCGGTTGTGTGCGAACCGACCGTCAATCTGGACGAGATGATCCGCCGCGGAACACTGGATATTGCTCTTGTCACCCAGTGCGATGATAAGCGTCGCTCCGAGGTCGTTCGTACAGAACCACTGCTATGGGTGACTTCTGCCAATCATGCGGTGCATGAAGAGGCTGTCCTGCCGCTTGCTGTCGGGCGCCCGACCTGTATCTGGCGACATGCAGCCATTGATGTACTGGAAGCGGCCAGACGAGATTATCGCATCATCATCACAAGCTGGTCAGCGACCGTTCTGGCGGCGGCGGTTCTCTCCGGCCTTGCGGTCTCGGTTCTTCCAGAATGTGCACTGCGTCCCGGTATGCGGGTCCTGGGTGAAGCAGATGGGTTTGGAAAGCTGCCGGAATTCGGCATTGGCATCATGCGCGGCCATACAAAACAGAATGCCGTTGTCGACGCACTTGCACAGCATATTATTGAAAGTCTAGACAATATATCGTCACCGCAGCCCGGCGCGATGGCTTCGGCGGAAATTTCGCCGTTTCCGGCGGTTCGTACGAGGAGGGTGCGAGCCAACGAATTGCTGCCAGGATGGTGACGACTCCGTAAATCGCCGCATGGCTTCTTGACCAGCCATGCCACCTGGTTGCCTATGATGGGATGAGCATGGGTTCCGATTCGAGTTTTACCGGCGCATCGTCTAATGTTGCCGAGTATAGCGTTTCCGAGATTTCCGGCGCGTTAAAGCGCACGGTTGAGGATACGTTCGGGCATGTGCGCGTGCGCGGCGAAATTTCCGGCTATCGTGGTCCGCATTCGTCGGGGCATGCCTATTTCGCATTGAAAGATGATCGCGCGCGTCTCGAAGCCGTCATCTGGCGCGGTTCGATGAGTCGCCTCCGCTTCCGTCCCGAAGAGGGGATGGAAGTCATTGCTACAGGCAAACTCACGACCTATCCGGGCTCGTCGAAATACCAGATTGTCATCGAACAGATGGAGCCTGCCGGGGCTGGCGCCTTGATGGCGCTTCTGGAAGAACGCAAGCGACGGCTTGCTACTGAAGGGTTGTTTGATCCAGCAGTAAAGCAGCTTCTACCCTTTATGCCCCGTGTGATCGGAGTGGTGACTTCTCCGACCGGTGCCGTCATTCGTGATATTATCCATCGCATTGCTGATCGTTATCCGCTGCATGTCATTGTCTGGCCCGTGCGCGTGCAGGGCGAGACAAGTGGACCTGAAGTGGCCGCCGCGGTGGACGGTTTCAACGCTTTGCCCGACGAAGGGAATATTCCGAGGCCGGATGTGCTGATCGTTGCGCGGGGTGGCGGCAGTCTGGAAGACCTTTGGGGCTTCAATGACGAAATCGTCGTTCGTGCCGTTGCTGCATCGCATATACCGGTAATTTCTGCGGTCGGCCACGAAACCGACTGGACTTTGATTGATCTTGCAGCCGACATTCGTGCTCCCACGCCAACAGGCGCGGCGGAAATGGCGGTGCCTGTAAAGGCGGACCTGCTGGCAACGCTGGCGGGGCAATCCGCGCGGCTTTCGTCGGCCATGTCCCGCTTTATCGACCTTAAACGGCAAGCCCACCGTTCGGCAGCGCGAGCTCTTCCGTCGGCTGACCAGTTGCTGGCTTTGCCGCGTCGGCGTTTCGATGAAGCCGCTGCGCGCCTCACGCGGGCTCTGTTCGTCAATACGCAAAAGAAGCGGGTCCACTTTGACGGTCATGCGCGACAGTTATCGCCGCGCCTCCTTCAACGCCGGTTTACGGAACTGCAGCGCGATGTTTCCGCTCTTGGACAAAGACTGCCTCGTGCGCTCGAGGCATTCCTGCGTGAACGACGAACGGCTTTCATTCATCGGGCAAATCGCCTTTCGGCGGAGCCGATACTGCGGCGAACAAAACTTACGAGCGTTGCAATAGAACAGCTGGATCGTCGTCGCGATCAAGCCGTCCGTCTTCTCATTGAACGAGCTAAACGGCGTGGGCAGGAACTGGAGCGTCTTATGCGCACGCTTTCTTATGAAAGCGTTCTAGAGCGCGGTTTTGCGGTTGTCTTCGATGAAGAAGGGAAACCGGTGAAGCAGGCTGGATCCGTATCGGCTGGCGATGCATTGTCTATTCGGTTTCGCGACGGTGAGGTTGCCGTCGTTGCGGGTGATGAGGACGAGAGCGAGCCCGCAAAGCTTGTACAAACAAAAAAGGTTCAGTCTCCCGGCTCTGGCAATCAGGGATCGTTATTTTAGCAACAGTCAGTCGCTGTATTTTCCGTTTTCTGCTGAGATTGTTTGGCCTTAAGGCTGGCTTAAGCTTGGACGTCTTTTTCTCGCGCATCTGTCATTGTTAGAGATTCAGGATGTCGCGTAAAAAATCCCAGGACGACCTCACAAATGGCTTTGCGAAGGCTGCTTTCAGCCGTCGCGGCTTTCTTATAGGTGTAAGCGCGGTTGCGTTGTCGGGCTGTGTTTCCACGACGCAACAGCCACCTCAACCGGTGAAAAAACTGCCTGAACCTGCACCGTCGCGACCTGTGCCGCTGATGTACCAGGCGCTGCCGGAAGAACAGTTCCCGATCCCGGCTGTCGATACGAGCAAGGTTGATCCAAAATTCTGGCGGCAGGAAGTGGATTATCCAACGGACGAAGTCAGAGGCACTGTTATCGTCGATACGCCGAACAAGTATCTCTACCATGTACTCGGCAATGGGCGGGCCATGCGCTACGGTATCGGTGTCGGGCGCGATGGTTTTGCATGGGCCGGACGCGCCAAGATCGCTTATAAGCGCCAATGGCCGCGCTGGACGCCGCCGGATGAGATGGTTGCACGTCAACCTGCGCTGGAGCCTTACAGCATCGCCAATGGCGGGATGCCTCCTGGTATCAAGAATCCGCTGGGTGCAAGAGCGATGTACATTCACAAGGATGGGCGCGATACGCTCTATCGCATTCACGGATCGCCGGAAGCATGGAGCATCGGTAAAGCCGTGTCGTCGGGGTGCATTCGCATGCTCAATCAAGATGTGATTGATCTTTACAATAATGTACGCGATGGCAGCACGATTGTCGTGATACCCGATCCGAGCAAAGGCCAGCAGGTCACAAGCTGACTAAAACGAAAAGGGCGCGGATACCGCGCCCTTTTTGTTGGATGTGTTTTGCGGCTCAATGCTCAATAGGCATATTCGAGAAAGATTGGATCGACCGACCCTGCCCATACGCTGTTATATGCCTTCAGCATGCGCTCGGCATCCGTGACGCCCGCTGCTACGATTTCTTCAAGCGGCGCAAGGAAATGCGTTTCGTCATGGCCTTCGCTGTTGAGCTTGCTACGGTTCAAAAGACCGAGCCGGGAGATTTTCAAAGTCTCACGAGCGATCTGTTCCAGCGGCTTGCCCCGGAATGTCGTGTTCAAAGCTTTAGCGGGAACCTCGTTACGAAGGGCAAGGACCTCTTCGTAAGTCCAATCCTTGGTGAGAAGCTCGGCAGCAGTCAGAGCCTCTTCATCATAAAGCAGGCCGACCCAGTAGGCTGGAAGCGCACAGATGCGGCGCCACGGACCTCCATCAGCTCCCCGCATCTCAAGGAAGCGTTTCAGACGGACTTCGGGGAAAAGCGTGGAAAGGTGATTGGTCCAGTCGCCCATATTGGGAACCGGGTCGCTCACTTCACCTTTCAGCGCACCATTCATGAACTGACGGAACGTGACATGCGTACAGTCGTGATAATGGCCGTCGCGCAGGATGAAGTACATCGGTATATCAAGCGCCCATTCGACATAATCGGCAAAACCGAAGTTCTCCGAGAAGACGAACGGCAGCACGCCCGAACGCTGGTTATCGGTATCGCGCCAGATATTTGAGCGCCACGACAAAAGGTGGTTTGGCTTGCCTTCGGTGAATGGGGAGCTGGCGAAAAGTGCGGTGGCCACAGATTGCAGCTTCATCGAAACCTGCATCTTGCGGCGCATGTCGCGTTCCGAGCTGAAGTCGAGATTAACCTGAATAGTCGACGTGCGGTACATCATGTCCAGGCCTTCATGCCCGACTTTTGGCATATAGTTGGTCATGATCTTGTAACGCGATTTCGGCATGACAGGTGTTTCAGCCAAGGTCCATTTTGGACTGCCACCAACACCTAAAAATTGGATGCCCAGAGGCTCGGCAATTTCGCGGACCTGGGACAGATGCGCATTCACTTCACGACATGTCTGGTGAATGGTGGAAAGCGGTGCACCGGAAAGCTCAAACTGGCCTCCGGGTTCCAGCGAAATGGCACCCTGTCCGGTTGGCTCTACCAAGCCGATGATATTGCCTTCATCGATAATAGGCTCCCAACCAAGCGTGGCCTGCATGCCTTCGAGTATGGCTTTGATACCGCGCGGCCCCTCATAGGGAACGGGACTGTTATCGGCTGTGTAAAATGGAAATTTCTCATGCTCGGTGCCGATACGCCAGGCATCCTTGGGCTTGCATCCGCCAGCCAGATAGTTCGCCAGTTGTTCAACGCCCGTCAGTGCCGTTTCGTCAGTTGTATCGCGCGCCATGCAGTCTATCCCTAGCCTATTTTTCGCTTTTCAGCGTGATTGGACAAATTTGTCAAATCACGCAAGTCAATTCCATTGAACGTCAGATTTCGAGAACGTCATCCTGCATTCCGCCAGTCTCCGAGCACAGATTGTACCAGAGCCATCGCAGCGACAGCAGCTGTGTCGGCACGCAGGATTCGAGGGCCGAGCGGAATAGCTGTCACGAAGGGAAGATTTCGGAGCGTTTGACGTTCGTCTTCTGAGAAGCCACCTTCGGGACCAATCAACAACGCGACAGGGCCGGGCGCCATTTTCTGCAAAATGGTCAACGGATCGTCCGATTCGTACCCTTCATCGCAGAAGATCAAATGTCGGGATTTGTCCCATTGCTCAATGAAGCGGTCAAAGCGAATGGCCTCACAACATTCCGGTATGGAAAGTACGCCGCACTGTTCCGCAGCTTCTATCGCATTGGCCTTGATGCGATCGGCCCCCAGCCTTGGTACCTGAGTGTGCTGTGTGATGACAGGTTGCAGTATACCTGCGCCCATCTCGACAGCTTTCTGGACCATATAGTCCAGCCGCCCCTGTTTCAGAGGGGCGAAGCAATAAACAAGATCACTCGCTAAAGGCTGCGGACGCGTCTGTTCGAAGGGCATGAGAAACAGACGCTTTTTACCCTCCGGCTTCAGCCGTGATTTCCATTCGCCGTGGCGTCCATTGAATGCGAGAATTTCATCGCCATCTTTCAAGCGCAGGACGTGGGTGAGATAATGTGCGGCCTGCGGGGCGACCTCAATCTGGTCGCCGTCGTCGAGGTCGTTTTCAACGTATAGTCTCTGCATTTTGTAGTTTGCGCGCATGACAGCATCGATGGCAGAGGGCAGGGGCGGCGGTCAAGCGCTTTGGTAATGCATCAAGAGACAATTAATTAGCATTCCTACACAAACAATTGATGGGAAATATCATGGCAGTTGCATTTAATTAGATTGTATCCATATAGGTATGAAGCTATCTATTTGAATGGAATTGATGTGATGAAACAAACTTGGGTCGAATTCGCACCGCTTCTTGCAAGCACCGCCAGAGGATGGCGGAAAGCTTTCGATGCAGCGATGGCGGAACATGGTCTTTCCGACGCGAAAGCCATACCGCTGATGATCCTGTTGCGGCACGGAGATCGTATTCCCCAAGGTGTGCTGGCCGAACGGGTCGGTATCGAGGGAGCAACGATTGTCCGGGTTGTCGACGAGTTGGAGAAGGATGGCCTGATCCAGCGGGTTGCCGACGATGCTGATCGTCGCGTCAAGCTCATTCAACTGACAGAGGACGGTCGCGCCCTTGCCGCCAAGGTGGAAAAGTCTGCTGCCCGTCTTCGCGCCATTTTCCTCGGTGATTTCGATTCCGATGCGGTCGACATCGCCATGGAAGTGCTGCGCAAGCTGAATGAGAAGTTTCAAACACAATCTTTCTGATCGGTCGCGCGACCGGAAAGATGCGATGCATTCAACCGGTGCCCTCACAGCCATGACGAAGCCAGTCGAAACAACTCCGA
This sequence comes from Brucella anthropi ATCC 49188, assembly GCF_000017405.1. Lineage (NCBI taxonomy): Bacteria > Pseudomonadati > Pseudomonadota > Alphaproteobacteria > Hyphomicrobiales > Brucellaceae > Brucella > Brucella anthropi. Next base: position 307,069 of record NC_009668.1, read on the forward strand.
AGTTCTGGGACGTAGTCTTTTCACTGAAGACTTTCGCTGCAGCCATGCTTGCGCTGTGGATCGGCCTGATGGCCAATTTGCCCAATCCTTACTGGTCCATTGCGGCTGTCTATATTGTTGCGCATCCGCTCTCAGGTGCGACGACATCAAAGGGTTTTTACCGTCTGATCGGTACGATTATCGGCGGAGCAGTGACCATTCTGTTCGTGCCGCATCTGGTCAATTCCCCTGAAATACTGACGCTGGCGATCGGTCTTTGGATGGGGCTCTGCCTTGCGATCAGCCTGCTTGATGGTACGCCGCGCAGTTATTTGTTTATGCTGGCTGGCTATACGGTGGCTATCGCGAGTTTTGCCGTTGTTTCCGTGCCTGAAACGACTTTCGACTATGCCGTGGGTCGTGTGGAAGAGATCGCAATCGGGATTATTTGCGCTGCTGTCGTCAATCGACTTGTTTTTCCACGTCACAGCGGCCCGGTGCTCGTCAGTCGTATCGATAATTGGCTGCGTGACGGCTCAAAGCTGGCGCTGGCAAGCATGCGGGGTGAAGGTGCTACACCTGAATTTCTTCGGGATCGCCAGCGTCTTGCAGCCGATGCGCTCGAGCTGCGCAATCTGACGACGCATGTTGCCTATGACACTTCATCAATCAGAAATGTCGGAACGCAGCTTCACGTTTTGCAGCAGCGTATGGTGGCTGTTCTTCCGATCATATCAAGCTTGCACGATGTGCTGGCGATGAAGCCTGGTGAAAACGAAAAGTCCTGGCATCCAGCGGTGCAGAAACTGTTGGACGAGGCCTGTGACTGGATCGAGAGCGGCGAAAACCTGACAGAGGAACGCCGTGCTGTTTTCTTGCAGTTGATCGACGAAATCGACCGGCATGGGAAGGATGCGACAAGTTGGGGTGAATTGCTGCCGTTCAATGTGGCTGCGCGCGTTCGCGATCTGGTTCAGATATGGAGCGATTGCATCACATTGCGTCAGGACATTGTTTCCGGTTCCCGACATTCGCTGCGCTGGCGTCGCTACGACGCACACTTGAAAGCTCGCCCTATGCATCGGGACTACGGCATGGCCTTCCTGTCTGGCTTTTCCGCCTTTCTGGCAACTTGTGTAGCGACTGCATTCTGGATTGCGAGCGGCTGGTCTCAAGGCAGTGCTGCAGCCATGATGGCCGGTATTTTCTGCTGCATCTTCGCAACCATGGATGATCCGGTGCCGGTCATGCGCAAGTTCAACTGGCTGCTTTTGATTGTCATCGTTGCCGCCTTCATTTTTGAGTTTGCGTTGCTGCCACTTGTGGATGGGTTCTTCCCGCTGGTTCTGGTGCTGGGACTGTTCCTCATCCCGGCAGGCTTGCTGCTTGCCATTCCTTCGCAATTTTTGCTCGGCATGGTGCTCTGCGTGAACTTGCCGAACATGCTCATGCTGCAGGGCCATCTGACCCACGATTTTGTCAGCTTTGCCAATGCCAATCTGGCCACCGTAGTGGGGATCGTAATCGCTGCCGTAGTGACTTCAATTGTCCGGTCTGTCGGTGCTGAATGGAGCGTACGCCGCCTGATCAAGGCGGGTTGGAACGATATTGCACTTGCTGCCGAACGGCGTCCTGGACGTTATCGTCGCCAGCGCATGAATCGCCTTTTGCTCCGGATGATCGACCGTATCGGCATGATGACCCCGCGTCTCGCGCTGGTCCCGGCGGCAGATGTCGCGAAGGTCGATCTGTTGCGCGATCTGCGAAACGGCATGAACACGATTGATCTCCAGCAATACCGCTCCAAACTGCCCGAAAACTGTCGGCCAGCTGTCGATGAAGTGCTGGATGGTGTTGGCGCGCATTACCGAGCCTTGGCCAACAAGCCACAGGAGGCAGGTGAAATCGACAGAAACCTGCTCACCTCCATTGATACGGCAATCACGACCATTATCGAGAGCGGATCGCCAGCAATAGCCAAACGTACGCGAATGGCGCTGGTCGCCCTTCGCTTCAATCTGTTTCCGAAAGCGCCACCTTTTGCCTTGCCGCCGCGTCCACTCATGGAACTCCCGCAAGCAGCCTAAGACAACGATGTGATTTGTGATGCAACCTGAACTCGATATCTACGGAATTTACATTCCGACCCTCGGCGTGCTGGCGCTTGGCGCTTATTTTGCAAATACGGTCATGCAACGCCTTTTGGCGCGGGCACGCCTTTATCGTTTCGTCTGGCATCGGCCTTTGTTCGATGCTGCGATGTATTTTTGTATTCTCGGTGTCGCCGCCGTCATTCTCAATGGAATACCGCTATGAAAAAGCTCTTTGCACATTCAGGCCGTGTCTTTGTAACCGTCGTCATGGTCACGATGGCAGGGCTCCTCGGTTGGCATTTGTGGGATTACTACATGAACGCGCCATGGACACGCGATGGCAAAATTCGTGCCGATGTCGTGCGCGTTGCGCCGGATGTCTCGGGCCTTGTTGGCGAAGTGCTCGTCCACGACAATGCGACTGTTCATCAGGGCGACGTTATCTTTCGCATCGATCAGGCCCGTTACAAGCTCGCCCTGCAAACAACGGAAGCAAAGGTTGATAGCAGCAAGGCGGCACTTGATATGGCAAACCGCGATCTGGTCCGCTATCGCCAGCTTAACGACACGACCGTGACACGCCAGAAACTGGAGCAGATTGAAACGACGGCCCAGCAAGCGGAAGCTTCCTATCGGCAGGCGCAACTGGATCGCGATCTTGCAGCACTCAATCTCGATAGATCGTCGGTAAAAGCGCCCGTCAACGGTGTGATTACCAACTTCTCGCTTCAGCCGGGTGATTACGTCTCCGCAGGCTCAGCGGTGACTGCCTTGGTGGATACGGACTCGTTCTACGTTTCTGGCTATTTTGAAGAGAACAAACTCGAGCGTATCCAGATTGGTGACCCGGTAGTGGTCGATATCATGGGCAGCAAAGTGCAACTCAAAGGAAAGGTTGAAGGCATCGCTGGAGGTATTGAAGATCGTGAGCGTAGCGATTCTTCCAGCTTGCTTGCGAATGTTTCGCCGACCTTCAACTGGGTGCGTCTGGCACAACGTGTGCCAGTGCGTGTGAAACTTGAAGAGGTGCCGGACAGTGTCCATCTCGTTGCTGGCCGAACGGTCAGCGTTTCGGTGGTGAACTGATTTAAAGGCCCGGCTGTCGTCCGGGCTTTTTCCATGTTAGCAAAGACAAAAGCGGTTGGGGATTTCTCATGGGTGTGCTGGTTGTCCAGAACTACGATGGGTCCGGATTGGGGCAGATCGAACCAATTTTGTCGGATGCTGGGCATTCGATTGATCTGCGTCATCCCTACAACGGCGATTCACTACCCTCCGATGACAATGGCTATCAAGCCTTGATCGTTCTTGGTGGTGAGCAAAATGCGCTTGCCGACGATGAGTGTCCTTATTTCCCCCATTTACTCGAGCTTATACGCCAGTTCGGCGGTCGCGATAAGGCCGTTCTGGGCATTTGTCTGGGCAGCCAGCTCGTGGCTCGTGCTTATGGTGGGGAGAATATTCTGGATCGCCCGATGGAATTCGGCTGGCAAGAAATTCGACTTACCGAGGAGGGTAAAAGCGATCCGGTCTTGTCTGCCGCGGGTGACATCTTTCCAATCTTTCATTGGCATCGCGATACGTTTTCGCTTCCGAAGCAAGCTTTGCATATGGCGATAAGCGATATGACACCTCATCAGGCTTATCGCATTGGACGCGCAGTCTATGGCACGCAATTCCATTTCGAGGCGAACACGCAGCTTGTGGCGGAGTGGAATGACCAGCTAAGCGAACTGATCGCGGGTTTCGCGCCGGATTGGGCGTTACAATATCCAGAGCTTGCAAAGAAGTTCGGAGCGCAGGCGGATGCCGCAGGTGCTGCATTAGCCAAGGCGTGGGTAAACCAAATCTAGAGGCCTCGTAACTGCGTCTTAACCTTAAGTCGAAGTATCGCGTTGCCGCTTTGCCACAGCGTTCAACCAATTCGGTTTTTCAAGAGAAAAGCGGTGGCTTGGCTGGAACCGTTCAGTTGCGGGTAACTTTTTTCGGGTGTAACTGAACGCCGTCTCCCCCGGGCAGCAACCGAATGAGCAAGGCTGATCGCCATGCTCTCAAGTGGCGGCTCGTCTACCGAACTTTATCCGGCCACCGTCGAAAGAGTTTCCGAATATGACCGCCAAGCATGCCGCTCTTCTCACCGTCCTGATGGTTTCCGCGATTGTATTCATGGCGGTCGGCATATTCACCGTCGATGCGGGCAACAACGCGATGTCTACTGACGGTTATGGCATTTCCAGCGCTCATTGAGCGCGTACTAGCTAGCTTCAATAAAACGTTTTTCAGAGCCGTCGATCACGATGGCTGATAGCTGCCCACTTCTCCATGCATATGTATCGAGATTGACCCTGTTGGGTTGAATATCGATAGCGCTTTGCGGTGTATGCCCGTGGATGATGACCTTTTCGAAGGGCTCAGTCCATTTGAGGAAAGCTGTGCGAATCCAGATCAATTCTTCCGGGTCTTGTGCATCCAGCGGCACGGCAGGGTTTATGCCTGCATGACAGAAGAAGAATTCGCCAAAAGCGACTGAGCGCGGCATGGCGCGAATGAAGTCGATATGGTTTTGGGGGACGGCCTCGACGAGCGCGGCATGACCTCGGTGCGCTGAATCTGCATCAGTAAAATCAATTTCTACACTGTAGGAGCGGGCGGTATCAATGCCACCGTGGAGTGCGAATATCCCGGCAACATCTCCCGTTGCTAGATAGGTAAGAAAACCGTCGTCGTGATTGCCCAACAGCGAAAGGACGCGCTTATCCCGACGTGACACATCAGTCAGAAAATCCAGCACTTCTTTCGAGCGCGGACCGCGATCGATATAATCACCAAGATGAATGATACGCCAGTCGTGAGCGGGGCGGTGGTCAAGGTCGGCGCGGATCAGCCCGTGCATATCCTGCAACAAGTCGAGGCGGCCATGTACGTCGCCGATGGCATAAAGGCGGATACCGTCGGGTCCTTTGGCATCCTTGAAAACTACGCCGTTCATTCGCTATCATTTTCCTTCATGTCCTTGCCTGACTTCGCACCCGCCCGCTGCCGATAGCGCAGACGCGAGACACGTTCGCGTTCTTCGTGAAGCTCGCGATCATGCGTGGCCTGTTCCACGAAACGAATGTGCTTTCGAACCGCTTCGCGTGCTGCTTGCGGATTACCGGCCATGACGGCATCGTAAATGGCGCGGTGCTGCGATAGAAACATGTCGGCGACACCGGGATAGCTGTAAATTAGGCTGCGATTGTAAAAAACGCCATCCTTCAGAAGTTGATAGCAAGACCGCAGGGTGTGCAGCAGAACGATGTTGTGTGCTGCTTCACCAATAGCATTGTGCAATTCCACATCGAGGCGTGCCTCCGTGTCGAAGTCGCTGACGCCATGAGCCTTTTCCATGGCCTCCATGATCTCGGTCAAAAGCGCTTTGTCAGCTGGTGTAGCTCGAAGTGCTGCATATTCTGCGGCAATGCTTTCGATTTCCCGGCGATATTCGAGATAGTCTGCGGTCGCCTTGCGATGATCGGCAAAAAGCTTGACCACGGGGGCGCTGAATACCTGTCCGATCACGTCTGCAACGAATGTTCCTCCACCATGACGAGAGATGAGGAGTTCGGCAGTCTCAAGCCTTTTTAGAGCATCGCGCAATATCGGGCGAGATATATCGAACTGGCGCGCCAGTTCACGCTCGCCGGGAAGCCGGTCGCCACCGCGCAGAACACCTTCGAGAATGAGCGTTTCGATCTGATGCACAACGTCGTCTGCCGTGCGGCTTGCCTGTATGCGTGAAAAAATTGTTTCGGCCATGCCGTCTGAAGCCCTCTCCATAACGGCGGCAAATTAGCCTTTAGGTCGATGCCCGGCAACGGAATATATTGAAAAGGAAAGTCCGATCGATGATGCGACCGGGCTTTCGGAATATATGATCAAAAAAATGATCAGGCTTTTTTGCGCTTGCGTGTAGCTACGAGTACGAAAAGACCTGCGACAAAGCCGTACATAGCCCATTTAAACGGGAGAGCGTCAGCGGTTTCGCTGCGGATCGGAAGTACAGTCACAGTGCCGGGGCGGCTTTCTACGCCCGATTTGCCTTCGGCTTTAGCTTGTTCGATCTGTTGTGGAGAAACGACCCATTCGGCGCCACGTGATTTGTCATAGAACATGAAACCACAGCCGACGATAACGGCGACGATGATTGCTAGAATAAAACGTAAAGGTGTGTTCATCATTTTTCCCAGAAAATCAGGACAACGGGAGAAAATCATCCGATTCGCTTGAATAACGGATTGCGGAATATTTAAGCCTTTTAGAATCAAAAGCTTAGTTAGCTTTATATGCTGGCACACTAATATAGCGCGCGCGACTTATTAACCGACGAATGAAAGCCAGTCTATTTCTTTGCTACTTCGTGCGGAGATGCGCCGCTTTCCCAGTAAGGAACAGGGCCATAAAGATCTGCCAGATAGTCGATGAACAGTCTGACCTTTGCCGGGAGGAACTGTTTCGACGGATAGACGGCATGAATTGCAACGTTGCGAGATGCGGCATAGTCGGGCAGAACCTGCACCAACTTGCCTGCTGCAAGTTCTGGGCCGATATCCCAGGTCGAGCGTTGCGCTATGCCGAGGCCTGCCAGGACTGCCTCGCGTACCATTTCGCTGGAATTGGTTTGCAGTGGCCCCACTGGGCGAATGACGATGGGGCCTTTGGGGCCTTCCAGTCGCCAGGGGTCGTTGTTGTGCGGTGCCAGACAGATATGGTCCTGCAAGTCCTCAATCGTCTGTGGTGTACCGCGTTCCGCGATATAGCCGGGTGAAGCGACGAGAATACGACGCACGGGTGCGAGACGGCGTGCGACGAGGGTTGAATCGGAAAGTTCGGCGATCCGAATGGCAAGATCGTATCCATCGCCCACAATGTCGACCATCTCGTCGGTGAGCTGCATATTGACGGTAAGGTCTGCGTTGGCGCGCATGAACGGCACGAGATAGGGCGCAATGTGCATGCGACCGAAAGTCGTAGGGGCTGAAATTTTCAATGTACCGCGCGCATCGGCAGAACGGCGGGCAACAAAGGCTTCAGCTTCTTCGATGTTGGAGAGAATGGCCAGAACCCGCTCATGATAACCCTGCCCGGCCTCAGTCAACGCGATCTGGCGTGTCGTTCGTTGAAGCAGTCGGGTTCCGAGTCGCTCTTCCAGTCGTCCCAGACGTTTTGAGACGACCGCTGGCGAGAGGCCCAGATCGCGAGCGGCTGCTGACATGCTGCCCGTTGCCACGACGCGGGCAAAGATTTCCATATCCGCCAGACTGCTCATCATGTTCTGCTATCCCACTCATTGCCGTGCTTTGCTAAAGCTTTGGGTTTAAAGCATCTAGCCGAGCGCTAGGAAACTAGGCAAGCAATTATGCCGCAGTGTGAAAACTGTTTAGCCGCTGACTAAAGTGGTAAAAATGATTTACCACTTGACGAGAATGGTGCGGAGTGCACTTTGACCACATAAGTGGTGGAGGAGAATATGAGCGGACTCATCATGCCGGAGCCGGACGCGTCCGTCATGCAGCGGCGCGAGCAGATCGTTGCAGACTTGCGCGACATCGTGCCGGGTGAAGGCGTTGTGGATGCTATCAATGCAATGCGCGTGTTTGAGAGCGATGGCCTGACTGCGCACCGTTCGTTGCCGTTGGTCGTTGTGCTGCCAGAAACGGTTGATCAGGTTTCGCAGGTTTTGCGCTATTGTCACGATAACAACGTTCGTGTCGTGCCACGGGGAGCGGGTACATCACTGTCCGGCGGTTCCATGCCGCTGCAGGATGCGGTTTTGCTTGGCATGTCGCGCTTCAATCGCATTCTTGAAATCGATTATCCGAACCGCGTCGCTGTGGTGCAGCCAGGCGTGACCAATCTCGGCATTACCAAGGCTGTTGAACACGAGGGGTTTTATTATGCGCCTGATCCCTCGTCACAGATTGCCTGTTCCATCGGTGGCAACGTCGCGGAAAATGCGGGTGGTGTGCATTGCCTTAAATACGGTCTGACCGCCAATAATGTGCTCGGCATCGAAATGGTGCTTATCACCGGAGAAGTTATCCGGCTTGGCGGTAAGCATCTCGACAGCGAGGGTTATGATCTTCTCGGTCTGATGACCGGCTCAGAAGGACTGCTCGGTGTCGTGACAGAGATTACGGTCCGTATCCTGCAGAAACCGGAAACGGCGCGTGCAGTCATGGTCGGCTTTCCCTCCAGCGAGCAAGCCGGTCAGTGTGTCGCTGACATCATCGGCGCAGGCATCATTCCCGGCGGCATGGAGATGATGGACAGGCCAGCCATCAAGGCCGCCGAAGATTTCGTGCGGGTCGGTTATCCGCTCGATGTTGAAGCGCTGCTGATCGTCGAACTTGATGGACCGCCCGTCGAAGTGGACTATCTGATAGGTCGGGTCGAAGCACTGGCGCTTACAAACGGTTCCACAACCTGCATTCTGTCGCAGTCGGAAGAACAACGTCTGGCTTTCTGGGCAGGCCGGAAGGCGGCTTTTCCGGCGGTGGGGCGCATTTCGCCCGACTATCTTTGCATGGACGGCACCATTCCGCGCAAAGAGCTGCCGCGTGTTCTGTCCGGGATGCGCGAACTTTCCGAGAAATATGGATTGCGGGTGGCCAATGTGTTCCACGCGGGCGACGGCAACCTGCATCCGCTTATCCTCTATGATGCGAATATTCCTGGCGAACTGGAAGCTGCGGAAGATTTTGGCGCGGACATTTTGCGCCTTTGCGTGAAAGTCGGTGGTGTTCTCACTGGCGAACATGGAGTAGGCATCGAAAAGCGCGATCTGATGCCGGAAATGTTCAACGAGATCGATCTTGACCAGCAGATGCGTGTCAAATGTGCTTTCGATGCCAAGCACCTTCTTAATCCCGGCAAGGTCTTTCCGCAATTACGCCGCTGCGCCGAGCTTGGTCGTATGCATGTGCATCGCGGCGAGCTGGCCTTCCCGGATATTCCCCGATTCTGAGTTGTGGTTTGATCATGAGCGATGCAAATATTCTAAAGCCGCAGGATGAGGCGGGCGTTCTGGAGGCGGTGCAGGATGCACTGGCCAGTTCTACGCCGCTGGAAATCATCGGCCACGGCTCCAAACGCGGCATCGGACACAGGGTTGATGCCGGTCGCGTGCTCGACGTTTCCAAACTGTCGGGCGTGACCTTGTATGAGCCGGACGAACTGGTGCTCTCGGCAAAGGCCGGAACGCCGATGGCCGAGATCGAAAGGCTTTTGGCCGACAACAATCAGTGCTTTCATTTCGAGCCTATGGATTACGGTCCGTTGCTTTCGGGTGAGAGCGGTCGCGGTACGATCGGCGGAGTGCTTGCCGCCAATCTGTCCGGTCCGCGCCGTCTCAAGGCAGGTGCTGCCCGCGATCATGTGCTTGGGGTACGCGTCGTGTCCGGGCGTGGCGAATTGTTCAAATCTGGTGGTCGCGTGGTCAAGAACGTGACGGGCTATGATTTGTCCAAAGGCATGGCTAATTCCTGGGGCACACTGGGCGTTGCCACCGAGGTGACGTTCAAGGTTCTGCCGAAGCCGGAAACGGCGGCAACGCTTGCCGTGCGCGGTCTGACCGACGAACAGGCGGCGCGTGTCATGGCAATGGCTATGGGATCGCGAGAGGAAGTCGCTTCCGCTGCGCATCTGCCACCGACCGTTGCCAATCGCTTCCTTGACGGTAAGCTCGGCTGGGATGCGGCAACCGTGCTGCGGCTCGAAGGCTTTGCACCTTCGGTCGAGCACCGTAGTCGGCAATTGCAGGCGCTGCTGGGCCAATCGGGTGAAGTCGAGATGCTTGATGGGCAGCAGTCGCATCGGCTCTGGCGTGAAGTGCGCGACGTCCTGCCTTATGCCAATGCAGGAGACAATCGCGCCGTCTGGCGCGTTTCGATGACGCCGATGCAAGGCTGGCGTATGGTGGACGAGTTCCGGCGTTATGCAGGTGTCGATGCCTATTACGACTGGCAGGGTGGGCTGATCTGGATGCGGATGGAAGCGGACCCGGAAGCGCAAACTTTGCGCAAGCTGATTACCAAATATGGCGGTGGCCATGCGACGCTCGTGCGCGCATCGGAACATATTCGCGCAAGCAATGCAGTGTTCGAGCCGCAACCGGCAGCACTTGCAGCGCTTTCTCAGCGGTTGAAGCAGCAATTCGATCCAGAAAATATCCTCAATCCGGGGCGTATGCATCCCCGTCAGGCCGGAGCTTGAAGCCATGCAGACCCATTTCAGCCCCGATCAACTGCGCGATCCCGGCGTCAGTGAAGCCGAAAAAATCTTGCGCAAATGCGTGCATTGCGGCTTCTGTACCGCAACATGCCCGACCTATGTGACGCTCGGCAACGAACTCGACAGCCCGCGTGGCCGCATCTATCTCATCAAGGATATGCTGGAAAACGGCCGCCCGGCGGATGAGGAAATCGTGCGCCATGTTGACCGCTGCCTGTCCTGCCTTTCCTGCATGACGACATGTCCTTCCGGGGTCAACTATATGCATTTGGTCGATCATGCGCGGGCGCATATCGAAAAGACCTATAAGCGCCCATTTATGAACCGCTTCCTCCGTGGGGTTCTGGCGCAGGTGCTGCCCTATCCGGGGCGCTTCCGTGCAGCACTAAAGCTTGCGAAGATCGGCAAGCCGTTTGCGCCGCTTTTGCGAAAGAGCCAGGCCTTGCGACCGATGGCGGCAATGCTCGATCTTGCTCCACAAAAGTTGCCAGCCGCCGCCAATGTTGAAACGATCAGTGCCGCCAAGGGCGAGAAGCGAGGTCGAGTGGCGATCCTCAATGGCTGCGCCCAACCTGTGCTCAATCCCGGCATCAACGCTGCAACCTTGCGTCTTCTGAATCGCTTTGGCATTGAAGTCATCACACCGAAAGGCGAAGGTTGCTGCGGTTCGCTGGTCCATCATATGGGCCGCGAGGAGCAGGCGCTTGAACAGGCGCGGCACAATGTCGATGTCTGGACGCGTGAGATCGAAGCGGGCGGTCTCGATGCGATCATCGTCACGGCGTCCGGCTGCGGCACGACGATCAAGGATTATGGTTACATGCTGCGGCTTGATCCGGCCTATCAGGACAAGGCTGCGCGCGTGTCGGCGCTGGCAAAGGACATCACCGAATATCTCACCGGCATCGATCTGCCGGAACCCGATGCGCCGCAGGCGCTGACAGTCGCCTATCACTCGGCCTGCTCGATGCAGCACGGGCAGAAAATTGTGCGGCAGCCGAAAGACCTGCTGTCAAAAGCGGGCTTCACGGTGAAGGAACCGCTGGAAGGGCATCTGTGCTGCGGATCGGCTGGCACCTATAACATCATGCAGCCGGAGATTGCCGCCAAGCTGCGTGACCGCAAGGTAAAGAACATTGAGGCGACAGGCGCCGATCTGATCGCTACCGGCAATATCGGCTGCATGACCCAGATCGCCACTGGCAGCCAGCTACCCATCGTGCACACGGTGGAACTGATCGACTGGGCCTATGGTGGGCCGAAGCCTCAGGGATTGTCACAAATAGCTGCATAAAAAAACCGGGCAATTGCCCGGTTTTGTCTTCGATGTCTGCTCAGCCAGCCGAAAAGGTACTCGGATTCGGGCCGATCCGGCCGTCTGCCTTGTCCAGTTTCGTAATCGCATCGTGATCGGTTCCGTTGAGACGGAAATCGAAAATATCGAAATTTTCTTTGATACGGGCGGGCGTAACGGACTTGGGAATGACGATATTGCCCGTTTCGATGTGCCAGCGCAGGATGATTTGTGCGACCGACTTGCCATGCTTTTCCGCGATGGCCTTCAGCGTGGCATCCTCCAGAATTTTACCCTGACCAAGTGGGCTCCACGCTTCCGTCGCGATGTCGTGTTTGCTGTGGAACAGACGCAACTCGTCCTGCTGGAACTGTGGGTGCAGCTCAATCTGATTGAGAACCGGCGTTACGCCGCTTTCCGTGATGATGCGTTCGAGATCGGCTGTACGGAAGTTGGATACACCAATGGATTTGGCTCGACCCTCTTCTCTCAATTTGAGAAAAGCGCGCCATGTTTCCATGAAAAGATCTTTCGATGGCATCGGCCAGTGGATGAGATAGAGATCCACATAATCCGTGCCAAGCTTTTTCAAGCTGGCTTCGAATGCTTTCAGCGTCGATTCATAGCCTTGTTCACCGTTCCACAGTTTCGTGGTGAGGTAAATGTCGCCGCGCTCGATTCCGGAACTCTTGATCGCCTTGCCGACGCCTTCTTCATTGCCGTAAATGGCAGCAGTGTCGATGTGACGATATCCTGCTTTCAACGCTTCGCTGACAGCGGCCACTGCTTCGTCATTACCTACTTGCCAGACACCGTAACCGAGCTGCGGAATGTGATTGCCGTCGTTCAGTTTAACCGTCGGTACGGTCATGATTTATCCTTTCCCTCCGAAGCATTCAGCGCAAAGGTGGATCCTTTGATGCGCATGAATGCTATTGACCTGCATGCCGGTTCTTTCTCCAGCACGAACTGCCATCTGGCAGCCATTTTCATATCTCTTTGGACTTTGCCACTGTCAGCATATGGGTGTTCGGGGGAAAAGGAAAAGCCCTTTCAATCATGTTTCCAAGTCTGCAATCATTCTTTCTGTACAGAAATTTTGATCTTTTCAGATTTATGAAAACAATACGACCGCCTCCGAGAGAAGGCGGTTGTAAATGGCATAAAAAAGATGGTTCGATTAGCGGACAACCACCTTTGCGCCGACCGGGACACGTTCATAAAGATCGGTGACGTCTTCATTGCGCATGCGAATGCAGCCGGACGACATTGCCTTGCCGATAGTCCAAGGCTGGTTAGTCCCGTGGATACGATAGAGTGTTGAACCGAGATAAAGCGCGCGCGCGCCAAGCGGGTTATTTATCCCCCCTTCCATACGCGCCGGGAGGATACGCCCCTTCTTGCGCTCGCGGGCGATCATTTCCTTCGGCGGTGTCCAGGTTGGCCATTCAGCCTTGCGGCTGATGCGCTGCGAACCCTTCCAGCTGAAACCTTGTTTCCCGACGCCGACGCCATATCGCATCGCTTTACCGCCGGATTGAACGAGATAAAGGAAGCGCTTGCCTGTATCGATGACGATTGTGCCCGGTTTTTCGTTGCCGGAATAGGAAACCGTCTGCGGCAGGTAAGCGGGATCGATCTGGTGCTTTCGTACTGTGGTTGCCGGATTCGCAGCCGGGCGTTGATACGAAACCTGACGATAGCTGGATTTGGCTTTCTGCTTCTGTCTGGCGGCAACACGTGGCGCTGGCTGCAAAGATTGCGGTACGGCCTTTATGCGGGCAGGCTGTCCATGCAATTGAGCTACCCATGGCGCGGAAAGATCAGGACTCACACGTACCGGCGGCAGCGTTGCATAGCGGTCGTTGGCAAAGGCCATGCCCGTGCTGACGATGGAAACGGCAATCGCCGCAAGCGACCCGATTAAAAGAAGATGCCGTGGTTTCATAATCCCGATCCGTATCTTTGCGCCTGAAAATCTTTGTGACGCAGTTGCCCGTTGCAGCTCCTGACATCTGCTGTCAGGAGAGCGACCCTCATGCTCGTGTGGGGATTGTGTGCCGGAATGGAATCGTAAAGGTAAATTTTGGTCGCGTGTTTTGCCTGACGGCCCTTCCAATTAAAGTTGTGGTTAGTGTCAGGTTGCGCGACATAATTAATTATGGATGAAACTTGAGAGGCGGAACAATGAGCGATGTCGCTGAGGCAAAAACCGGTCTGATCGTCGGCGCCGATGGAATGACGCGTTGCTTCTGGCCGGGTGAGTTACCCGATTATCTTGCTTATCATGACAAGGAATGGGGTGTTCCTGTCTCTGACGATTTCCGGCTTTTCGAAAAAATCTGCCTTGAGGGTTTCCAGTCAGGCCTGTCGTGGCTCACGATTTTGCGAAAACGCGATAATTTTCGGGCAGCTTTCGATGGCTTCGACTTTCATAGTGTTGCGCAGTACAATCAAGAAGATGTGGCGCGCTTGCTGGCCGATAAGGGTATCGTGCGCCATCGCGGCAAGATCGAATCTACGATCAACAACGCCAAGCGCGCAATTGAGCTGGTTGCCGAAAAGGGTTCACTTGCGGCCTATTTCTGGTCATTCGAACCGGGCGTAAAAGATCGCCCTACCGTGGTGGACTATCCAACTCTTGTTGCCAATCCGAAGACTGAAACATCAATTCGCATCTCCAAAGATTTGAAGAAGCGCGGCTGGTCATTCGTTGGTCCAACGACTGTCTATGCTTTCATGCAAGCAATGGGGCTGGTGAACGACCATATTGAAGGTTGCCACTGTCGGACACACATTGAAAAATTGCGACAGCGTTTCAAACGACCCAGCTAGAGCAACGATTGCTAAGCCGCATCATTTCTGCGAGAAACATCCATCTTTGAGTATGGGAGACGATCATGGATTTGGTGTCGTTGTTGGCATTTGCCGGTATTCTGGTTGTGGCGGCGGGTACGCCGGGGCCGAATGTCGGCGCGCTGGTGGCGCGCGTCATCAGCCGCGGCCACAAGGGCGTCTTTCCATTCATGTTCGGTCTGTGGCTTGGTGATGCTATCTGGCTTTCACTCGCTGTCTGGGGACTGGCCGCGCTGGCCAACACATTTCACACTGCGTTTCTCATCCTCAAATATGTCGGCGTAGCCTATCTGATCTATCTTTCGTGGAAGATGTGGATCGCACCGGTAGATGAAGTTGCGGATGAAAATGCCATTCCGCGTCAGGGTGAGGCTGGGAAGCTCTTCCTTAGCGCGCTGGCGATAACACTTGGTAATCCGAAGATCATGGTGTTCTACCTCGCCATTCTGCCGACGGTGGTTGATATCACCCATGTTTCGCTGGTTGGTTGGGCTGAATTGCTGGTGGTCATGTTTGCTGTTCTCGCTGCAGTTGATACGGCGTGGGTGGTGCTTGCCGCGCAGGCAAGACGGTTTCTGCGCAGTCCTCGCATGATGCGGATCGCTAACAGAACCAGTGCTGGCATGATGGCGGGTGCAGCCGTCGCCATTGCGACACGCTGAACACGCTTCCTGCACTTGCCGCAACGGACTTGATCGGTTAGGAAACCGGCAACAGAATTGATGCCGGTTCCAATCGGCATGTGTGTATAAATCAGCGATCAGGCAGGAAAAATGGCCGATAAAGCGGACAAGATGAAGGCGCGGTTGCCGCGCGGGTTTGTCGATCGGGTGCCGGATGATTTGCGCGCCGCTGAAAAGATGATGGCGACAATCCGTGAAGTTTACGACCTCTATGGCTTCGAGCCGGTGGAAACTCCGCTCGTGGAATATACGGATGCGCTCGGCAAGTTTCTGCCGGATCAGGACCGCCCGAACGAAGGCGTGTTCTCGTTTCAGGACGACGATGAACAATGGCTGTCGCTGCGCTACGATCTGACTGCGCCGCTGGCACGTTTTGTTGCCGAAAACTATGAGTCGTTGCCAAAGCCTTATCGCAGCTATCGCAATGGTTGGGTGTTCCGCAATGAAAAGCCGGGACCGGGTCGTTTCCGTCAGTTCATGCAGTTCGACGCTGACACGGTCGGTGCGCCGAATGTCTCGGCCGATGCCGAAATGTGCATGATGATGGCCGACACGATGGAGCGCCTAGGCATCAGTCGTGGCGATTATGCGATCCGCGTCAATAACCGCAAGGTTCTTGACGGTGTGCTGGATGCTATCGGTCTTGAAGGTGAGGGCAATGCCGCCAAGCGCCTCAATGTACTGCGTGCCATCGACAAGCTCGACAAGTTTGGACCTGAAGGCGTTCGTCTTCTGCTCGGCGAGGGCCGTCTTGATGAAAGTGGAGATTTCACTAAAGGCGCAAATCTTGATGATGAGCAGATCAAGCGCATGATGAACTTCATCACAGTCGCGGCACGTGATTACGATGATATCAGTCAAAGGAAAGCAATTGATCCCGTATTTCCTTACTTCTCTCCCGAAGGTGGGGAACCCATCGGAAAAACGCTTTTACAAGCTATCCGGGAAAGCGACTTTAATAAAAGCTCTATTATGCTCGAAGGATTGAAAGAACTCGAAGATATTCGAGATTTAGCAATAGCGGCTGGGTACGATGACGGTCGAATTATCATTGATCCTTCTTGTGTGCGTGGTCTTGAATATTATACGGGGCCGGTTTTCGAAGCGGAACTGCAATTCGACGTTACCAATGAAGACGGTCAGAAGGTCGTGTTTGGTTCTGTGGGCGGTGGTGGCCGGTATGATGGTCTCGTGTCACGCTTCCGCGGCGAGCCAGTACCAGCGACGGGCATTTCCATTGGTGTTTCGCGCTTGATGACGGCTTTGAAGAACCTCGGCAAACTTGATGTTTCCGATGTCGTCGGCCCGGTAGTGGTTCTGGTTATGGACAGGGATACAGAAAGCCTTGGCCGCTATCAGAAGATGGTCTCCGACCTGCGTCAGGCGAGCATTCGCGCTGAAATGTATGTCGGCGGGTCCGGCATGAAGGCGCAGATGAAATATGCTGATCGTCGTGAAGCGCCTTGCGTCATCATTCAGGGCTCGCAGGAGCGTGAGGCAGGTGAGGTGCAGATCAAGGATCTGGTCGAGGGCAAGCGCCTTTCTGCGGAGATTGAGGACAATGTAACCTGGCGCGAAAGCCGCCCGGCTCAGATCACGGCCAAGGAAAATGGCCTCATTGATGCCGTCCGTGAAATCCTTGTCAGCCAGGCGCGAGATCGCGCAGAACAGTCGAAGTGACGGAAGCCATGGCTGGATCGAGCTCGTCTGGTGTTTTCAATTCTCTTCGTGCGACGCTTGATATGCGCGAAGCCGAACTTGTCGAAATTCCGCTGATTCAGCCAGCTGATCCATTCCTGGATATGGCGGGCGAGGATTTACGCCGTCGTATTTTTCTCACTGAAAACGAGAACGGCGATAGTTTGTGCTTGCGGCCGGAATTTACCATTCCCGTCTGCCGCAACCACATCGCCCTGAATGCTGCCACGCCGAAGCGCTATGCCTATCTGGGCGAAGTGTTCCGTCAGCATCGTGACGGTGCGGCTGAATTTCTTCAGGCCGGTATCGAAGACTTGGGTGCTTCCGACGAAGCCGCATCGGATGCGCGCTCGATTGCTGATGCGCTTTCCTGTGTTCGTGCGGCGGCTCCTGAAGCAGAGCTTGAGATTGTTCTGGGAGACCAGTCGGTCTTTGCGGGTATGCTGAAGGCGCTAGGCTTGCCACAAGGTTGGCGCAAGAAGCTTCTGCGTTCTTTCGGCGATGCGAATTCCATGGAACAGGTACTTGCTGAACTAACCGGCGCACAACGGCGTGATCCGTTACCGGAAACGCTTGCCGGGCTGGTGGCAGAGGGCGATGAATCCGGACTTGCACGTATGCTGGAAGCGGAAATGCTCGAAGCTGGCATTTCGCCCAGTGCAGGACGTTCGCCGGCCGAGATTGCACGCCGGTTGATCGAGAAGGAAGATCTTGCGGCTACGCGCTTTCCTGCATCCGCGCTTGATCTTCTGAAACAGTTTCTTGAAACGCGCGTCACGCTTGATTCCGCAGCCGTTACCTTGCGGGCATTTGCTTCGGAACACGCCCTTGATCTTGCTGCAGTCTTGCAAAAGTTTGAGGCGCGCAGTGAAGCTATTGCGAATGCGGGCATCGCCACAAAAGATATTATCTACGATGCCTCCTTCGGGCGTCCGCTCGATTACTATACCGGTCTCGTTTATGAAATCCGGGCTCCGGGTGTTGAAAAGGAAGGCGTTCTCGCTGGCGGCGGTCGCTATGACCGGCTTCTGACCATGCTTGGCGCTTCGGAAAACATTCCCGGTGTCGGCTTTTCCATCTGGCTCGACCGACTGCAAATGCTGGTGGGAGAGAAAAAATGAGTGTGACTCTGGCATTGCCGTCCAAAGGGCGCTTGAAGGAACAGACGCTCGCAGTGCTAGACAAGGCAGGTTACAAAGTGATCCTGCCGGATGACTCGCGCAATTACCGGGCTCGTGTTGAGGGCGAAACTGATCTCGACATTCTGTTCCTTTCGGCTTCCGAAATCGCCCGTGAACTGGGATACGGCAGTGTTGATCTGGGCGTTACAGGCGAAGATCTTGTTCGCGAAACATTGGCGCATTCGGAAGAACGCGTGGCCATCGAAGCGGAACTGGGGTTCGGTCATGCTGACGTTGTGGTGGCAGTTCCGGAAGTCTGGCGTGATGTGACCAGCATGGCTGACTTGGACGATGTGGCGGCAGATTTCCGCCAGCGTCATGGTCGCCGTCTGCGCATCGCCACCAAATACTGGCGACTGACACAGCAATTCTTTTCGCAGAAGCATGGCATTCAGGTTTACCGCATCGTTGAAAGCTTGGGGGCTACTGAAGGCGCTCCGGCTGCAGGTTCTGCAGACATGATCGTCGATATTACATCGACGGGTTCAACACTGCGGGCCAACCGCCTAAAGGTTCTGGAAGACGGCGTTATTCTGCGCTCGCAGGCTTGCCTTGTTTCAGCGCGCAGGGCTCGCGAGAATGCACGCGTTACAGAAGTAGCGACCCGTATTCGTAAAGGACTGGGCGGGTAGATAACTTCAAGTTTGTCTTTTATGTTGCGAGTTGCCATTTCACAATTGGAACTCGGAACAGTTCAGATGAATAGTGTGCGGAAATTGATTGGACGTTGTACCTGCGAAGCAGTCCGTTTCACAGTGACGGATGAATTCGAATATGCCCTGAACTGCCATTGCTCATTATGTCGTCGTGCCACTGGCAGTGCATTCAAGGCTTTCGGTGGAATAAAAACCCACGCACTCGAAGAAACGAATAGTAAATCGTCGCTCATGCTTGTCGGCAACGAGATCGATCACGATGTGCGATGCGCTTCTTGTGCTTCTTTTCTATATTCCATCGTTCGCGGGGGCGAGTATGTTCACGTCAATTATGGCGTGTTGGCTGAGGAGCCAAAGCTGAAGCCGTCTGCTCATATTTTCGTCGGCTCGAAAGCTCCATGGTATGACATTTTGGATGACTTACCTCAATTCGAGGAGAATCCTCCTTTTTAACCATTGGCAGCAAGACGCTGGAAATTAAAAACCGCGCCATCTGAATAGCGCGGTTTCTTTATGTTGTGTTGGTGATGTCTGATCAGCGGCGCTTGGCGTCAATCGAAAGCGAACCTGCACCATGCAGGGCGAGGATGAAGAGGCCACCCGCAATTGCGAGGTTTTTCTGCGCCATCATGGCGTTCATGCCTTGCGAGAAGTCCATATGGGCAACAAGCGTCGCGCCGATGGTGAACAGACCGACAATGGCTGCCGCGATGCGGGTCTGAAAGCCGACGAGAATTGCGAGACCGCCGACAAATTCCACCAGACCGACAATGACAGCCGTAACGGTTGGAACCGGAAGGCCGAGACCAGCGAAGTAACCTGCAGTGCCCGAGATGGCGGTAAGCTTGCCGTAGCCGGCAAGAATGAAGAGGATCGAAAGAAAGATGCGGGCGATGAGCGTTACAGCGCCATTGGACTGTGGAGTGATAGAGGACATGCGGGGCTATCTCCTGTTGAACTGAGGCATCAATTAACGACTGCAGACTGTCAAGGAAAGCCGTCTAATCCTCGACAGTTTGTTTACAGTATGAATACCAATTCACTCTGGTGCAATCATTCTCTCTGCCCGCACCAGCCGCTCATAGTCTTCTGCCGACACCAATCCGCTCGCCAATGCTTCTTCACGTAAGGTCGTTCCATTCTTGTGCGCAGTCTTGGCGATCTTGGCTGCATTGTCATAACCGATCGCCGGAGCCAGCGCGGTCACAAGCATCAGCGAGCGGTCCAGCAGTTCCTTGATACGGTTCAGGTTCGGTTCGATTCCCTCCACACAATGATCGGCAAACGACACCATGGCATCACTGAGAATACGGATCGATTGCAGGACATTATATGCGATTACCGGTTTGAACACGTTAAGCTCGAAGTGACCTTGGCTTGCGGCGACCGTAATTGTGGTCTGGTTACCAAACACCTGTGTTGTGACCATAGTCAAAGCTTCTGCCTGGGTCGGATTGACCTTGCCCGGCATGATGGAGGAGCCGGGTTCGTTTTCCGGCAGTGACAGTTCACCAAGCCCGGAACGCGGACCCGAACCGAGGAAACGAATGTCATTCGCGATCTTGAAAAGGTCTGCCGCCAAAGCATTCAGGCTGCCATGGAAATTGAGGATAGCACCGTGGCTGGCAAGAGCCTCAAATTTGTTGGGCGCCGTCTTGAAAGGGAGGCCGGTAATTTCGCTCACGGCTTCAGCAAAGCCCGTATCGAAACCGATTGGCGCGTTCAGGCCCGTGCCGACTGCAGTCCCGCCTTGTGCGAGCAGAAAGACGTCTGCGAGCGATTGCTCGATGCGATGGCGCGCATATTCCAACGCGGCGCGATACCCGGAGAATTCCTGTCCCAATGTAACCGGCGTTGCATCCTGCGTATGGGTACGACCGATCTTGATGATATCCTTGAAGGCCTCTTCCTTGGCCTGGAGCGCCTTGGTCAGATGTTCAACCGCCGGATAAAGCCGATTGACAGCCTCAACTGCCGTGGCAACATGGATTGCCGTTGGGAAGCTATCATTGGACGACTGGCTCATATTCACGTGGTCATTGGGATGGACCGGCTTCTTGGACCCCATTTCACCACCGAGAAGTTCGATAGCCCGGTTTGAAATGACCTCGTTGGCATTCATGTTCGATTGAGTTCCCGAACCAGTCTGCCAGACGACCAGCGGGAAGTGCTCGTCGAGCTTACCCTCGATAACTTCGGACGCCGCCACTGCAATTACTTGGCCGAGAACCGGATCGAGTTTGCCAAGCGCAATATTGGTTTCCGCTGCCGCGCGCTTGACGACACCCAGTGCGTGGACCAATGGAAGCGGCATGCGCTCCCCGCCGATCTTGAAGTTTTGCAACGAGCGTTGCGTCTGAGCGCCCCAGTAGCGGTCTGCAGGAACATCAATCGGTCCGAACGTATCTGTTTCGGTACGCGTAGCGGTCATTTCAGGTCTCCGGGTAATTGGACTCGAAACCGAGCCATCCAAAGCAAATATAGCACCGCCAGGTGCTTGGCGGGCTAATGTTTCTTCGTGAAACTTTTATAACGCAATCATTTGATAAAACATGACTATAAAAGTCAATTTTTGCTGACCGGGACCTCCACGGTCAAGCGTCGTCCTCTTCGTCACCGTTATCCGTTTCGGAAATCCAGGCGGTCGGTTCGATCTTGCGCTGAGTTTTGCTATCGGTGAACGTCCACCAGCCAGTATCTGTCTCATCCCACTGACCGCCACCGGCCTGCAATTGGGCTAGCGTTCGATACTGCGCAATTGACTCATTACGCTGGTCATCTTCATCGGTCCAGACGACTGTTATCTTACGGCCGTCTTTCGGAGCTGAGGCGATAGGAAGTTCTTTGCGCATATGATCATCCATTACATTGTGACTGCGGATAATCATAGGGCATACAATGCTAGCGGCAAGCGGGAACTCTAACGTTCCGGCTTGCCGTCTTATTCAGACGGCACGCGCCGACTTAAGTGCCTTGCCCCACCAAACCAACTGATCCAGCATGTTTTTGGCTGCTTCTGCCAGATGAGGGAAGTCGTCCAGCTTATTCTCGCCTTTGACGACGGCGAGATAATCAGGGAAAAGTATATGAACGCCGGTCTTGACTGACATAGAAGACATTTCGACTGCAATCATCCGCAGTTGTTCGACAGCGCGAGCGCCACCGACGCCACCATAGCCGACAAATCCCATTGGCTTCTGAATCCAGTCACCATAGTCGATGGCGTTTTTTAGAACAGCAGTAGGAGCGTGATTGTATTCAGCCGCAGTCAGGATATAGGCGTCGAACTCGCGCAGCTTGTTTTTCCATTTGTCAGCAGTTTCTGCTTGTGCGGTCGTGGTGGAAGTGTCGCCATAGAAGCCCATCGGATAATCGGCGACATCGAGAATTTCCACGTCCAGTTCCGGGCGTTCTGCCACGAGTTTCGCAATCCACTGAGCAGGGACTGGAGCAAAACGCTGTTCACGTGTACTGCCGACGATGACGGCGACTTTGAGCTTAGACATTGATAGCACCTTTAATTAGAATGGTAACCGTTAGAAACTGACGCTATATAAGTGACTTACCTAGCGCACAAGGAGGCACTTTTATGAAACCCGGTGACTTCAAGGAAACCAGTGCATGCAGGACCGTTGCGGATATTTTGTCTCGCGTGGGCGATAAATGGACGGTGCTTGTGGTGAGCTATCTCGGTAATCATCCAATGCGTTTCAACGAATTGCGTCGAAGCGTAGATGGTATTTCTCAGAAAATGCTGACGACGACGTTACGCAATCTGGAGCGAGATGGTTTCGTCACGCGTACGATCTTTCCGACAATTCCGCCCAAGGTCGAATATGAACTGACTGAAATGGGGAGCGATCTCTTGCGGCCTGTGCGCGCATTGGGTGAGTGGGCGATAGCCAATGAAGCAAAGGTAATGATGGCCCGCGCACGTTATGACGCCTCGATATCAGGAAAGGCGCAGATTGACGCCGCAGAATAGAAGCTGAATTTTTGGAAGTGCAAGTGGAAAGACAGGCCGAAGCCTGCCTTTCCTGTTGCCTGAGACAGGACTTCCAAAGTGCGGGGGCAAACAGGAAGTCCATCTCTGTGTCATTCGGGATTGACCATGATTGGTGGTTATGAGTCAATCAGAAGTTTCTAAAATAAAGACTTCGGTGCAGCAAAGCGCGAGCAGAGTAAATTTTTCATAAATCACAAACGGTTACGCAACGTAAAAAGAAAGGCGGCCCAAGGCCGCCTTTCTCGCATTTTCATTAAAGTAAGCTTGATGGACTTCTTGGAAGTCCATGCCGCCACCCGCACCGCTTTGCGGTGCGAGCTTATTACCTGATGGGCGTGCTTTATGGACTTCTTAGAAGTCCATGCCGCCCATGCCGCCCATACCGCCAGGCATGCCAGCCGGAGCTGCATCCTTCTTCGGCAGTTCAGCGATCATGGCTTCCGTCGTGATCAGGAGGCCGGCAACCGATGCAGCATTCTGCAGGGCGGTACGGACAACCTTAACCGGATCGACAACGCCAGCCTTGATCAGGTCGCCGAATTCGCCATTGGCAGTGTTGTAGCCGTATGTTTCAGAGGCATTCTCAAGGATCTTGCCAACGATAACCGAAGCTTCTTCACCGGCATTGGTCGTGATCTGACGAGCTGGAGCCTGCAGAGCGCGACGAACGATGTTGATACCGGCTTCCTGGTCGGCGTTGATGCCCTTGGCGGAGATCTTGGCCGAAGCGCGGAGGAGGGCGGTGCCGCCACCAGCAACGATGCCTTCTTCAACCGCAGCGCGGGTTGCGTTCAGGGCGTCGTCAACGCGGTCCTTCTTTTCCTTCACTTCAACTTCCGTTGCACCGCCGACGCGGATCACGGCAACGCCACCAGCAAGCTTGGCAAGACGTTCCTGAAGCTTTTCACGGTCGTAGTCCGAAGAAGTTTCTTCGATCTGCTGCTTGATCTGGCTAACGCGAGCGTCGATTTCAGCCTTCTGGCCTGCACCGTCAACGATCGTGGTGTTTTCCTTCGAGATCGAAACCTTCTTTGCACGGCCGAGCATGTCGAGCGTAACGGTTTCGAGCTTGATGCCGAGGTCTTCGGAGATAACCTGACCGCCGGTGAGGATCGCGATGTCTTCGAGCATGGCTTTGCGGCGATCGCCGAAGCCAGGAGCCTTGACAGCAGCGATCTTCAGGCCGCCGCGCAGCTTGTTGACGACGAGCGTTGCAAGAGCTTCGCCTTCGACGTCTTCAGCGATGATGACGAGCGGCTTGGAGGTCTGAACGACAGCTTCCAGAACCGGCAGAAGAGCCTGGAGGTTCGAGAGCTTCTTTTCGTGCAGAAGGATGTAGGCGTCTTCGAGGTCAGCAACCATCTTTTCAGGGTTGGTGACGAAGTAAGGCGACAGGTAACCGCGGTCGAACTGCATGCCTTCGACGACTTCGAGTTCGGTTTCAGCGGTCTTGGCTTCTTCAACCGTGATCACGCCTTCATTGCCGACCTTCTGCATCGCATCAGCGATCATCTTGCCGATTTCGGCTTCACCGTTAGCGGAGATGGTGCCAACCTGAGCAACTTCTTCCGACGTGTTGATCTTCTTGGCCTTGCCGAGAAGTTCAGCAACAACTTCGGTTACTGCGAGGTCGATACCGCGCTTCAGGTCCATCGGGTTCATGCCGGCGGCAACAGCCTTTGCGCCTTCCTGAACGATTGCCTGACCGAGAACGGTAGCGGTCGTCGTGCCGTCACCGGCAGTGTCGTTGGTCTTCGAAGCCACTTCGCGCAGCATCTGTGCGCCCATGTTTTCGAACTTGTCTTCCAGTTCGATTTCCTTGGCGACCGATACGCCGTCCTTGGTGATGCGCGGAGCACCGAAGGACTTGTCGATGACAACGTTACGACCCTTCGGGCCGAGCGTTACCTTTACAGCGTCAGCGAGGATATCGACGCCGCGCAGCATCTTTTCGCGCGCAGAGCGACCGAATTTTACGTCTTTTGCAGCCATTTTACTCTCCTGGGAATTGTCCCGGTCAGATTATGGTGAATTGGTTTGTGGTATATGATCGACTCCGTATGTAGGCCATATTAGCCGACGATACCGAGCCGGAGGCGTTAGCCGACAATACCCAAAATGTCGGATTCCTTCATGATCAGCAGGTCTTCGCCGCCGATCTTGACTTCGGTTCCCGACCACTTGCCGAACAGAACCTTGTCGCCAGCCTTGACTTCCAGAGCGATCAGCTTGCCAGCTTCGTCACGGGCGCCTGCGCCAACAGCGACGATTTCGCCTTCCTGCGGCTTTTCCTTGGCGGTGTCAGGGATGATGATGCCGCCAGCGGTCTTGGCTTCCGATTCAACGCGACGAACGACGACGCGGTCATGAAGCGGGCGGAACTTGATATCAGCCATGGTATAACCCTTGGTGTTATAGACGTTGAACCCTGTTAACGGATCGAGCCGATCCGCGCTTGTTAGCACTCATCATGTGAGAGTGCTAACGTGGCTCTGAGATAGAAGCCGGACCTTATCTTGTCAAGATTGCCTGAGAAATTTGACAGACGAATGATGGTTAATTTGCACCATCCTTAACGCGGAGCGGCCACGGGTTGACTATGTCCGATCCGGCATATGGTGATGTCGTTGGCAATATCAATCCACAATGCGCAAATTGGAGAGTTCGTCGCCGATCTGCCTGAATGTTTCGCTTAGTTCACCGCCGGTTGAGTTCCAGAAAAGCTTGGCTGGTCTGCCGCTCTCCGTGCGAACGCGCGAGTTTGAAGAGCAGGATCTCAACAGATCTATTTGTGCTTTCTCGGTGCTGTTCGTCTCGCTGAGATCCAATGCGACTGTCATAACGATGATATTGGCTGACTTGGCGTTGTCGCAGAGCTTTGCAAAACGCGCATTCATAGCCTTCGTATATGTACTGTTATTTTGCGAAACCGAAACGCCGCTTTCCTGAAATAAACGGGCCTGGCTGTAGTGTTTGGTTATGCGAGCAGTGTAGCCGTGCGCTGAATAGTAGGAAAAGTTTGCAGCTCTGTCGGGACCCGAGCCAGCCAGTCCGTCATATTTATAATAGGTGTTGGCGCCGTCGGTCAGCACGATCACAACTTTATCATTGCCGCGTTCGGTCGAAGGCCGGGCTTCTGTAAACGGTGCTCCTCGGACGATCGTTCGCCAGCCCCAGGCCATAGCCTCGGGAACATTCGTACCGCCGCTTGGTACCATCGCCTTGATTGCGGTTTGAATTGTTTTCATCCCCTGTTCGGTAGTGACGTCCGTCAATGGGGTGAGAGGTGATGATGTGCAGCTATAGTTGGGGCCACCATCATTCGATCTGCCACCTCGGTAAATCTTGTCGAGGGAATCGCGCAGATAGTATTTCTTGAGATCGCTTTGCCGGGGCGAGTAAGCCAAGGATGTGTCGTCTTGCCACCAGCTGTTCAAAACGGTGGAAGTGACGTTTCCCCTGCTATCGGTATTGTAGTACTCGGCCGGGCCGAACATGGGGACAAATAATGTGTCTGGGTTGTTGTCAGAAGGAGGCGTTACATCCAGCGCATAGGTGCCCGGACGAGACTCGACACAACCCTGCCAAGGGAGCCAAGTCTCTTTCGATCGCAGGGAAAGGTCGGCATAAAGTTCTGCACGCGAATAAGGTTTGTTATTGCGTTCTCCCCAGCCAGTTCCGGATTTGTAGTATCGCCCGCTGCCTACCGGCTTTTCTTCTATCTTGCGTGTACTGTCGATGGTGACAGGCAGCGTAAAGTTTTCGAGATTGACGGGAGACCTGCCTTCCGGATCCATCCAGGCTGCGTTCAAATATTGCGGGCCGACATTTACTGAACCAGCAAAGGGAACGAGTGAAAATTGCACAGGGTTTTCAACGTGGGTTATGAGCGTGGATTGCGCGGCCATTGTCTCCACGAGCTGTGAGGCGGCTTCTTTCAGAAGGTCGATGCGCTTTTTTGTCGACCCGCTTCTGGTTTCATCCATGGAGCGGGAATTGTCGAGAACGAGAGCGACTTCAATCGTGTTCTTAAGCCTGACCGAAGAGCTGAGCGTATATTGGTTTTGATCCCAATCATCTCCTGTAAGGCGAGAAGCAATGACACCAAACAGGGACTTATAAGTGAATCCAGCGGTCGCCTGTATCTGTTGATCAGTTGTTTTATCTTTGGGAAAAGCGACGTCGAAATTGACCGCATCTGCGCTCAGTGCGGTAAGGTTGGCGGTAAAAACTTGCGCACCGTAGACCTGCACGACAGTTTGACTTTCGCCAGTGGAAAATCTCCTACCCACAGCAAGTGCCGCAGCATCGAGCGAAGCCTGCACATTGTTGCGCACGCGCATGAGATTGGCGGAGTCGACTGCAACCATGCCGGCAAGCAACAGGGGCACCAGCACCAAAGCCATTATCATCGCAAAATTACCGCGCTCGTCTTTGGCAAAGCGCAGGCTCATGGGTTGAGTCAAATGGCGAAAACTACGCAGCGCAAGACTGCTGGTTTGAGTGATCCAGTTTTTCAATGTAGCCCCCGCCGACGGTTGTGTCTGCGACACATGAAATGAAAGGTTGTATCCGCTCCTACCAGCATCTTTCTAACAGTCAGTCACGAAGCACGGTAAATGATCGGTGAAATCACCTATGGGATAATTGGACGCGCTTTGCCGGTCGGATATCCAGGCCAAAGACCGTGACAGATGTGATTGGCTGCGTTAGATGGAGCGCTGGCTGCCTTCTCGGCAGTCTTAAAGACACCCTATAGCGGTTCTCGCCTTACCGATGGATTATCAAGAGGAAACCATGAAGCAGCTCGAACGCCTCGACGATCTGACCGACCAGTACGATGTGCTCTTCTGTGATGTATGGGGCGTGGTGCATAACGGTGAAGCCGCGTATCCGGCTGCAATCGAGGCGCTAAAGCGCGCGCGCGCCAAGGGTGTTACGGTCATTCTGGTGACGAATTCTCCAAGGCCTCATCCTGATGTCGAAAAGCAGATGTTGGGTCTTGGCGTTCCCGCCGATGCCTATGATCGTGTGGTCACGTCCGGCGATGTAACCCGTGATCTGATCGCCGAAGGTCCGCGCAAGGTGTTTCACATCGGCTGTGAGCGCGAGTTGACCATCTATGACGGTCTCGATGTTGAATTGGTCGAAGAATTCGAAGCTTCGGGGGTCGTCTGCACCGGACTTTATGATGATGAAAGTGAAACACCGGACGATTATAAGGAATTGCTGGTCCGACTACGCTCGCGCAATCTTCCGTTCATCTGTGCCAATCCGGACATTATGGTTGAGCGCGGTACGCGGCTGATCTGGTGCGCTGGTGCCCTTGCGCGCGAATATGGCCAGCTCGGCGGACGCACTCTTATAGCTGGAAAGCCGCATCGCCCGATTTACGAGGCAGCACTGAGGTTCGCTGAAGAGATCCGCGGTGAGACAGTCGAGAAAAGCCGGATTCTCGGTATCGGAGACGGTGTCTTGACCGATGTGAAGGGAGCTGCCGATTTCGGACTGGATGTGCTCTACATCTCCGGCGGAGTTCATGCTGCGGATTATACGACCGATGGCACGGTTGACATTGCCCGAATGGAAGCGTTTCTCCAGAAGCATGGCAATCGTCCGGTTGCTGCGCTTAATGCGCTTGTTTGAGCACGAGCAATCTCGTTACGACCAACGAAGTTCGGATCACAATGACCCCATCCAGCTTTCAGCGCCTTTCTGGAACGGATTCTTTACCGGAACGCCTGCAGAATTGTGTCGTGGCAATCGGTAATTTCGATGGTGTCCATCGCGGCCATCAGGCTGTTCTGGAGCGCGCGCTGGAGATTGCTGAAAAAAGCGATCTGCCAGCAGTAGTCCTGACTTTTGAGCCGCACCCGCGTAGCTTCTTCAAGCCAGATGCGCCGATCGATCGTTTGACCGCAGCAGCAAAGAAGGCTGAGATTCTGCGTCTGATGGGTTTTGATGCGGTCGTCGAGCAACCATTTACCGGTGAGTTCTCGTCTCGCTCTGCGGAGGACTTCGTTGAACACATTCTGGTTGAAAGATTGCAAGCAAGCTGTGTGGTCACCGGTTATGATTTTCATTTCGGCAAGGGCCGGCGCGGAACACCGGAATTTCTTCAGAAAGCTGGAGAAAAAGCCGGTTTCACGGTTACACTTGTCGACGCCTTTTCAGACGAAGGCGATAACCTCGTCTCATCGACCCGCATAAGAAATCTGCTTTGCGAAGGGGACGTCGTTCAAGCAGCGGGACTTCTTGGTTATCGCTATATGGCTTGCGGTAAAGTTATTCACGGCAAGAAGCTCGGACGTACGCTTGGATTTCCGACCGCGAACATGCAAATCGACGCGCAAGCGGGCTTAAAGCACGGAATCTATGCTGTCAGGTTCAGGCGTGAGAACGGCGATCTTTATGACGGGGTTGCGAGTTTTGGTCGTCGGCCAACCGTCGACAGTGACGGTACGCCTCTGCTTGAAACATTTCTTTTTGATTTTTCGGGCGACCTTTATGGTGAGATCGCTTGTGTATCCTTCTTTGGCTTTCTGCGCGGGGAAATCAAGTTTGATGGCCTTGATCCGCTTATCGATCAGATGAAGCGCGATGACGCAGAGGCACGAGCCCTGCTTGCAAGTGCAAAGCCACTGTCAGAACTGGATCGCTTGCTTTCTTTTGAGTGAGGCGAAGTCCTGGTTTCGTTTTCCACTTAAGATTTAAATCAAATTTTACTTATTCTCGACAAAAAGTGATAAATGCCTCAAAATTTGTTGGGGGCGCTTTTTGTTGGAGTTTAATGTGGCACGTATTGTTCCTCTGGCGCTCGTTGCAGGTGCCGCATTCCTAACGAGTAGTTCGCTCGCTTTCTCCGCCGATGTACAGCAAACCGATATTTATGCGGCGGAAACCGTTCAGCCCGCTCGCAAGCATTTCTGGTCCGGCGATTGGTATCTCAAGGTCGGCGCGGCAGGCCTCGTCGCTCCAAAGTTCGAAGGCTCGAACAAATATCGCTTTTCTGCCCAGCCGCTGATCTCACTCGGCCGACAGGGGCAGGCGACGCGCTTCTCATCGCGAAATGACAACGTATCCTTCGCGTTGATCGACAATGACCGTTTCCGCGTGGGGCTCGCCGGTAAGCTGTTGTTCGAAAGGGATGACGATATTCATGGCCTGAAAGACACGAAGTTTGGTGGTGAAGCAGGTGCTTTTGTCGACGTCTACCCGACCGACTGGTTGCGTGTGCGTGGCGAAGTGCGTCACGGTATCCGTGCGCATAATGGCGTCGTAGCCGATATTGCTGCCGATGCATTCTATGATGTTACGCCGACTGTTCGTGTGTCGGGTGGTCCGCGTGCGACTTTCGCATCAAAGGATTACTTCAAAACCTATTTCGGCGTCGATGCCGAGGAAGCGGTTGCGTCGGGACTTTCCGAATATAGTCCGGGCGGTGGCTTCAAGTCAGCTGGTGTTGGTGGTGCAATTACCTGGAAGACAACCGACAAGATCGATACGAGCCTGTTTGGTGAGTACAGTCGTCTGCAAGGTTCGGCAAAGGATTCAAGCATCGTGAAGGAACGCGGCTCCCCGGACCAGTTCATGGTCGGCGTTTCTGCGACTTATCGTTTCGATTTCTCGCTGGACTGACCTCAACGGTATCAATGTGAACACTTTCAGGGGCAGGGATGCAGTTTTATTGCGTCTTTGCCCCTCTGGCCTCTTTATTCCTGCGAAGCTCATTGCTAAAAGCGTGCCCATGATGACGGATTTTCGGCTTATCATGACAGCCATACGAATTATTGGCCCGGTCTCCCGCTTTGCCTGAATGGCTGCTTTGCCAGGCAATATCTGGCGCGGAGGTCCGGGAGCGACCGGCTGTGCTCTACAGCCCCCTGTTTTCTTTGATCCACTTGCCCGCCATCTCCGGCCGGGGCTTCACAGGCGAATACCCTCATGACTGAGACGACCAAAATCGATTATTCCAAAACCCTTTATCTGCCGCAGACCGAGTTTCCGATGCGTGCTGGCTTGCCGCAGCGCGAGCCCCTTTTCGTCGAGCGCTGGGAGGGAATGAATCTCTACAAAAAGCTGCGCGAGCAGGCGAAAGACCGCCCGCTTTATGTGCTGCACGATGGCCCACCCTATGCCAACGGCAATATCCATATCGGCCATGCGCTGAACAAGATCCTCAAGGACGTCATCACCCGCTCGTTCCAGATGCGCGGTTATAACTCGAACTATGTTCCGGGCTGGGATTGCCACGGCCTGCCGATCGAATGGAAGATCGAGGAAAAATATCGCGCCGAGGGTAAGAACAAGGACGAAGTGCCGATCAACGAATTCCGCAGGGAATGCCGCGAATTCGCGACCAACTGGATCAAGGTTCAGACGGAAGAGTTCAAGCGCCTTGCCATCCTCGGCGATTTCGAAAACCCCTATACGACGATGAACTTCCACGCTGAATCGCGTATCGCTGGCGAGCTTCTCAAATTCGCGGCTTCCGGTCAGCTTTATCGCGGCTCCAAGCCGGTGATGTGGTCGGTCGTCGAACGCACGGCGCTTGCCGAAGCGGAAGTCGAGTATCACGATGTCGAGTCGGATATGATCTGGGTCAAGTTCCCGGTCGCCGGCCAGAATGATCTCTCCGGCAGCGATGTTGTGATCTGGACGACCACGCCGTGGACCATTCCCGGCAACCGTGCCGTGTCCTATTCGTCGCGCATCGAATACGGGCTTTATGAAGTCACGGAAGCCGAGAACGACTTTGGCCCTCGCCCGGGCGAAAAGCTCATCTTCGCCGACAAGCTGGCTGAGGAAAGCTTCGCCAAGGCAAAGCTTCAGTTCAAGCGCCTGCGCGGTATTTCGGCAGACGAGCTTGGCAAGATCGTCCTCGACCATCCGTTGAAGGGCTTTGGCGGTGGTTATGAATTCATCGTGCCGATGCTTGATGGCGACCATGTTACCGATGATGCAGGTACGGGTTTTGTGCATACTGCTCCAAGTCACGGCCGCGAAGACTTTGAGGCATGGATGAACAATGCCCGCGAACTGGAAGCACGCGGTATAGATCCAAGTATTCCGTTCCCGGTCGGGGATGATGGCTTTTACACCAAGGACGCGCCGGGCTTCGGTCCTGACCGTGAAGGTGGTCCCGCGCGGGTTATCGACGATAACGGCAAGAAGGGCGACGCCAACAAGTCCGTTGTGGATCAGCTGATCGCACGCGACAAGCTTTTCGCGCGTGGTCGCCTGAAGCATTCTTATCCGCATTCGTGGCGTTCCAAGAAGCAGGTCATCTTCCGCAACACGCCGCAGTGGTTCGTCTATATGGACAAAAACCTTGGTGACGGTACGACCTTGCGTTCGCGCGCGCTGAAGGCCATCGACGATACGCGGTTCGTACCGGCTGCCGGTCAGACGCGCCTGCGTTCGATGATCGAAGGCCGCCCGGACTGGGTGCTTTCGCGCCAGCGCGCCTGGGGTGTACCGATCTGCGTTTTCGTGGATGAAGAAGGCAACATTCTGCAGGATGATGCAGTCAACAAGCGTATCCTCGATGCTTTTGAGGCAGAGGGGGCGGACGCCTGGTTTGCCGAAGGTGCCCGCGAGCGCTTCCTCGGAAGCCGTGCCAATGAAGGCTGGACGCAGGTGCGCGACATCCTTGACGTTTGGTTCGATTCCGGTTCGACGCACACCTTCACGCTGGAAGACCGTCCGGATATGAAGTGGCCAGCTGATGTTTATCTGGAGGGCTCTGACCAGCATCGCGGTTGGTTCCATTCGTCGCTGCTGGAAAGCTGCGGTACGCGTGGCCGGGCACCATATAATGCCGTCGTGACCCATGGTTTCACTATGGATGAGCACGGCAAGAAGATGTCGAAGTCGCTCGGTAATACGGTCACGCCGCAGGATGTCATCAAGGAATCCGGTGCGGATATCCTGCGTCTTTGGGTCATGACGACCGATTATTGGGAAGATCAGCGCCTCGGCAAGAGCATCATCCAGACTAACATCGACGCTTATCGCAAGTTGCGCAACACGATCCGCTGGATGCTGGGCACGCTCGCTCACGATAAAGGCGAAAATCTTCCCTATGCGAATTTGCCGGAACTTGAGCGCCTGATGCTGCACCGGTTGACTGAATTGGATGAAGTTGTTCGCTCTGGATATGATGCTTTCGACTTCAAGCGCATCGCTCGCACGCTTATCGACTTCATGAATGTCGAGCTCTCGGCCTTCTATTTCGATATCCGCAAGGACGCGCTTTACTGCGATGCGCCGTCGAGCGTTCGCCGTAAGGCAGCGTTGCAGACTGTGCGTGAAATCTTTGATCACTTGACGACCTGGCTGGCGCCAATGCTGCCTTTCACCATGGAAGAAGCTTGGCTCGACCGCTATCCGCAATCGGTTTCGGTTCATGCCGAGCAGTTCCGGCCGACACCTGCCGAATGGCGGGATGATGTGCTGGCGGAAAAGTGGCGCAAGGTTCGTGCGGTGCGTCGTGTCGTTACTGGCGCTCTGGAACTGGAGCGTGCGGATAAGCGCATTGGATCGTCGCTCGAAGCTGCTCCGCTCGTCTACATTTCCGACAAGAGCTTGACCGATTCGCTCGAAGGTCTTGATTTTGCGGAAATCTGCATCACCAGCGGTATTTCGTTGAGCGATGCGGCTGTACCGGAAGACGCTTTCACGCTTTCTGATGTGAAAGGCGTTGCTGTTGTGCCCGTACGCGCCGAAGGTGAAAAGTGCGCCCGTTCGTGGCGTTATACGACGGATGTTGGTTCCGATCCCGAGTTTCCCGATGTCTCGGCGCGCGACGCTGCTGCTCTCCGGGAACTCAAGGCACTCGGCAAGCTTGAAGCTTGATGGAGTTCTGAAAGTTTTACCCTCGGCGTTTCATATGTTGGGGGTATTTTCAGAAGGAAACGGGTTGCAATCCTTTCTTCGGACATGGTGAAATACCGATTAACATCGGATTGCCGCATGGGTTGCACTCATGTACAAGGCATTCCTCGGATAATTTCAAGATCTGCCTTGGAGTTGCCGGTTTCTTCAGTCAAGGCTTGCTTGAGCAAATTTTGGTGAAGATAAAATCGGCAAGCGTAAAAGAAGTGGCGCTAATGAAGATTGAAGGACGAGTTCTGGTGCTTATGACAGCGATAGCGGGCGTTTCGCTATCCGGCTGCGTTTCTTCGCCAACCTATGGAACCGACAAGACCGCAGGAGCACAGCTCTTTGACGATGTGTCGAATATGGCGAGCTTCGGACAGGGTAAGAACAAGAAAGAACGGATTGACTACAAGCCTCGCCCCGACCTGGTTCGTCCGGCTCCGGGGGATAAAGGTCAGTTGCCCGCTCCGCAACAAAGCGTTGTTAGCGCCAACGATCCGAATTGGCCAGAATCGCCGGAACAGCGTCGCAAGCGTTTGCGTGACGAGATCACGGCAAACCGCGATGATCCGAATTTCGTGTCGCCGGTCGTTCAGGATGGTCCGGTAGCGTCCAACATTCAGGCAGCATTGCCGCGTGGTAACAGCCGCCGCGAAGATTATGAGTCCCGTACGCCGACATTCGACCCGGCAAAGGTTGCGGCCTACAAGGCTGCACGCCAGCAGCAGGTTCAGGGTTCCTCCACGACACGCCGTTATTTGAGCGAACCGCCGCTTACTTATCGCGAGCCTGCGTCTACTGCAGCTGTAGGCGAATTGGGTACGGACGAGGCGCAAAAGGAACGTGAGCGCAAGAAGGCATCCGGCAAATCCAAGGGCTGGCGCGACTATCTGCCTTGGAACTAATCGTTTGCTGAATTTATTTTCTTGATAATAAGCCGCAGTAAATAGAATTTACTGCGGCTTATTATTTCAGTAGTTTTAGTGAATGTTTAATCTGTTTTCTCGCAGGAAAGATTATTAAATATTTTTAATGTTGGCAGTTCTGACGTATATTTGATTTCAATCAAAGATTTCTTTCATGCAGATCGTATCATGCCAACTTGGGAAGTAAGGTATGATTTGATGAACGATACGAACACTATCTGGGATACGCCGTCGGGATATGGTCTAATCAGTCGATCTCTTCATTGGCTGATGGCTCTCCTGTTTCTTTGGCAGTTTGCGTCAGCAGTTCTACGCGTCGTGGCTAAAGATACGACGATCTACAATATCTTCTGGTCGGCTCATTACCAGCTTGGTTTCGCGCTTCTGGTGCTTGTACTATTACGCGGGGTCTGGGGATTGTTGAACTCAGGTCGTCGTCCGCATAAGTCAGGCCATGTCGGCAAACTGGCTAAACTCGGGCATCTCGTTATCTATGGCCTGATGTTCGCAGTGCCTGCATTGGCTCTGCTGCGCACATATGGCGGCGGGCGAGGCTTCTCATTTCTTGGCATCCGGATTTTCGAGCAGACCGATGTGAAAAATGCCGCGCTGACCGCTCCGGGCAGCGCATTGCATGGTTTGCTGGGTTGGGGCCTGCTTGTGATAATTGCGGGACACGTTCTGATGGCTCTTATTCATCATTTCATGCTGCGAGATAATACGCTGCGCTACATGGCTGGACACAAGGCTCTGAGCAGAAGCTAGCGCTTGTCGCGGAAGAAATCCCGCAGGATTTTCTGTGAATCCCCCTCGGAGAAACCCGCATAAATCTCCGGTACATGGTGGCAGGTGGGCTGCGTATAAAACCGTGGCCCATGTTCAACGCCGCCACCTTTCGGGTCGGAGGCGCCGTAATAGAGGCGACGTATACGGGCGAAAGAAATGGCGGTTGCACACATCGCGCATGGTTCCAGCGTCACATAAAGATCGCAGTCGACCAGACGTTCGGATTGTAGGGCTTTTCCAGCCTCACGAATTGCAAGCACTTCGGCATGGGCTGTTACGTCATTGAACTCACGTGTACGATTGCCTGCTCGTGCAATGATCGTGCCCTGATGCACAATGACTGCGCCAATCGGAACCTCTCCACGTGAACCTGCAGCGCGCGCTTCTGCAAGTGCTATCTCCATGGGGGTAGCCATCTTTGGGTCCGGGATTTTGGCACTCTTATTCATGGCTGTTCCATTTCGTGCATTCTTTCGGAAATTTCGCTCGCAAGCCATGAAGCGATTTGTTACTGCATAATTCCCGAAATCGAAACCGATTTGCGAACGGATTTATACAGCGTTCCTGTTTCCGGCTGTCCCTTGCCTGTCATTAAAGGTGTAAGGTGACACGGCAGCGCTGCTGAAAGGCCAATACCAGATGACTAAAGATGATGACAACAAGGATGGCAAGCGTCCGCATGGCCGTGGAGGGCGCTCCGATCGTCCCGCTCGGCCAGATCGTGACACTCGTCCGCGCCGCGATGACGGCGGACGTGACAAGCCACGTAAATTCGGACCGCGCGACGCCGAGGGGCAAGAGGACACGGGCGAACGTATCGCCAAGCGTCTGGCACGAGCAGGCATAGCTTCACGCCGTGAAGCGGAAACGATGATCGCTGCTGGCCGTATTGCCGTGAATGGCAAGGTGCTTGAGAGCCCTGCGGTCAATGTCAAGCGCACGGATATTATTACGGTCGACGGCAAGCCATTGAAGCAGACCGAGCGTACCCGTCTCTGGCTTTATCACAAGCCTGCGGGTCTTGTGACGACCAATCGCGATCCTGAAGGTCGCCCAACGGTTTTCGAGGCACTGCCTGCCGAGATGCCACGCGTACTTTCAGTTGGTCGTCTCGACATCAATACCGAAGGTCTGTTGCTGCTCACCAATGATGGTGGTCTGTCGCGCGTTCTGGAGCTGCCTTCCACCGGCTGGCTGCGCCGCTATCGCGTTCGCGCCCACGGCAAGGTCACACAGGTACAGCTTGATGAGCTGAAGAACGGCATTGCCGTCGATGGCGTCTTCTACGGCAGTATTGAAGCAACGCTTGAGCGTGAGCAGGGTGCCAATGTCTGGATCTCTATCGGATTGCGCGAAGGCAAGAACCGTGAAGTAAAGAATATTCTGGGCGCTCTTGGTCTGACTGTTGGACGTCTTATCCGCGTTTCATTCGGTCCTTTCCAGCTCGGTGATCTTGAAGAAGGTGCAGTCCGCGAAATCAAGGGACGTATCCTGCGAGATCAGCTTGGTGACAAGTTGATTGAGGATTCAGGCGCGGATTTCGATGCGCCTGTTCTGAACGAGTTTTCCAATGCCGCTGTTCAGGGACGGACTCGTCGCGACGTGGAAGATGAGGGCGAGGAAGGCGAACGCCGGCGTGGCCCGCGCGAACGTGAATGGATTTCCAGCAGTCCTCAGCGTCGTCGCGGTCGCGACGACAAGGGAGCCGAAAAGGTTGAACCGCGTCGTCGCGGAAACGCCAATGTCTGGATGGCTCCAGGTGCGCGTCCAAAGGGCGAAAATGCGGCTGCCAAGCCCGCCCGTGTCGAACGTCAAGTTCCGCATCGTTCAGCGAAATTCAGTGGCGATCTGCAGATGCGCCCGCGTCGGGCTGGTGATGAGGAGCAGGGACGCGACGAAGGTGGTGAACGCCGCTATAACAAGCGACCGGAAGGCCGCTTTGATAAGGACGCTCGTCCACAGCGTCCGCGTCCGGAAGGAAACCGCTCGGAAGAGGGACGTCCAGAGCGCCGTGAGCAGCGTGAGGATGGACGCAAGGAGCGTCGTCCCGGCAAACGCGAGCGTGCAGAATTGCGCGACGCGGAAGGCCGGACTGTAGAGCACGGTAAGGGCGGCTTCGAGGGCCGCAAGACGGGAAAGCCGGGCGGACCGCGTGGTGAAGGCCGTTTTGGTGCATCCGATCGCGATACGCGCTCAGGCCCGCGCAGCAGCGGACCGGGTAATAAATCTCGTCGTTTTGATGATGGTTCGAAGGATGGACCGCGTCGTGGACCAGGAAACAAGCCGGGTGGTAAACCAGGTGGAAAGCCGGGTGGCAGCAAGTCAGGCGGTGGCAGAACTGGAGGCGGTGGTGCGGATCGTCGGCGGTAGGTTCCGCGGGCGTGCGCTCGTAACACCTTCGACCAACGCCATTCGTCCCACCACCGATCGCACACGCGAGAGCCTGTTCAACATCCTCGCGCATAATTTCCCCAACAAGGTAGAGGGCGCACGCGTCCTCGACCTATTTGCAGGGACAGGCGCGCTTGGTCTTGAGGCCCTATCGCGCGGTGCGCGCTACGCGACCTTCGTGGAAGAATCTGCGGAGGGGCGGGGATTGTTGCGTCAGAATATCGAGGCTTTCAGTCTGCAGGGGCACACCAAGATTTTGCGGCGCGACGCCTGTCAGTTGGGTATCGTCGGTACGATGGAGCCGTTCGACCTGGTTTTTGCCGATCCGCCTTATGGGCGGCGTATGGGGGAAAAGGCATTTTTGTCTGCACTTCAAGGTGGTTGGCTTAATCCTGACGCACTTTTGGTGCTTGAAGAAGATGCTGAGGCGGCGCTCGAGCTTGATGAGCGATTCGTCGTGTTGGAAGAGCGCAACTACGGGGGCACGATTATTCGGCTGATCCAGTTGAAAGCCGCCGGTTGAATTAGCGGACGCTTCTGTTCGCATAAAAATTGAAATGCTGCCCGGAAAAACGGGCGGGAATGAAACCGATTGGAGATGTCGCTTGGTGAATAACCCCTCACTCCGGCGCTTGCTGTTGTCCACCGCCTTGGGTTTCGTGCTGGCTTTACCGGTGGCAAGCGGTGCAGTCCGGGCAGAAAGCCAACCTGCCGCTGCCGCCGAAACGCAACCAGCGCCCGTGTCGCCCCCAGTCGCTGAACAAACAGCGCTTCCAGAAATCATCCAGTCGGATGGGGTCAGTCATTTCACATTGCCAAATGGTCTGGAAGTGGTTGTCATCCCCGATCATCGCGCTCCAGTCGTGACCCAGATGATCTGGTACCATGTAGGGTCGGCCGATGAAGCGCCCGGCGTTTCAGGTATCGCGCATTTCCTCGAACATCTGATGTTCAAGGGTACGAAGAACCACCCAGCTGGCGAGTTTTCGGCGAAAGTCGCCTCCATCGGCGGGCAAGAAAACGCCTTCACCTCCTATGATTATACGGCCTATTTCCAGCGGGTATCTCCCGAAGCGCTGGAAATGGTGATGCAGTTCGAGTCGGACCGGATGGAAAATCTGGTGCTCAATGAAGAAGCGGTGAAAACCGAACGGGATGTCATTCTGGAAGAACGCCGGATGCGAGTTGATTCCAATCCGGCTTCCATGCTGATGGAGAATAGCGACGCTGTTCTTTTCTATAACCATCCTTATCGCAAGCCTGTAATTGGCTGGCAGCAGGAAATGGAAAAGCTAAGCCTCAAGAACGCCATCGACTTTTATCAGCAATATTACACACCGAATAATGCAACGCTCATCATCGCTGGAGACGTTTCACCGGAACGCGTACGCGAGCTGACGTTGAAGACATGGGCAAAGGTGCCGAAACGCGCCGAAGTTCTGCCGCGTGAGCGTCCTCAGGAGCCCGCGAAGCACGCCGCCCGCGTCGTGACGTTGCACGATGAGCGTGTAAGCACCCCCTCATTCCGTGTGTCGTGGCTTGTTCCTTCCTATGCGAACGAAAAACGGTTTC
Source organism: Brucella anthropi ATCC 49188 (assembly GCF_000017405.1). Lineage (NCBI taxonomy): Bacteria > Pseudomonadati > Pseudomonadota > Alphaproteobacteria > Hyphomicrobiales > Brucellaceae > Brucella > Brucella anthropi. The sequence continues at coordinate 346,342 of NC_009668.1, forward strand.
CGAATGTAAAACCAGGGGATGCCCCCGCCCTTGATCTACTGAGCGAAATTCTCGGCGGTTCGTTGCGTTCACGCCTTTATCAGGAATTGATCGTCAAGCAGGGTATCGCTGCCAATACTGGCGCGAGCTATGGTGGCGATGCGCTTGATGACGGCACGTTTTCTGTATATGGCGCGCCGCGCAATGGCGCGACGCTTGGCGATGTCGAAAAAGCCGTTGAAGCCGAAGTGGCACGGATCATCAAAGACGGCGTAAGCCAGACCGAGCTCGATCAAGCTCGCAATCGTTTCCTGAAAGCGGTTATCTTTGCACGCGACAGCCAGACAGGTATGTCCCGGATTTATGGCTCGTCGCTGTCTGTTGGGCAAACGGTTGACGATATCCAGAAATGGCCGGAGGTCATCAAGGGTGTGACAGTCGATCAGATCAAGGATGTGGCGACGCGTTATCTCGTTAAAGACCAATCGGTAACGAGTTACCTGCTTCCTCCGGACGCCGAGCCGGAGAGCGCTCGCGAGAACCCGGATGCGTCAGCGGGAAGCGCCGGGGCCAATGGTGCGGGAGGAGCGATCCAGTGAAGAACATTCTTACGTTGAACTTCAGACGTGTTTTCGACTTTCGCTATGCCGGGTCGGCTGTGGGTGTTCTTGCCGCATCCGTGACATTGTTGATCGTGTGCGCCTTGCCGGCGCGCGCAATCGAAATTCAGGAAGTTGTTTCGCCAAAAGGTATTCATGCCTGGCTGGTAGAAGACGATTCAGTCCCGCTTATTTCCATGCGGTTCTCATTCAAGGGTGGCACATCGCAGGATCCTTCCGGGAAGGAAGGGTTGGCTAACCTGATGACAGGGCTGTTCGATGAGGGGGCGGGCGACCTGAAATCGGATGCGTTTCAGGAGAAGATAGACAATCTGGGCGCGGAAATGAGCTTTTCTGCAACACAGGATTCCGTTTCGGGCGGTATTCGCATGCTCGCGGAAAATCGCGACGCAGCCACAAACTTGCTTGCTCTTTCTGTCAACAAGCCTCGCTTCGACCAAGATGCTATTGATCGTATTCGACAGCAGGTGGTTGCGAGTATCGAATCCTCACAACGCAACCCTTCGACGATTGCATCGCGTAAGTTCTCCGAAGTTCTCTATGGGAACCATCCTTATGCACGTCCCGATGATGGCACGGTGAAATCACTGCAGTCGATCACGCGTGACGATCTGGTGAACTTTCACCGCAAGAACTTTGCGCGTGACCGTCTGACTATCGGCGTTGTGGGTTCGATCAATGCGAAGGATTTGGAGGCGTTGCTGGATAAGGTGTTCGGCGATCTCCCCGCGATGGCCGAACTGGTTCCTGTACCCGATGCCAAACTGGCACTTGGCACGACGACCAGCCTCAATTTCGATATGCCGCAGACCTCGATCAGCTTTGTCTATCCGGCTATTCCGCGCAAGGATCCCGAATTCTTTGCAGCCTATCTGATGAACCATATTCTGGGTGGTGGCTTTACATCGCGTCTTTATGCCGAAGTGCGTGAAAAGCGTGGCCTTGCCTATTCGGTATCGTCATCCATGGTCATGCGTGATCATGTTTCGGCATTGATGATTTCGACTGCGACCCGTCCTGACAAAGCGCAGGAATCCCTGAAGATTATCCGCGAGCAGGTTGCTGCTATGGCCGCGGACGGGCCCACGGAAGAAGAACTTGCTGCTGCCAAAAACTTCCTCAAGGGATCTTACGCCGTCAACAATCTGGATTCATCCGCCGCTATTGCTGAAACTCTCGTTAGCTTGCAGGAAGCAGAACTTCCGCGTGATTATATCGACAAGCGCTCGGAGTTGATTGATGCTGTAACGTTGGATCAGGTCAAGGCTATTGCTAAGAAACTGCTTGAAGCGGAACCGGCAATATTGATTTTCGGCCCGGCCCAAAGCTAAAAGGTACCAAATTGGAAAAGGCAGTGCCGTCATCGCCCCGAATTGCCGTCGCTTTCGGCGGAGGTGGGGCACGCGGCATTGCCCACATCCATATTGTCGAGGTGCTCGATGAACTTGGTATCAAACCGGTTGCAATTGCAGGCTCGTCGATAGGTTCGATTGTTGGCGCCGGAATGGCGAGCGGCATGACGGGCAAGGAAGTTCATGAATATATGGCGGCGATTTTCAATCGCCGCTCCGAAGTCGCAAAGCGTATGTGGCAGACCCGCCCTGCGCGCTGGGTAGAATTGCTGAAAGGTGGCTTGCGCGTCAGCCAGTTCAATATCGAAAAGGTGCTGGACGTCTTTTTGCCTGCAAGCCTGCCGATGAATGTAGAAGAGCTGAAAATCCCGATGACTATCACAGCGGCGGACTTTCACGCCGCTCGGGAAATCCATATTCGCGATGGCGATCTGCATTCGGCCATCGCAGCATCCTGTGCCATACCACCAGTTTTCGCACCAGTACGCCGGGATGGCCGCATTCTGGTCGATGGCGGCTTGTTCAATCCAGTACCCTTTGATCTGCTGTTTGATGAGGCCGATATTGTCATCGGCATCGACGTTGTCGGCACGCCGGTCGGACCAGATGACTACATGCCAACCACATTCGAGGCAGTGATCGGGGCGAACCAGCTGACCATGTGCTCCATCATCGAAAACAAATTTCGAATTCGCCCCCCGCATATTTTCATTCGCCCTAATGTCGAGCGGATCGGTCTTCTGGATTTCCTGAAGTTCGAACAGATATTGTCACAGAGCGCCAGTGTTCGCGACGAACTGAAACGTGCTCTCGAACTGACAGTTGAGGGAAAAGTGGTGCCGATAAATTCAACGCTTGCAACCTGAATCTACCGGCTTCCTATACGTTTGCTATTCCGCCGGAACGGGTGATCCGACTGTGTCACTTGACGACGAGGCGGATACGATATCATCCGCGCCTTTGTCGATGCGCTGACCTTCGCGGACAGGTTTGACCAGAGGCTCTGGTGTGACCGGTTTGTTGAAGAGCAGATGGCGACCAGCCATGATTCCTTCCGAAGCCTGCACGTGGAGACGATCTTCGTCGCGCTGGCGAACGTCTTCACGAATTTCGTAGGCTTGGGTTTCGGCTATGCCGAGCCCTTCGAGTGTACGCTGACCAAACAGCAAACCGGATTCGAACGTTTCGCGCAGTTCATACTCGACACCTTGAGCGCGCAGTTGCAGCGTATGTTCCCGATCATATGAACGAACGAACAGCCGCACATCCGGGTATTCGGATTGTATAAGGTTGATGATGTGGTTGGTCGTTTCCTTCTTGTGGGTACAGATGGCAACGATCTTCGCTTTTCTTATACCTGCCGCTTCCAGCACGTCTTTACGAGTACCGTCGCCAAAATAAATACGGAAGCCAAATTTTCCGGCAGCACGCACGCGATTGGGCGAACTGTCAATCACGGTTACGTCGATACCGCCAGCGAGCAGGATTTGCGATGCAATCTGACCGTATCGCGAGAAGCCGATCATCAATACGTCAGAACCGGCACCTTCGAAGTTTTCCTCAATTTCATCGACAGTCTTGTCCTTGATAAGCAGCTTTGAGCCAATCAAAACGGAAAGCGGTGTTAGCGCCATGGATACGGTGACGGCGGCTACAAGCTCTGAACCGAGTGCGCTTGAGACTATGGATGCGGCAGAAGCTGCCGAGAAAAGAACAAAGGCAAATTCGCCGCCTTGCGGCAGAAGAAACGCAATTCGCACAGCATCGTTATGGTTGGACCGGAAGACACGGCACAGCAGATAGATGATCGCGATCTTGGTTGCCATGAAAATGGGAACAGCAAGAAGGATAACCTTCCAATACTGTACGATCACAGTGAGGTTCAGCGAAAGACCAACCGCCACGAAAAACAATCCGAGAAAGATTCCGCGAAATGGTTCGATATCCGCTTCAAGTTCGTGTCGGTAGGATGATTCCGCCAGCAAAACACCGGCGATAAATGCACCCATGGCCATCGAAAGGCCAGCCGCCTGAAGCAGGCTGGCTGATCCGAGCACCACAAAAAGCGCTGCTGCGATCATCACTTCGCGAGCGCCGGTATTGGCGATAATGCGGAACATCGGATTGATGAGATAACGTCCGGCGACCACCAGTGCCGCGATGGCCGCAATTGCTGTGGCAAGGTGGAAACCCGCGCTCGCCTGCGACGGTTCGGTCGGCGAAAGTGCCGGAATAATTGCAAGGATCGGCACGATGGCGAGGTCCTGGAACAGCAGGATCGAAAAAGCACGTTGACCGTGTTTCTGGTTCGTTTCGGCCCGGTCCTCCAAAACCTGCATGGCAAATGCCGTAGACGAAAGCGCGAGACCGAAACCGATGATGATCCCTGCTTCGGGGCTGAGGCCCGCAAAGTAAATGCCAAGAGTAGTGAGGGCTGCTCCACAAAGCAGAACCTGCGCGGTACCAAGACCGAAGATCGATTGGCGCAACGCCCAAAGTCTTGAGGGTTTCAGCTCAAGTCCGATGATGAAGAGAAGAAAGACAACGCCAAGCTCGGAGAAGTGCAGAAAATCTTCTCCGTCTGCAATGAGGCGAGCTACGGGGCCAATCGTGATGCCTGCCGCAAGATAGCCGAGGACTGTACCAAGCCCTAATCGCTTGAACAGCGGCGCAGCGATAATCGCACCGCCCAAAATCATCAGACACTGCAGGTAGAGACTTCCGCCAGTTGCAACCATGCCAAGCTCTTGGAATTTGGAGAAATGTAGGAGGGCTTGCCTTGAAGCCCTAGGATTTCGGCAATATAGAAACAAGATATGGCTGTAATCAGCCCGATGTCGAACAATTTGACGATATTTTTTAGCAAGTCCCGGTTTCGGTCCCGCTGCAAATCGTACTGCGAGGTTGAACCGTGATGAACTTGGGAAACTCGGATTATATAATGATTTCAGATAATTCGGCGGAGAAACTTGTCGATCGCGCAGCCGTTCTCGTGGCTGCAGCCAAACGGGCGGGAGCTGATCAGGCTGACGCAGTCGTGATGCGGGCACGGTCAGTTAGCGTATCAGTGAGGTTGGGCAAGGTTGAGGGAACCGAATCGTCGGAAAGTGATGATTTCGCTCTGCGCGTTTTTGTAGGCCGTCGCATTGCGAGTGTTTCTGCCAATGCGAGCGCCGATCCCGACCGTCTCGCCGAGCGTGCCGTTGCTATGGCACGCGTTGCGCCGGAGGATCCCTATGAGCAACTCGCAGACCCATCGCTGCTTGTTGTTTCGCCTCGTGATCTTGATCTCTACGATTCAACGGAAATCGATTCCGATCGTTTGACGCAGGACGCACTTGCGACGGAAGCAGCTGCACTCGCAGTCAGCGGCGTGACGAATTCAGGTGGAGCTGGTGCCTCGCGCAGCCTTGGTGGTCTGGTGCTGGTCACATCGACAGGCTTTTCGGGGCATTATGCTGCTACACGCTTTGGACGATCGGTCTCGGCCATTGCGGGCGAGGGCACGAAAATGGAGCGCGATTATGATTTCAGTTCGCGCCTGCATTTTTCTGATCTTGATACGCCTGATGATATCGGTCGTCGCGCTGGTGAGCGCGCTGTGCGGCGGTTGGGTGCACGTCAGGCAAAGACGGGGCCTGTCACAGTTATCTACGATCCTCGCCTTGCGCGCGGTATTGCGGGACATCTTGCAAGCGCGATTAATGGCGCTTCTGTTGCACGCAAGACGAGTTTTCTTCGTGACAGTCTCGGTAAACAGGTTCTCAAGAACGGCATAAATGTTACTGACAATCCGCTGCGTGTGCGCGGTTCGTCTTCGCGTCCGTTCGACGGCGAAGGGATTGAGGGGCAATCTTTGACGATGGTGGAGGATGGCGTTCTCAAACACTGGCTGCTTTCTGGATCGAGCGCCCGGGAACTGGGCCTGCAAGGCAATGGTCGTGGTGTTCGTTCGGGCTCTGGCGTTTCGCCTGCTTCAACCAATTTTGCCATCGAGCCCGGTTCGCAGTCGCCGGAGGAATTGATCCGTGCAATTGGCACAGGTTTTTATGTGACAGAGGTGTTCGGGCAGGGTGTTGACATGATCACGGGCCAATATAGCCGCGGCGCATCGGGGTTCTGGATCGAAAATGGCGAACTTGCCTACCCGATCAGTGAAGTGACGATTGCTTCGAACCTCAAGGACATGTTCCTCAATATGACACCCGCCTCCGATATTGATCGAAACTTCGGGATGACAGCACCGACACTCGCAATTGAAGGCATGACTCTTGCCGGAAACTGACAAGCACAACGAAATTGTCAGTGAACTGACGCTTCTGCGTGATGCTGCGCGTGAAGCCGGACGTATCGCGATGCGCTACTTTGGTCGTTCTCCGGAAGTCTGGCTGAAGGATGGTTCATCGCCCGTCAGTGAAGCTGATCTGGCCGTTGACCGCTATCTAAAGGATGTCCTTTTGAAAGCGCGGCCAGATTATGGCTGGATATCGGAAGAGACCGTCGATGAACGGGCAGCTGAAAAACGCAGCCGCGCCTTCGTTGTCGATCCGATTGACGGCACCCGTGCATACATCGCTGGGCAGGATCAATGGTGTATTAGCATAGCCGTTGTGGAAAATGGCCGCCCGTTGGCCGGCGTTCTGGAATGTCCGGCGCGCAACGAGCTCATCGAAGCAGGGAAAGGCGTTGGGGCTTCACAAAACGGTGCTGTCATACGTGTCAGATTACCATTGCCCGGTGAACAGGTGACAATAGCATCAGCCCGCAATATGGTGACGGCACTCCCGGAAAGCTGGCGGGATCGTGCAAAGATTCATCCCTACGTTCCCTCGCTGGCCTACCGTATCGCTATGGTGGCGCGCGGAGATATAGCGGGCACCTTCATTCGGCCAAATTCACATGATTGGGATTTGGCAGCAGCTGATCTGATCCTGAGTGAGTCGGGCGGGGCAATCCTGACAAGCGATGCCCTACCGATCCAGTATGGTGGTCCGACGTTGAGCCATGGCGCTCTCGTTGCCGCCAGCGGAGACCTTCTGCAAGAAATGTTGAGTGTTGTCGCGGGCTGACCCTTGGGTTAATCATGCCGCGAACCAATTTTGTTCAGGGATAATTGTCATGAGCGTCGAAGGCGACAAAAAGCAGCTTCTTCATCTGGTGTTCGGCGGTGAGCTGAAAAAGCTCGGTACCGTTGAGTTCCGCGATCTTGAAAACGTCGATATCGTTGGCATCTACCCGGATTACGAGTCGGCCAAGACCGCATGGAAGTCGAAGGCACAGCAAACAGTAGACAATGCTCATATGCGCTATTTCATCGTGCACCTGCATCGGTTGCTCGATCCAGAAGGCGTGACGCTGAAGGCGGATTGAGCAGTTTGACTGCTCCCGGCCAATATCGGATGCAAAGCGGAGATAGTCCGGGTCAGACCACCGGGCATAAGAAGCAAGGATTCGCGAAGCGCCTCTGGCGACGTATTCGCGGGCCGCTGGCGCAGTCTGCCGTGGTTAAAGCCATGCTGGTCTGGCTGATCACCTCCTACTTCAAGCTTGTCTATTTCACAAATTCTCGCTTGAAAGAATCAGCAGACCCACAGGCGCTGGTGGGTAAGGACGATCCTTTCATCGTGACTTTCTGGCATGGGCAACATCTCATGGGACCGTTCATCTGCCCCAAGGGAATTGAACTTGTCGCCATGTTTTCGCGCAGTGCAGATGCGGAACTGAACGCTCGTGTTGCGGAAAAACTTGGATTGTTGACAGTGCGTGGCTCTGGTGGACGAGGTTCTCGCTCCAAGCCTGAAAAGGGAGGCGCACGCGCGCTTCTGACGTTGAAGAATGCTCTCAAAAACGGGCAATCGGCATCAATTATAGCGGACATCGCTCACGGCAAAGCGCGTGAGGCCGGAGAAGGCATCATTTTATTGGCGAAATTGTCCGGTCGTCCAATAATACCGGTTGCTTATGCTTTCTCGCGGAACCATGTTCTGGAAAAGTCCTGGGATAAAACGACGATTCCGCTGCCCTTTGGGCGTTCGATTATCGTGCGCGGCGACAATGTATGGGTCGACGCGGATGCCGATGAAACGCAATTGGAAGAAAAACGCATGGAGCTAACGCGCCAACTCAACGACGCGACCGTCAAGGCCTATGCTGCGTTGGAGAAAGCGAAATGAGCGAACGCTGGGCGCGCAATATGTTGTCTGCCTACCGTGCACTCGGTTCCGCGGCCTATCCATTTATGGGGCCTTACATCGCCTATCGTGCGTCTCGCGGCAAGGAAGAGCGCATGCGTCGCGGCGAGCGCTACGGCAAATCCGCCATAGCACGTCCGCAAGGACCGGTTATCTGGGCCCACGCGGCAAGCGTTGGTGAAACCGTCGCGATCACGCCATTGATTGAGCGGATCGCTGCGACTGGTATCCATATCGTGCTGACGACAGGTACTGTGACTTCGGCAAAAGTTGTCGCAGATCAGTTAGGTAGTAAGGTCATTCACCAATACGCGCCGCTGGATTTGCAACCGGCGGTCAACAAGTTTCTCAACCACTGGAAACCTGATCTTGCCATCGGTTGTGAATCTGAAGTCTGGCCTGCTACTGTGCTTTCACTCGGCAGTCGCCACACGCCGCAGGTTCTGGTCAACGGGCGCATGTCTGATCGCTCCTTTGCTGTCTGGCAGAAAAGACCGGCTCTGGCCGAAGCGCTCTTTGAAAATTTTGCCTATGTGGTCGCACAGTCGGAACTAGATGCAGATCGCTTTCGTACGCTGGGAGCGCGGCCTGTCAGTGTTTCAGGTAATCTCAAGGTCGATACGAATCCGCCGCCGGCTGATCCACAGGCTCTGGCCGCATTGCAACGCCAGATCGGTGGACGGAGAACGTGGGCCGCAATTTCGACCCATGACGGCGAAGAAGCGATCACAGCAGAAGTTCATCAGATGCTGAAAGTACGCTATCCGCATCTTGTCACGATCATCGTGCCGCGTCATCCAGATCGTGCTGCGGCCATTCAGGCTATGCTGGCTGAAAAGGGGCTCAAGGTTGCGCGTCGCAGCGCCAATGAGCCGATTGAAGCTGACACAGATATCCTGCTCGGAGATACCATTGGGGAGATGGGACTTTATCTCCAGCTCACCGAAATAGCATTTATTGGCAATTCGCTGACCAAGGAAGGTGGACACAACCCTCTGGAACCGGCGATGATGGGAACTGCTGTGCTAACAGGACGAAATGTCCAGAATTTTCGTGAATCCTTCCAACGCCTCATCAAGAATGGGGGCGCACGCATTGTGAAGGATCGCAATATGCTCGCAGGAGCGATCAATTTCCTGTTCAACAACCCTCAGCATCTCCGTGCCATGATCAATGCTGGGGTGAGCACGGTCAGGGATATGCGCGGCGCACTGGATCGTACGCTTGTCGCACTCGAGCCGTTTATCCAGCCATTGATCCTGCAGGCACAGTTACCCGGCAATCGCAATGAGGCTGCCTATCAGACAGGCGGTCACTGAGTATGGTGAGTGAAGCGCCGCCTTTCTGGTGGGATAAACCTGATTGGCGCGCTTTGTCTTTGGCGCCTGCTGCCTGGCTCTACGGAGCCGTGGCGGGCCGTCGGCTTTTGAAAGCGGAACCACCAAAAATTTCTCTGCCGGTTCTTTGCGTGGGCAATTTTACCGTAGGTGGGGCCGGAAAAACACCGACTGCAATTGCTTTTTCTGCTGGCGCAAAAGCACGAGGTCTAAACCCCGGCATCGTCTCACGCGGCTATGGCGGCGCTTACAAGGGACTACACGTTGTTGATCCCGCGCATGACAGTGCGCGTTACGTCGGGGATGAGCCACTCCTGCTGGCACGTCATGCTTCGGTGGCTCTCTGTCCTGATAGGCTAAAGGCGGCTCGACATTTACAGGCGCTCGGTTGCGATTTCATCATCATGGATGACGGTTTCCAGAGCGCACGACTTTTTGCCGATTTTTCGTTGCTGGTTGTGGATGCTGCCCGTGGTATTGGCAATGGAAAGGTCATACCGGCAGGCCCCCTGCGGGCTCCACTGACTGATCAAATGCGTAAGACCGACGCTTTGCTGCGTATCGGCAAAGGTGATGGTGCTGATTTCGTTATCCGTCAGACAGCACGAGCAGGTAGACCGATATATGAAGCCCGGCTTAAGCCGTCGTCTACCACACCAATAGCGGGCAATCGTTGGCTTGCATTTGCGGGCATAGGCAATCCTGAAAAATTCTATGCAAGTGTTGCTGAAGCAGGCGGTGAGATTGTGGAAACATGCTCATTCCCCGATCATCACAGCTTTGCATCAGACGATATTCGCAATCTGACAGACACAGCACGTCGTCAGGGATTGGGATTGATCACTACGGCGAAGGATCAGGTGCGTCTGGCAACGATGATTGGAGTTCCTGCCGGTTTTCTGACGAAACTCGCTGTCCTTAACGTTGATCTCAAATTTGATCGCAACGATGCGCTTGACCACATTCTGGATACGGTCATCGAGCGCTTCAAAAGCCGTGTTACAAGCTGATTTTAAGCCTTCTTTCGGCTACGCATTTCAGGATTGACTTCCAACTCACGTTCAAAAGAAATCAGGCCTGTTGCGTAGGGTTCCTGCCGCGAAACACTCCAATATTTGAGTTCATCGAGCGGGATATGGGCGCCTGTCACCGCACACGCGACATAGGCTCCATGCCTGACGATTTCATAATCACCGTCGAGATAGCGCAGAACAGCTTCGGAAGAACGGGGGGATTCAAATTTATTCATGTGTGTAAAACCTTTGTAGCCGACTCTAGCAAGCGTCGTGCGTTGCGTCCAGCAGTACAACATCATACGTCGTTGTAATTCTATCAGCGCCTGCCAAATAGCCGTTCGATATCTGTCAGTTTCAGTTCGATGTAGGTTGGGCGACCGTGATTGCAGGTGCCTGAGCCGGGGGTGGCTTCCATTTCACGCAGGAGCGCATTCATTTCTTCAGGCTTCAACCGTCGCCCCGAGCGAACGGAACCATGACAGGCCATTGTTGCGGCCACATGGTTCAACATGGCCTTCAATCCTTCAGATGTGTCGTGTTCCGCAATCTCATCCGAAAGATCGCGGATCAGCTGCTGCACGTTCATTTCTCCGAGCATTGCGGGCGTTTCACGCACCGCGATAGCACCTGGCCCGAATTGCTCGATGCCAAGGCCAAAGCGGGCAAGTGTTTCCGCGTGGGTTGCCAGTCGCTCGGCGTCTTCTTCCGGCAGATCCACGATTTCAGGAATAAGCAGCATTTGTCCCGATATGGGACGAGAATGCAGGGCGTTTTTCAACGCCTCATAAACGAGACGTTCGTGAGCCGCATGCTGATCTACAATGACGAGACTGTCTTCGGTCTGGGAGACAATATAGTTCGCGTGGATTTGCGCGCGGGCCGCCCCGAGTGGCTTCTGCTGGAGTTCCACCGGTGCTTCGTCACGCGTCGCTCGGGCATCTGCCGCCAGCACGTTAACGGTGGCGAGCGTCGCCTGGTCACTTTCCTGAAAGGAGGGTGCCGCTCCCAAGTCCAGCGGCCGATGCGCCGGATGTGCGGTCTGCGGTGACCATTCGGTTCTCGGCGAGGAAACTGCGGGGTGCCAGCTCCCCGATGCATAACCAGCCGAAGAAGGCCGCGATGTGAATGATGGTGAGGGCGGCTGGAATCCTTCTGCACGGAACGCTTGCAGCATGGCATCGGCACCGCTGGTCGCAGGCCGAATACCTGATTGCGCCAGTGCTTGTTTGATCGCCCCGACGATTAGCCCGCGCACAAGACCTGGATCACGGAAACGCACGTCAGCCTTGGCAGGATGCACATTAACGTCGACAAATGCCGGATCCAGCGTCAGAAACAATACGGCAACCGGATGACGATCACGTGCCATGACATCCGCATAGGCTCCACGCAATGCGCCGAAAAGCTGTTTGTCCCGCACCGGGCGCCCATTCACATAGGCGAACTGATGCAGGGCGTTGCCACGATTATGGGAGGGGATGCCGACAAATCCGGCCAGACGTACGCCGTCGCGTTCCGCGTCAATGGCAAGCGCATTTTCGCCGAATTCTTTTCCGAGCACCTGATTGATGCGCTCAAGCGTTGCTTCTGCGCCGCTGCCGGTTGCGGCCAGTTCCAGTGGTGTCCTGTCGGTGCCTGCAAGCGAAAAGCGGACATGGGGAAAGGCAATTGCGATGCGCTTGACGACATCGGTTATGGCGGAAGCTTCCGCACGATCCGTTTTCATGAATTTGAGACGGGCAGGCGTCGCGAAAAAAAGATCGCGGACCTCGGCAATTGTCCCGCGATTGAGCGCGGAAGGACGGGGACCGTCGAGATGTCCGCCGGAAACCGATACTTCAAAGCCGGAGTCAGCGTCCTGCGGACGAGATTTGAGGGTCAGTTTTGCGACCGAGCCAATAGATGGCAGAGCTTCCCCACGAAACCCAAGTGCACGAATGTCGTGCACATCGTCCGAAAGCTTGGAGGTACAGTGGCGGGAAACTGCCAATGGAAGCTCATCGACCGGAATCCCCGAACCATTATCCGTCACGCGCAACAATGTCTTGCCACCGCCACCGGTCACGACCTCAATGCGGGTCGCGCCAGCGTCGATAGCATTTTCGACAAGTTCCTTGATAACGCTGGCGGGGCGTTCGATGACTTCCCCCGCTGCGATCTGATTGATGATGGTTTCGCTTAAGTGTCGAATTGGCATGATGGAACTATAGAAGGATTCGCTTCTGTAAAGAACACGCTTCTACAGTCCATCCAGACTGCCTTTTGTGCGTCTGAGGGGCCGCCGAAGTGCACAGTATTGTTAACAGGTAACCACCTTACTGCGGGGCATAATCCTTATATGCTGGCAAATTCAAATCCTTAAGGCTGTCTGCATTGACAACCGCACGTGCCACGGCTTCTGCCATAACAGTCGCTGCAATCGCTCCAATCGCAGTTACATCGGCTTCCACGCTTTTTGCCTTGCCTGTGGAAAGTGCGAAGATCGTGTCACCGTCCCACATAGTGTGGATTGGATTGATAGTGCGCGCAAAACCGTCATGCGCCATGCCCGCAATCTTTTTCAGTTGAGCCTTGTCGAACGGGACGTTGGTCGCTATTGCGCCAATCGTGGTGTTGGCGCCGCCGGACTTGACCACGCCATGGCCCTGCATGATGGCGGACATCGTATCACGGAAGCCCTTGCCGTCCTCGGTCCGCGCACCAGCCAGAATCTGGCGCGAGTTCGGTGCATAGACGTCACCAACAGCATTGACGGCAACAATTGCGCCGACAACGATTTCGGTGCCAGGCACCTTGTAACTGGCTGTGCCGAGCCCGCCCTTCATGGCGTAGTCCATGCCGAACATTTTGCCGACGGTAGCGCCTGCACCAGCACCGATGTTGCCTTCTCCAGAAGCTTCAGCCTTGGCGGCCTGGCATGCCAGATAACCGGCTTCCTCATCGGGACGCACAGAAAAATCTCCGACACCGAGATCCATCAGGATTGCTGCTGGTACAATCGGAACGACGCCTTTGCCGATCTTGAAGCCGAGATTGTTCTCTTCAAGATAACGCATAACGCCAGTCGCAGCCGCCAGACCATAGGCACTGCCGCCGGAAAGCAGAATAGCTTGAACCTGCTGCACATAATTGATCGGATCGAGCAGATCGGTTTCACGCGTACCGGGCGCCGAACCGCGTACATCAACACCCGCGGAAGCGCCTTCTTCGCAGAGAAGAACAGTGCAGCCGGTCGGGCGTTTTGTCAGTGTGTGGTGTCCCAGCTTGATTCCGGGTACATCCGTGATGCTTCCACCCATAAGCTCCAGCATGCCTGCTCCTCCCTCAGTAGCTGCCGATGCCGCATTGACGACAAAGGGCATTGCCCCAAGTCCCGCAAGCGACTTGGCGAATGTTCTGCGATCCATGAACAGTTTTCTCCTCCATTTTCGCTCTATTGAGAGAACGTATTCTTTTCGCGCGCCCGGCGCTGGCGCAGTACGTCTGCCACGTAGTCACGTGACAAAGCATGGTAGAGCGGCTCGTGAGAGATCAGCCGTGCAGTGCCGTAGCCCAGCATCGATGCGCACATGAGTGGAATGACGTTGTTATGATTGCCGGTCATTTCCAGAATGATGACGAATGCAGTCATCGGCGCTTGCACGACGCCAGCAAAATAGCCTGCCATACCGAGAACAGCAGCAAGACTCGCACTGGTTCCAAGAACCAGGCCGATTGTGCTGCCTAGTCCCGCACCGACCGACAAAGAAGGTGCAAAGATTCCGCCCGGTATCCCCGAAATCATGGAAAGGAGACCAGCAAGGAACTTCCCTATGAAATAAAGAGGTGGAAGAGCCAACCCTTCCACGGCGCTCCGTGCCTGATCGTAGCCTGCTCCAAAGGTCGATCCGCCGGACGCAATGCCAATGATAGCGACCAGAAGACCGCAAATTCCCGCGAAAAATACTGCGTTGCGAAGAGGGGCCTTTTGTATGCGGCGTCGCACACGACGTCCTAGTTCGAGTGCGAGCGCACTGAAGGCAGCCCCGAATGCTCCACCAATTACACCGCACGCAATCACCAGAACCCAGTCTTTACCGCTGGAAGCAGTAACGGTGGTCAGCCCGAAATAATTATAGTTTCCAACGAGGCCCAGCGAAGCAAGACCGGCGAGAATAACAGCAGATAATACGAGACCGTTGGTTCGTGCGGCGTAGGCGCGCCCCATCTCCTCAATAGCGAAGACAACACCTGCAAGGGGGGTATTGAACGCAGCCGCTATACCTGCGGCAGAGCCTGCAAGGATGAGACCACGCGCTTGTTCCATGCCGCCGAAACGCGCTGATTGCATCATGATGGACGCACCGATCTGCACGGTTGGACCCTCACGACCGATAGATGCACCACTGAAAAGCCCGGCCAGAGTAAGAATGATCTTACCGATCGCGGTTTTGAGTGAAAGCAGCAGAGTTCGATCTTCATGATCGTGCAAATGGCGTGCGGCAATTGCTTGCGGAATGCCACTGCCTCCAGAATTTGGAAACCAGGATAAGGCTATCCAGGAACAGGCCATAAACCCCACCGGCGTGATAAGCAGGGGAAGCCATGCACGCCAGCCGCTTCCACTTGTGAGGCTCTTGAACCAATCTTGTGCAATGTCCGCAGCTTCGGCAAAGCCTACACTGATAAGACCGATGGCCAGTGCGCCGCACCAGAAGACCAGTCGCGGTTTCCAGACATGTGGTGAGATCCACATGGCTTTTGACCGGCGGATGAGTGGAACGCGTCTATAGGATTTTCTCACTTTGCCCCTGCAAGCCTGCTGCTGCCCGATTTCGATGTGTGCAGAGATTTATCACGTAAATCCTTATCGGTAACTGAAACTTGTCAGCAAAAGGCTTTCCATTTGGTCATAACCGTGTTACCAGCCGGTGCCAATTCAACCTAGCAAACCAGATGTGTCGCTGCTCCCGGACCTATTCCGGAGAGGCGGCTTTTCTCATTCGATAAAATAGGCAAAGGAATTGGCAATGGCTAAAATCGTGGAATCGCCCACTGGCGCTCTCGCTCTCACATTTGATGATGTGCTGTTGCAGCCGGGCCATTCCGAAGTAATGCCGGGGCAGGTTGATCTGCGTACGCGCATCGCCAAGGATATCGAGCTTAACCTTCCTCTTCTTTCTGCTGCCATGGATACGGTGACGGAATCCCGTCTGGCTATCGCGATGGCGCAGGCCGGTGGTATTGGCGTCATTCACCGTAATCTGACGCCGGAACGTCAGGCGGAAGAAGTCCGTCAGGTAAAGAAATTTGAATCCGGCATGGTTGTAAATCCGGTTACCATCGGGCCGAATGCCACACTTGCCGACGCTCAGGCATTGATGAAGGCACATGGAATTTCCGGTATTCCAGTCGTTGAAAATGCTACCAAGGGGCCGGGCCGTCTTGTCGGTATCCTGACCAATCGCGATGTCCGTTTTGCGTCCGATCCGAAGCAGAAAATCCACGAGCTGATGACCCGTGAGAACCTCATTACGGTTCGCGAGAATGTCAATCAGGACGAAGCAAAGCGTCTGTTGCACGCGCATCGTATTGAAAAGCTTCTCGTTGTCGACGATCAGGGCCGTTGTGTCGGTCTCGTTACCGTCAAGGACATTGAAAAATCGCAGCTCAATCCGAACGCCGCCAAGGACGCTCAGGGACGTCTGCGCGCTGCTGCAGCAACGAGCGTTGGTGAAGACGGTTACGAGCGCGCCGAACGTTTGATCGAAGCCGGTGTCGATCTTCTGGTGGTGGATACGGCGCATGGCCATTCGCAGCGCGTTCTTGATGCAGTGGCCCGTATCAAGAAAGCCTATCCGAATATAGCAATTCTTGCAGGTAATGTGGCAACGACCGCTGGTGCACAGGCACTGATTGATGCCGGTGCGGATGCGGTCAAGGTTGGTATCGGGCCGGGCTCGATCTGCACCACGCGTATTGTTGCCGGTGTCGGTGTTCCACAGCTTTCGGCCATTATGTCAGCCGTTGAAGCAGCGCAGAAGCAGAATATCCCGGTAATCGCTGATGGCGGCATCAAGTTTTCGGGCGATTTCGCCAAGGCGTTGGCCGCTGGAGCGGTCGCGGCAATGGCTGGTTCGCTGTTGGCCGGTACGGAAGAAAGCCCCGGCGAAGTCTATTTGCATCAGGGCCGCTCGTTTAAAGCCTATCGCGGTATGGGGTCGGTCGGCGCCATGGCGCGCGGTTCGGCAGACCGCTATTTCCAAGCGGAAGTGCGCGATGAGCTGAAGCTCGTACCGGAAGGCATCGAAGGACAGGTGGCTTACAAGGGGCCGATTTCCGCGGTCCTGCACCAACTTGCAGGCGGTTTGCGTGCTTCCATGGGCTATGTAGGCGCGAAGACGCTGGAGGAATTCCGCGAGAAGGCGACTTTTGTGCGCATTTCCAACGCCGGGTTGCGGGAAAGCCATTCGCATGGCGTTGCAATCACCCGCGAGAGCCCGAACTATCCCGGCGGCATGTAAGGTCAGTTCCCTGTGTACTTATAAAAGGCGGCTTCAAGCCGCCTTTTCATTTTGCGAGAGTTTCTAGTTCCTTTGGATCGATGAGAAGCCCGTTGGCGCTTTCCACGATACAATCACCAAGCGCCTGAAAGTCTTTTCGGCGCATACTCTGTCGCCGCCAGAACAAGGCGATTTCCCGCTTTGGTTGCTCGCCGTCAAAGGGCACGATACGCATATGATTACTGCGTGCTTCTGCGCGCACCGCGATTTCGGGAATGAGAGTAAGGCCCATTCCATGACTCACCATTTGTAGAAGCGTGGTCATGCTGGTGGCACCATATTTTACAAGCTGGCGCTGAGAAGGCAGCGAACAGACGGCCAATGCCTGATCCCGCATGCAATGCCCCTCTTCCAACAGGAGTAAACGGTCGAGAGCGACGTTGTCCTGTGTCATAGGCGAAGCGAGAACCGTTTGATCATTGGTTGAGGTCGCAATCAGGAAGCGGTCGTCGAACAGCTTT
The DNA here is from genome assembly GCF_000017405.1 of Brucella anthropi ATCC 49188. Taxonomy (NCBI): domain Bacteria; kingdom Pseudomonadati; phylum Pseudomonadota; class Alphaproteobacteria; order Hyphomicrobiales; family Brucellaceae; genus Brucella; species Brucella anthropi. The sequence continues at coordinate 363,840 of NC_009668.1, forward strand.
CTTTGGGCAAGCCGCTCATCATCAATGGGAAGGGCAGCGACAATTGCATCGATTTCGCCCGCGTGCAGTTCATCAAGAAGTTTCGCGGTTACGCTTTCTCGCAATTGGAGGCGGAATGACGGATGACGTTCGCGCAAAAGAGGGATAAGAACCGGGACCAAATACGGAGCAACAGTTGGAATGATACCCAACCGCAGCCGTGTTTGTAACAATCCCCGGCTTTGCGCGGCAATTTCCTCAAGTGTGTGGAGTTCGCGCAAGATGGTCTGGATACCCGGATAAAGCTGCTTGCCGAGCTCCGTCATTATCACCTGTCGCTGTGAGCGCTCGAAAAGGGGCGCGCCTGCAAGAGCTTCCATTTCCGCGATCTGGGCCGAAAGGGCCGGCTGGGACACGTGTGCCAGTTGCGCGGCTTTGCGGAAATGCAGCGTGGCGGCAAGCGCTTCGAAATAGCGCATTTGACGTACTGTAAACATGATAAGAAAAACTTATCGAAAATAATCGGAAAAGCAATTGGAGATTATGATTGGAATAGGTCTAATCTGAGCCAGTTACCTAGCCACGGCACGACACGGACGAACTGTGTCGTGCTTATAGCAAGGCTAGTTGTATTCCAATATTGGCTTTTCAGGAGGGAATTCCCATGACAGATCGCCCAATTATGACGACGAGTGCAGGCGCTCCGATACCGGACAACCAGAATTCCCTGAGCGCAGGTGAGCGCGGCCCGCTTTTGATGCAGGACTATCAGCTCATTGAAAAACTAAGCCATCAAAACCGCGAACGTATCCCGGAACGTGCCGTTCATGCCAAGGGCTGGGGCGCTTATGGTACGCTGACCATCACCGGCGATATTTCGAAATACACCAAGGCCAAGGCACTGCAGCCGGGTGCCCAGACGCCGATGCTGGCGCGTTTCTCGACCGTTGCCGGCGAGCAGGGTGCTGCTGATGCCGAGCGCGACGTGCGCGGCTTTGCTCTCAAGTTCTATACGGAGGAAGGTAACTGGGATCTGGTCGGCAACAACACCCCTGTGTTCTTTGTACGCGACCCGGTCAAGTTCCCGGATTTCATCCACACCCAGAAGCGTCATCCCAAGACGAACCTGCGTTCGGCGACCGCCATGTGGGACTTCTGGTCGCTCTCGCCTGAAAGCCTGCATCAGGTGACGATCCTGATGTCTGATCGTGGTTTGCCGACCGATGTGCGTCATATCAACGGTTATGGTTCTCACACCTATTCGTTCTGGAACGATGCCGGTGAACGCTATTGGGTCAAGTTCCATTTCAAGACCATGCAGGGCCACAAGCACTGGACCAATGCTGAAGCCGAAGGTGTGATTGGTCGCACGCGAGAATCCACGCAGGAAGACTTGTTCACTTCCATCGACAAGGGCAATTTCCCGAAGTGGAAGGTTCAGGTGCAGATTATGCCGGAACTCGACGCCGACAAGACACCGTACAATCCGTTTGATCTTACCAAAGTCTGGCCGCATGCGGACTATCCGCCGATCGATATCGGTATCATGGAGCTGAACCGTAATCCGGAAAACTACTTCACCGAAATAGAAAATGCGGCTTTCTCGCCGTCGAATATCGTGCCGGGTATCAGCTATTCACCCGACAAGATGTTGCAGGCGCGTATTTTCTCCTATGCGGATGCGCATCGTCATCGCCTTGGCACGCATTACGAAAGCATTCCGGTCAATCAGCCGAAGTGCCCGGTTCATCACTATCACCGTGATGGTCAGATGAATGTCTATGGCGGTATCAAGACCGGCAATCCGGACGCCTATTACGAGCCGAATTCGTTTAACGGCCCGGTTGAACAGCCGTCGGCCAAGGAGCCGCCGTTGCGCATTTCCGGCGATGCCGCCCGTTATGACCATCGTGTGGGAAATGACGATTACTCGCAGCCGCGGGCCTTGTTCAATCTGTTCGATGACGGACAGAAACAGCGTCTGTTCTCCAATATTGCGGCGGCAATGGGTGGAGTTCCGGGCTTCATCGTTGAGCGTCAGCTCGGCCACTTCAAGCTGATCCATCCCGACTATGAGGCTGGTGTGCGCAAAGCCTTGAAGGATGCACATGGTTATGAAGCCAACACGATTGCTACAAATGAAGAGGCAACGGCAGCCGAATAAACCGTGTTTATAAGACATAAAGAAAGCCGGAGGTCGTTGCTCCGGCTTTTTTTGTTTTGATTTGCCGATTGCCTTTTCCCTGTAAGGAAGGCTATGCCCGAGCAGGCATTTGAGAAGGAGACACAATGCGGCTTGGCGGACGCCTGCAGGCGGCTATCGAGGTATTGGATCAGATTGAAGCGGGCACACGCCCGGCTTCTGATGTGTTGAAGGATTGGGGCGCTTCCCATCGTTTCGCAGGCGCGGGCGATCGCGCTGTGATCGGCAACATTGTCTATGATGCACTGCGCCGCAAATTATCCATCGCATGGCGAATGGATGCCGATGACGCACGCGCTCTGGCTTTTGGCGCATTATTGGCCGACGGCGGCATGGATATTGCGGCCATCGACGCTGCTCTCGATGGAGACAAGTTTGCGCCGGAAGTGCTGGAGCAGCCGCGTCGTATTGCTTGGGAAAGCAGGGATGTCACCGAAGCGCCTGCCCATGTTCAGGCGGATGTGCCCGAATGGTGTGCATCGTCGCTTGAGGAACTTTTCGGCGCGCGCTGGGTGGATGAAGGCAGGGCGCTGGCAACGCGACCGCCAGTCGATCTTCGTGTGAACAGTTTGAAGGCGACGCCGGAAAAAACGCTCACAGCACTTGAAAAGGCTGGTGCTGCACCCGCGCCGTTCCTTGCGCAGGCGCTACGCATCCCGCCGATTGAAGCACTTGGGCGCCATCCGAATGTGCAGGGCGAGCAGGCCTTTCTCGACGGCTGGTTCGAGGTCCAGGATTTGGGGTCACAGCTTGCTGCGCTCTTTGCCGGTGCCAAACCCGGCCAGCAGGTACTGGACTATTGCGCTGGAGCTGGTGGAAAGACATTGGCTTTGGCCGCTGCGATGCAAAATAGCGGCCAAATTCACGCCTATGATGCTGAACGCTCCCGATTATCGCCGATGCATGAGCGACTGCAGCGTGCTGGAGTGCGTAACACGCAGGTCCATGGAAATCTCGATGCACTGGACCCACTGACAGGGCAGATGGATCTCGTGCTGACCGATGCACCGTGCACTGGTTCCGGCACATGGCGCCGCCGCCCGGATGCGAAATGGCGGTTGAACGACCAGCAGCTTGAGCGGCGCGTTCAGGACCAGAAGGAAGTGCTGGAATCTGCCAAGCATTATGTGAAACCGGGCGGACTTCTGGCCTACATTACCTGTTCATTGTTCGCAGAAGAAAACACGAGACAGGTTGCACAGTTTCTCACAGGGAATGCTGATTTTACGGAAGTTGCGCCAAAGGCTTTGTGGGATACAATTGTAGCGGACGCTGGTGATGTGAAGCCAGTATTCTCGTCGCACGGCGCGGTATTCTCGCCATTGTCCACTGGCACTGACGGGTTTTATGTGAGCCTTCTGCAGAGATCAAACTAAAGCATTTCCAGCAAAAGTGCGAAGCGGTTTTCCGTTGGATAATGCGTGATAATAGATGGAAAGAAGGGGGGACGATGTCAGCACATCGTGTAGCAGAACCGGATTTCAAAGAGCGCGTCGAGGAAAGTTTTGGTCGACAAGCAGCCATGAAACTGATAGGCGCTGAACTGACACGGTGTGAGCCCGGTATCGTTGAAGTTGAGATGCCGTTTCGTGAGGAGCTGACGCAACAGCATGGCATTCTCCATGCGGGTATGATTTCTGCCGCTCTCGATTCTGCTTGTGGCTATGCGGCACTGACACTGATGCCCTCCGACGCAGCTGTACTGACCATCGAGTTCAAAGTGAATCTGCTTGCTCCGGGCAAAGGGGAACGTTTCCTCTTTCGTGGAGAGGTCACCAAACCCGGGCGGACGATCATGGTTAGTGATGGACAGGCATTCGCCGTAACTGACACGGAAGTGCGCCTGATCGCAACCATGACCGGAACAATGATGGTCGTGCAGGACAGAAAAGGCCTGCAGGGATGATTAAAACTGTCGCCGGAAAGCGTCTCCTCTACGTCATGGCAGTGGATGCCGAATATGGGCGTCATTTGGCGAAGCTCTTTACGCCGGTCATGATCGGGGTAGGGCCAGTCGAGGCGGCTGCCAATCTTGCATATACTCTTGCAGGTCTGGCGCAGGCGGGAGAAAAGCCCGACCTCGTGGTCTCGCTTGGCTCAGCAGGCTCAGCCAGATTACCGCAAGCTGAAGTGTTTCAGGTATCTTCCGTATCCTATCGCGATATGGATGCTTCACCTCTCGGGTTTGAAAAAGGCGCAACGCCTTTTCTCGATCTTCCCAAAGTGATCGAGCTCCCGGTTTCTGTACCAGAAATCCCTGTCGCTTCGCTCTCAACAGGTGCCAATATCGTTTCCGGCAAAGCCTATACGACGATTGATGCGGATATGGTCGATATGGAAACCTATGCCTGTCTGCGCGCATGCCAGCTCGCAGGAATTCCGCTTTTTGGGCTTCGCGGTATCTCCGATGGTGCAAGCGAGTTGCAGCATGTCGGGGACTGGACGCAGTATCTGCACGTTATCGATGAAAAACTGGCCCATGCTGTCGAGCGATTGGAGGCTGCAATCGCGGATGGTCTCCTGTGGGATCCTGACAATGGTATGTCAGTATAGGTGGATTTTTGCCAACGCACTTGTTGAGCATGATGTCTATAACCCATATAGGCATTGCATCCCGGTCACTTTTTAAATAGATGCTGCACATGAGCACCACGGCACATCCCGACACAATCCTAATCATCGACTTTGGCAGCCAGGTTACGCAGCTGATTGCGCGTCGCGTGCGCGAAGCCAACGTCTATTGTGAAATCGTCCCTTTCCAGTCTGCGGAAGAGGCTTTCAAGCGGCTGAAGCCGAAAGGTGTTATCCTTTCAGGCAGCCCCCATTCGACGACTGATATTGGGGCGCCGCGAGCGCCGCAGGCCGTTTTCGAGGAAGGCATTCCCGTTCTCGGCATCTGCTACGGCGAACAAACGATGTGCGCCCAATTGGGTGGTAAGGTCGAAAGTGGCCATGATCGCGAATTCGGTCGTGCTTTCCTGGATGTGCAGGAAGATAGCCCACTCTTCGAAGGCATCTGGGCCAAGGGCACCCGTCATCAGGTCTGGATGAGCCATGGTGACCGTGTTACGTCGCTGCCCGATGGTTTTACCATTATAGGCACTTCGCCAAACGCACCTTTTGCGGCTATCGCTGACGAGAAGCGCAAATATTACGGCGTGCAGTTCCACCCGGAAGTCGTGCATACACCGGACGGTGCAAAACTTCTTCAGAACTTCGTTCATCGTATCGTCGGTGTGAAGCCGGGCTGGACCATGGGCGCCTATCGCGAACAGGCAGTCGAGGCGATCCGGAAGCAGGTTGGTAGCGGCAAGGTGATCTGTGCGCTTTCCGGCGGTGTGGATTCTTCTGTTGCAGCACTCCTGGCGCATGAAGCCATCGGCGATCAGCTGACCTGTATTCTGGTTGATCACGGGCTGATGCGTAAAAACGAAGCTAACCAAGTCGTTGAAATGTTCCGCGAACATTACAACCTGCCGCTCATTCTCGTTGATGCTGCTGATCGTTTCATCGGTGAGCTGGAAGGCGAAACCGATCCTGAAAAGAAGCGCAAGACGATTGGCCGTCTCTTCATCGAAGTGTTCGAGGAAGAAGCAAAGAAGCTCGGCGGTGCGGATTTCCTCGTGCAGGGCACGCTCTATCCGGACGTTATCGAAAGCGTTTCGTTTACCGGCGGTCCTTCTGTCACGATCAAGTCGCACCACAATGTAGGTGGTCTGCCGGAGCGCATGAAGATGCAGCTCGTCGAACCACTGCGGGAACTGTTCAAGGACGAGGTACGCTTGCTCGGCAAGGAACTCGGCCTGCCGGATAGCTTCATCGGCCGCCATCCGTTCCCGGGACCGGGTCTCGCTATCCGCTGCCCGGGCGGTATTACGCGCGAGAAACTCGAGATTCTGCGCGAAGCCGACGCGATCTATCTGGATGAAATCCGCAAGGCTGGTCTCTATGATGCCATCTGGCAGGCTTTCGCCGTTCTGTTGCCGGTTCAGACCGTGGGCGTGATGGGCGATGGCCGTACCTACGAATTCGTCTGCGCACTGCGCGCCGTGACGTCTGTGGACGGCATGACCGCCGATTTTTACCATTATGACATGAACTTTCTTGGCAATGCGGCAACTCGCATCATCAACGAGGTACGCGGCATCAATCGTGTTGTTTATGACGTGACCTCAAAGCCGCCCGGCACGATCGAGTGGGAATGATTTGGGTTCGCCTATCACACCAAATGTGATTTAAATCGCCGAAAACCCTTTGGATTTATGCCCGTCAGTTCTTGCTGGCGGGCATATCATTTTTATAGCTCAGCATTGGCCGCTCCCGATCAAAACAACAACGACGCGATTAAAACTATGAGCGTTTCAAGTTCTGGACCGCGTAGGGATCGAGAGTAATCTTGGCGAATTGAGCGATGCTGACAGTCTGAGGCTGTGACGTGATGTTTACCAGCCAGAATTCGTGCTCTGTTGCAAAGGCCAGAACGTGATCAGGCCGCGACGAAATAAGCTGCCACCAATCCTTTCCTGCAAGTCCGGACAATGTTTTTATCGTGGTGAAGAGTGGACGTTTCCCACCTGCGAGTGTTGGTTCGCCTTCACCTGCAGTAAGTCCGAAAGGTCCGGTGAGGGCTGAAAGTGTAAGGCTGTCGAGACCAGCATTCAGCACCGATATGGCATAGGCCAATGCGAAGCTTTCCGCGAATTTTCCATTATGGCGCGGATCGCGATTGGCCATCGCAATGCGCTTGCCATTCGGGTTTTCCATCGTTCTGCTGCCATAAGGATTCTGGCGCATGGGGATGGTAGACGGCCCGATGCGATAGGGCTTGTCGCCATAGACTGCTCGCACCGAACGGGTAATGAAAGGCAGCGCCTCCAGTGTTTGCATGACGCTTAGATCATCGGCGGCATGAACAATCGGATTGGTGCAATGGGTGACGAAATCAACAAGCTCGCCTGGAACGCACTTGCGATTAAGCTCGGTGAAATAGCTCAGCATTCCGCCACCAAGCCGCGCATTCGGGAAGGCTGCTCTTGCTGCCGCATAGACATCTTCGAGCGGGGGGCAGGTTGGCCATTCGCTGCCGGGTGGTGTCGACTGCCGATCTATAGCCGGTGAAACAATGACCGCATCTGGGTTAAAGCCAGCCGCTTTCATGTCAGAAGCGATTGCTGTCGTCTCTTCGATGAGCGATTTCTCGCAAGGTAATGCAATTTCGAGCGAAACGCGCGCGCTATGCTTCGCAGCCAAGGTCGCGAAATCAGCAAAAGCTGATCCGTTATGACCTGCCATTGGATCGTATTGAAATAACAAATCCTGCGGGTCAATTTCCTGCAACAGATCAATTGCAGCAAGGCTTGCCTTGGCTTCTTCCGGTGTGATGATGATGCCGATATTTGGCAATTTGCCACTTGTGTTGCCGAGCGTAATGCTCACCGGCTCCGCATTCATGCCCGCTTGTAATGCTGCTTTGCGTGTGTCGGAAATGTTGAGCACGATGCGCTGATGCTGAGGTTTGGAGGCTTCGATCTGGTAAGGCCATGGCAAGGCCAGCGGACGTACATAGGTCTTGTAAGATGCATCGGACCAGTTGCGCTGATCTTCCATCTCAAATGTATCGCCTTCCATGCGGCATTCGGCCGTAACGCCAGGCATGGCCTCATGGGTGATCGCACGCATATCCTTGAAAGGCTGCCATGGCTCAATCAGATAGGGCAGCTGTGTTCTATCGAGCGTGCCATCGACATGCTCGACCCTCACAGGCGAACCGGCAACGCCGACGATTGGATGCAGGATGCAGAAGCCGCACCGGTTGGTTTCAAAGCCTGTCGCAGTATTCGCTACGGCGTCGAAAGTGAGCGTACCGCCACTCTTTGCCTGAATGCAGACATCAATGGTGAGTTTGGTCGCATCCGGGCCTTCGCAACGTGCCTGATAGGTGACGATGAAACCGCTGTCGCTTTGCTCGACGTTCAGATCATGGATTTGCGGATTATAGGTCCCCCAGTCGCGATCCCGCACCAGATAGGAGACGGCACGCAGAACTTCGACACCGTCGTAAGTGATGGTGCGAAGATTGCCGTCGTTCAAATCCAGGCTAAGCAAGCCCGCTTTCAGATGCGTCGGCTTAGCTTCGGTTTCACGCGTTCCATAGAGCAGGAAAGGATCGACGTTGCTCATTTGAGCAACGCCGTAATGTCGACGCGGTTGCCGCTTGCGGCACTGTCATAGGCGGCTTCGACAAGCGCGAAAGTCTTGAGATTATCCGCACCCGATGTCGAGGTTTCTTCGCGAGTTTCCAGCTTGTCCACCCAATGCTGCTGAATGGCAAAAACGCTTTCCTGAATATTGTGCCATGGACGTGAGGCCCACGAGAGCAGTTTTGGCGAAACGTCGGAAACCGTGGTGCCGTTCGGCGTAATCACTTCAAGGCGATAACCCTGATAAAGCCGGATCGAACCTTCGGTGCCATCAATTTCAATGAGTGTTTCCGGGAAAGGATCGGTTTCGAGCTTGGTGGCATAGCTTACGTCAACTATGGAAGTAGCACCATTTTCATGGTCCATGAGGATGGTTGCAACATCTTCACCCTTGATCTTAGGGTTCACACGCTTGGTGCGTGCGACAAGGCTCGTAACGTCGCCCAAGATAAAGCGCGCAATATCAAGCGTGTGGATCCCGAGGTCTTCGATGATGAAGCGTTCGCCTTCTGCAAGATATGGCTGCCCGGAAAACACGTCGAAGCCCGAGCGGAAGGAGAAACGTCCCCAGAACGGCGTGCCGATGACGCCACTGTCGAGTGCCTTGTGCACTGCCTGAATAGGCGTCTGCCAGCGGAAGTTTTCATGGACCATGAGCGGAATACCTGCTTCATCGCAGACCTTCACCATGGCCTTTGCATCATCAAGCGTTTTGGCAAAAGGCTTCTGGCAGATTGCTGGCACCTTGTGGGCAGCAGCAAGTTCCACCAGAGCACGATGGCTTGAAACTGTGGTGGCGATATCGACAAAGTCGATGCCGCCATCTGCAAACAGCGCTTGCGCATCCGTGTAGTGGCGTTCGATGTCAAACTGGTCGCCGACAATCTTCAACCGCTCAGGATCGCGGTCGCAGATTGCCACGATTTTGGCACCTGAAACGTCATTCCATGCGTGCATCTGGTTGATTGCGAAGAAACCGCAGCCGATCAGAGCGCCATTCAATTCCGCCATTTACTGAGCCTTTATCCTGCTTTTGCCATTTGCATAAGTGTAACGCGCTGCTGGAGGCGGCGCTGTGCCTGATCAACCACCACGGCAATGATGATGACAAGGCCCTTGATGACCATCTGCCAGAAGGACGATACGCCCATCATAACCAGACCGTCGGAGAGAATACCGATGACGAATGCCCCGATGATTGTACCGCCAATGGTGCCGCGTCCGCCTGACATCGAAGTGCCGCCGAGAACGGCTGCTGCGATGGCGTTCAGCTCGAACGAGTTGCCGGTTGCTGGATGCGAAGACATCAGTTCAGACGAGATGATAAGCCCGGCAATTGCGGCACAGAAGCCCGAAAACATGTAAACGAACATCTTTACGCGGTCGACGCGGATACCCGACATGCGTGCCGCACGCTCATTGCCGCCGACTGCGAAAATCTGGCGACCAAGCGGTGTGTATCGCGCGATATAGGCTGCGGCCAATGCAACGACGATCAGAATCCAGATCGATACCGGAAGACCGAGAATGCTGCCCGATCCGAGAAATGCGAAGCCGGTTGTGCCCAGGTCTTCACGGCCCACGAGGTTCGGGAAGGTTTGGCCGTCCGAGGACAGAAGAGCCAGACCGCGCGCCACATAAAGCGTGCCGAGTGTCGCGATGAAGGGCGCAACATTCAGTTTGGTTATCAATAGCCCGTTTATGAAGCCGACTGCGACACCAACGGCCAATGTGATCAGCGAGATTTCGATGATGTTGAAATAGATCGTATAGCCGATGCCAAGATCGATGCCGTAGATCAGAAGGCCACCGGCAACCATGCCGCAAAGCCCGACAATGGAGCCGACGGAAAGGTCGATGCCGCCTGTGATAATGACGAAGGTCATGCCCATTGCAAGAAAAGCGTTAAGCGCAACGTGCTTTGACATCAGGATCAGGTTGGCGGCTGAAAGGAAGTTCGGTGCCGCGAACGAGAAGAAGATGAACACCGCAAAAAGCGCGATGAAGGTTCTCAGTTTCATCAGCGTCAACAGGGCCGAGCCGCTGTTAAAGGTTGAGTCAGTGGCGGCCGTCGTCGTGTTGGCTGTCATGACGCGCGTTCCCTTGTTTGTTTGTTGTGATCGTTGTCATGTGTGTGCCCGTGGCCTTTGGCCGAAGCGGCAACAATGTCGGCTTCCGTCGCTTTGTCGCGGTCGAATATGGCGACCAGTTTCCCATTGCTGAGCACCGCGATGCGATCGGAGAGCGCCATGACTTCCTCCAGATCAGAGGTTGAAAAAAGAATGGAAAGACCTTCGGCAGCAAGTCTGCGCATGGTGCGGAAGACATCGGCCTTGGCACCGACATCGATGCCGCGCGATGGCTCATCCATCAGAAGAACTTTTGGATTGGTCATCAGCGCCTTGCCGATGACGACCTTTTGCTGATTGCCACCTGACATCGAAGTGACTTCGAATTCGGGGTTTGGTGCCTTGATCGAAAGGTCTTTGATCGCCTGTTGAATGGCCTGCTTTTCACGCTTTGGCGTGATGTGGAAGAAGCGCGCCAAACGATCAAGACTTGCCAGTGTCAAATTGCTGGCAATCGACAAAATCTGTACCAGACCTTCGCGCTGACGATCTTCCGGTATGAGGGCAAGGCCGCGCCGGATGCGACGGGTCGTATCGCGTTCCTTCACTTGCCTGCCATCGATATAGATATGGCCGGTGGAGTGTCCATGCTGGCCCATCACACACTCGAAAAACTCGGAACGTCCCGCGCCCATAAGGCCGTAAATGCCCAGAACTTCGCCTGCGCGCACGGTCAGGGAGACGTCATCAACTGCAAGCCCGCCAGTCGCACGCGGCAGGGTGATGTTTTCAGCGCGAAACCGTTCTGCACCGATCTTGTGGGTCACAGGCTTGGCGAAGTCCTTGGCATCGGAGCCGATCATCGAACGCACAATCCATTGCGTATCGATATTTTTGATCTCTTCCTGGCCGGTGATTTTTCCGTCGCGCAGAACCGTGATGTAATCGCCAATCCGCATCAGTTCTTCAAGACGATGCGAAATATAGACGATTGCAACGCCCTGGCTTTTCAACTCGGCAATCACCTTGAACAGAATATCGACTTCGGCTGCAGAAAGGGCCGATGTCGGTTCATCCATGATGACGATGCGTGCATCGAGCGAAATAGCCTTGGCGATTTCGACAAGCTGCTGCTGACCGATTGGCAGATCGGCGACGAGCGTAGTTGCACTGATGCCTGCGTCAAGGCGGTCGAGATATTCATTGGCCTTGACGACCTGCGCCTTGTGATCAATGCCACGCAAACCGCGTGTGATCTCGCGTGTGGCAAAGATATTCTCGGCCACCGTCATGTTTGAAAACAGGTTCAGTTCCTGAAAGATCATCGCAATGCCGCGCTTCTGCGCGTCGGCAGGGCTGTCGAATGACACTTCCTCGCCATCGAGAATAATCTTCCCCATGGTCGGACGCTCAACGCCTGCGATGATTTTCATCAGCGTGGATTTACCCGCACCGTTTTCGCCGACAAGCACATTGACCGAACCACGGCGCAATTCAAGATTGGCGCGCTTTACCGCGACAATGCCTGAATAGACCTTCGAAACATCCTCAAGCTTGAGGACGATATCGTTTTTCTCGTTTAATTCCGTCTCCATGGCTTACTTCTCCAGAGAGATGGAAACAGGCGTCACAAGAGGAAGCTGGCCCTTCGATGGCAACGGGAAAGCACCTTCGGCCTTCACCTTCATGCCAATGAGTTCTTCGCGTGGCAGCTTGGACAATACGTCATCGTTGATGCGGGTGTTGAAAGCCTTGCCAAATTGCGCCCAGTCGATCTGATTGCGAAACTCGTTGAAGTTCACAAAGGACAGGCTGTCACGGATTGCGCTGCCGCGAACGGTCGGCCCGATCTGCACGCGTGCATCGGCCTTGCCATCGCCATTGCTGTCGACATCGACATAGGCGGCACGTGACTTTGTTTCAGCGGCGACCACTGCGCCTTCAAGCCTGGCTGCAAAGGTCCAGGGGGCATTGCCCTGCTTTTCGCGATGACCGTATTTCGCTCCGGCTGCATCCGCATCTGTGTTTGCTGCCTGCATCACTTCATCAAGCGTTGCGGTTTTCTCGGTAAAAAACGGCTTAACTTTTGAGTCCCAAATGTCGGCAACCGAACGATCGGGATTGAAATTATCGCCGCGTGCTTCTGCGGCTTCTTCTGCTGTCGGAGTCTTGATGATTTTGCAGCCCGAAAGCGCGACACCGCAGGCCAGCAGGATAATGGAAGCTGACTTCAGCACTGACATGAATTTATCCTCGGTATTAGGAGCATTTCGGGAGCGCTAACATTTGTCGGCGCTCCCGATGTCGCAAGCCTTGGGAGTTAGTCCTTCAAAGCGAAAGTTTCGAGCTTGTCTGCGTTGTCAGGATTGATGAGGACGCAGTCCATCAGCTGCTTTTCTTCAGCAGGGCCCTTACCGGTCTTGATGAATTCGTCAGCCTGAACGACAGCCATCTGTGCCTGAGCATAGGCTGGCTGAAGAACCGTTGCCTTGATGCCACCGGCCTTGATGGAGTCGCGGACATCGTTGGAGCCGTCGAAGCCGACAACGATGACGTCCTTGCGGCCTGCAGCTTCAAGCGCTGCCCAGGCACCCATGGCCATGGTGTCGTTGCCGGAAATCACACCCTTAATGTCGGGATTTGCCTGCAAAATGCTCTGCATCTTTGTGAAGGCTTCGGTCTGGCTCCAGTTGGCCGACTGCTGCGCAACCATCTTCATGTCTGGATATTCATCGATGACGTCGTGATAGCCCTTGGAGCGGGTGCCAGCATTGAGGTCGGATTCGCGACCGAGAAGCTCGACATAATTGCCTACTTCGCCCATCAGCTTGACGAATTCTTCCGCACCGAGCTGCGCGCCCTGATAGTTGTTGGAAACAATCTGCGACACTGCAACGCCTGAGGCATTGATTTCACGGTCGATCAGGAATGAAGGGACTTTGGCATCCTTGGCCTTCTGAACGGCGGCAATCGATGCTTCCGAGCCAGCATTGTCGAGAATGATTGCCTTTGCGCCACGACCGATTGCCGTATCGACAAGCTGTGACTGCTTGGTTGGATCGTCGTCATGCTGAAGGATCAGTGTTTCGTAGCCAAGTTCCTTGGCTTTGGCTTCAGCACCCACGGCTTCAGCTTTGTAGAATGGATTGTCGTGCGATGGTGTGATGATTGCGATCAGATCAGCGGCCCATGCTGGCATGACAACACCGCCTGCCAATGTTGCCGAGACGGCTGCAATCGCAAAACCGCGCGCAATTGTCCTGCGTGTAAACTTCATATTTTCCTCCCAAATCAAGCCCCGTTTCCCAAGAGGCGGTAAAAAGGGGAAGGCGCATTGCGCCCTCCCGGATAACGTCACGTAATGCGACGGATGCTTTCTGCGATTTCTTCCGGTTCGAAAACGTTCTTCCAGTCGTCGCGCATCAGCGCAGGAATGCCGAATTCGATTGCCTTGTTGCAGGCATCGGAGAATACGCCCTGGACTTCGCCAAAGATGACGGCGCCGAGAACATTCATGTGGCCGAGCAGGAAGTCGCGCGCTGCTTCTTCAGGAACGCCGCGACGAACGGTTTCATCCATGGCCTGCTTCATGACAACGAGAAGCGAAGCTGCAACGGTTTCCGAGAGGCCCGGCTCGAGAATTGCGAGCTGCTCAACAGTTACGCGATGCGAGCGCATCACTGGTGCCCAGATGACCTTGGCGATTTCTTCGCCCAGCGCATAAGCTTCTTCCGGTCCCTGCATCAGAGCCGAAACGATGTGCTGCTTTGCAAACAGACCGCCGAAGTGGTCCTTCTTTGCCTGCATATCCGTTTCGTCGTTGAAGATCGGCGGATGGCAAGGATGGGTCACGAAATAGGTGAGATCTGCGCGCTCTGGCAGATGACCGGCAAATGGTGCAGCTGCGTCGAGCGCAACAACCATCGTGCCCGGCTTCAGCTTGTCTACGATGCCTGCTGCGACCTTACCGATGATGGTATCCGGCACAGCCAGAATGACGACTTCCGCGCCTTCAAGACCCGCATCAACATCGATGGTATCTATGCCGAGGTCGTTCTTCAGGCGTGCCTTGCCTGCGTCGCTGACTTCGATGTGACGGACGTCAAAGCGCGAACCTTTGAGGTTCTTGGCCAGACGGTAGCCCATCTTGCCGCCCGCTCCGAACAAAGCGATAGCTGTCATGATTGTAGTTCCTTCCCAGACTTTTGGTAGCGTAACTGGTATAACCAGTCAATGAGTATTCCAGATTCAAGCGGTCAGGCCGTCGCGAATCTGACTGAAATAACCGTCAGAACCGACCTGACCGCCCTTGAGGGCAATCTGGAGGCCGTTGGTGGCGGCGTGAGCGCCGTGCGCCGTGCAAAGCGGCGACCCCGGTGTTTGTGGAAGTGGCAAAAGCGTGGTGAGTGCATCGACATGCAATTCACGCAATGCGTGGCTCGAAGTGTCGCCGCCTGCAATGACTGCGCGGGTAAGCCTTTCGCGCTCGACAAGGCTGCGGAGGATGAGGCCGAGGCTGCGGGCCAGCTTGTGGCGGCTGCCTGCAATCTTGTCGATTTCTGTACCTCGGTCAGCCGATGGACCAAGGGCGGTGTTGAGGATAACGCTGTTGCCCTGCTGGAGCGCCTTCTGGCCGTCAGCAATGGCAGCTTCGATTGCCTGATTGCCATTCTCACCCAGCAGATCGAGTGGGTTGAGATCAATGCCGGTAAAGCCTGATGCCGTCGCGTGACAAATTTGACGTTCTGTCGTCGGTGAGACGCTTCCTGAAACGACCGCAATGCGGTCGGCTTTGCCCGGAAGCGGAAACTCTTTTTTTGCACCGATCAGTCCGGCCTTGGCCCATGCGGCCAGAAGCGCATATTCAACACCCGACGAACCAGCAACAAACCAGCCGTCGCGGGAACGCAAACGCCAGAGCTGCTCGCCTGCCTGCAACTGGCTTTCGTGGCTGTCGACGTCAAGCAACAACATGCCGTCAGCATCTTTGACAATTGCGTTTATGCGATCATTTGCATCTGCGGCTGAAAGCGCTACGAGATCAGCAAGCACCGTTTTCAGTGCGGTCTGCTTTGCCAGATGCACGCGCAGGTCTGCTTCATGCATGGGCGTGACCGGATGGCGGCTCATGACGGGATGACGGTCGATACGATGGGTTTCGCCCTGATAGGCGGCAAAGAGATTGCCGAAAGATGTGTAACGCTTGAGCTGCGGCGCACCGACAATCAACGGCACATAGGCCTGATCGAAGATTGCTTTGCCGATTTCGACGGCCTTGCCAATATTGCCTACATGAGGTGCGGAATCGAATGTCGAGCAGACCTTGTAATGCGCAATCGCAGCATTCAGGCTTTTGAGCCACTTGAACGCTGGCGTGAGATTTTCCTGCATCCATTCCGGCGTTTCGCTGCGGCTGGTTCCAGCAAGACCGATAGCCTTGCAGTGCGAAAAGCGTGAAAGAAGCTCTTCATCCGGCACATTCATGAACAGCACAGTGTCGACGCCATTGGATGCCATGGCTTCCATAACATCGGTCGAGCCGGTCAGATCATCGCCGTAATAAGACAGCAGCGATTCGTTGGAAGCCTGTGACATTACTCGTCACCTTTCCCGAATTTCGCGAGCGAAGCTGCAAGTTCGGGGTGATCTGCGGCGTAAGTTTCAAGCGGAATACCCGCAACTGCTGCTTCCCATGCCTGCTGTACGGCGCGAACACCGGCAGCCGGGCCACCCGGATGGCTGACAATGCCGCCGCCGCACAGATAAAGCAGGTCCGTCGTGCGGCCCGTGCGCTCATAGGTTTCAGGTGCCTGTCCACCCCATTGCCCGGAACCGGCTACAGGAAGCGGACAATCGGACGGATCAAACAGGGGCGTGCTGACGGCCTTGAACGAATTGACGAAACTTTCGTCCGGCTCCCAATACTTCACGCGAATACCGTTGATCTGGAACTGATCGACACCGAGCAGACGCCAGAACTGCTGATAGACGCGGAAATCCATACCAGCGCCCGGATTGCGGGTCAGAATATCCCAGCCATTGCGATGGGCATGAAGCACGAGGCCCGAGCGCTTGCGCAGGAAGCTCATGCCGCCAAAGCCGACCGAGTTGATGTTGACCACAGCGCAATTGCCGCCAGCCTCGAGCACCATGTCATGATTGCGCATCATCTCGTCAGGATCAGCATGGGAGATGCCGAAGGCATACATGACCTTCTTGCCGGTCTTCTGTTCGTGATCGAGAATACGCGGCATGATCGCGGCGATGCGCTCTTTAAGCGGCGAGTAGGCCGGGCTCATCAGTTTTTCATCGTCCTTGATGAAATCGACGCCTGACTCAATGAGTTCACCGACGAGTTCTGCCGTCTCATGTGGACGCAGCCCGAGCGCGGGCTTGACGATGGTGCCGATGATCGGACGCTTTTCAACGCCTGTCAGACGACGGCTTCCGGCAATGCCGAACTGTGGGCCGGGATGCGCGTTTTTGAAGGCTTCCGGCAGCTTCATGTCGACAACGCGGATGCCTGTCATGCCCTTGATCGAATAGACGCCGCCAACGGCAATCGTCATCAGTGCTGCAAGATCGGTACCGATTGCATCGAGCGGAAAAGCAATATCGACATCGGCGCGCCTGATCGGGCTGTGTCCGGGCTCAAGCTCCGGCCATGCAGGCACCATTGCGTCTTCAAGCGGGCGAATCTCGAGCACACGTGCTGCAACCCGCGCCTTCAGTTCTTCCGTCTCACCCGGAACGGCGACGAAAGTGCCGGTCGACTGATCGCTCGCGATCTTGGCCGCCATCTGTTCGATGCCGCCGGTTGTCTCAATGCGATAGGTCAAGCAGATGTTCATCGGAATTGTCGTCACTCACGGTTTTCGTTGCGCCTGCAATAAGCGCATGGTGTTTGAGTGCAAACTGGTATAATGAGTATTCCAATATCTGCAAGCGGAAAATTGTTAACCGGTCGCGAGAGTGTGGGTAACGGCTTTCCTCAGAGCATTTGAAGATGCATAAGGGAGAAAAGCTCATGAGCAGTGAGACGCATGACCCAAGCAATTGAACCCATCATTCGCCGCAAACTATCCGACGAAGTTTTCGACCGGCTCGAAAACATGATTACTTCCGGTGAATTGACGCCGGGCGACGAGATGCCGTCCGAGCGCGTTCTGATGGAGCGATTTGGCGTTGGGCGGCCCGCGATCCGCGAGGCGATGCAGTCACTTGCCAAGATGGGGCTGGTCAGCATTTCGCATGGTGAGCGCGCCAAGGTTTTGAAGTTGACGGCAAAGTCGATCTTTCAGCAGGTGGATCCGACTGCGAAGATCATGATTGCGCAATCAATGGACACGCTGGAAGATTTGAAGAGCGCGCGAATTTTCTTCGAACGTGGTATTGTTCGCGAGATTGCACAGAAGACAACGGAAGATGATATCGCCGAGCTGCGGGAGATCATCGAACGGCAGCGGAAATCGCTCGGTGATGCAGAAGCATTCATCGCTGCCGATATGGAGTTTCATGTCCGGATAGCTAGAATTGCTGGCAATCCAATATTGGTCGCAGTAAGCGAAGCTATGCTGGCTTGGCTGAAAGAGTATCACACCCATATGCTTATCTGGACCGGCAAAGAGAAATATACCCTTGTTGAGCACGAGGAAATATTGGATTGCTTGTCGGCTAAGGATGCGGACCGCGCCGAGGCTGCCATGCTCCGACATCTTGAGCGGTCGCGCACGCTATACAAGAAAGAATAGAGCTTCTCGCCTGAAAGCTATTGTCGTTTCATCAGGCAGTAGACCAAAAGCGAGGAGGCGATGGCCACGATTGCAGAAACCAGAATTGCAACCGAGAAGCCGGCAGAATAACCTCGCATGGCAAGTTCGGTTGCGGCGATCCTCGCTGAAGGTGCGACCATACCAAGTGCGTTGGGCAAGTCGCCCGCGACTATCGCGTCAGCAAAATTTTCACGGCATGTCGGATCGTTGCAGCCCGCCTGCATTAAGTGAGTCCGGACAGCACTTGCAAGCACTCCGCTCAGGACCGCGAAGCCGAGCAGAATGCCGGTAAATCGGGCGGTTGTGCTGATGCCCGATGCCATCCCGGCACGGTCGCGTGCAACGGTACTCATGATCGCTTTTTGGGTTTCACCATTCAGCAAGCCGCCACCGCTCCCAATCAGAAACATACCGCACATAACGATAGACCAGGCGCCGGAATGTGCGCCGAAGCTTGTCACAAGACTACCGATACCCACGATCATGAGTCCAAAGGACAGAATTTCCCGTGACGACATTCTCTTTCCGAGAAAACGCCCGACATTGGGGAAGATCAGCATCGCGCTTGCAAATGGAAGCATGGCAAAACCAGCTTGCAATGGCGGCTGACCGAAGCCGTTTTGAAGGAATAGCGGCAGCATGGATGCCATCACCTGTGCACAGGCGGCATAAGCAAACATAGCCCAAACACCACCGATGAAACGAGGATTGCGGAACAGGCTGAGATCGAGCATCGGGCGCTGCTGGATATTCTCCGCAGCCAAGAAAATAGCGAGGCCGGCTAAGCCGCCGACAAATCCTGCAATCGCGGTTGAAGAGGTCCAGCCATGTGCCTGTCCGTTGATAAGTCCCCATGTGAGGCCGAACATTGTACTCGCAAATGCAACGATGCCGATTGGATCAACGCGCCGCGCATTTTCATCTTTTGAATCGGTGATGGAACGCAGCGTAGCCAGTGCCAACACAATGCCGGTAGGTATGTTTATGTAGAATGCCCAACGCCAGCCGAGACTATGGGCGATAAGGCCTCCGATAATCGGTGACAGCACCATGGTCAGGCCCATGATGCCGCCCCAGATTGACCATGCACGGTTACGTTCCTCATCGCGATGGAACGTATGGCCAATGATTGCGAGCGCAGGTGCGAGCTGGAAGGCGGCACTGGCGCCTTGCAACGCGCGAGCAAGGTAAAGTGAAGCGGCTGAATCTGCTACACCGCAAAGCCAGGATGAGAATGCGAACGCACCAATTCCAATCAGAAAAACAGTGCGACGTCCGAACCGGTCGGCTAGAGCGCCAGCCGGCAAGAGCAGCGACGCGAAGCAAAGGACATAAGTGCTGATGACCCACTCTACGTCAGCAAAACTTGCCGAAAATTCCCGTGCAATGGTCGGTAGGACCATCGCGACGACATTTGTGTCCAGCACGGTCATTGCGCAACCGGTCGAGGCTGTCAGCAAAATGAAAGTTGAATTGGTAACGCGCGGCGCGGATGCGAGAACAGTTGTCATTTGGTTGTCAATGCTGCTGCACCAGCTTTCGCAATCTGCTGGTCATGATCGGGTGTGTCGGCTGATACGCCAATGGCGCCAACAATTGTACCATTCACCGTGATTGGAACTCCTCCGCGCATGAGTACGAAACCTCGCGCCGTGATAGCGGCAGGGCGAGCCCCGTTGATAGCATCCTCGAGAGCGCCGCTTTCCCGACGGAAAAGCGCGGCTGTGCGAGCTTTGCCGGGCGCTAGCTCGACTCCAGCAGGTACTGACGCGTTGTCCATGCGTATCGTGAGGATCTGCAGACCTTCTGCATCGACGACTGAGATCACGCAGGGCCAGCCGTTCGCTGTCGCTTCTTTTTCGGCAGCAGCTACGACGGAGCGGGCAGCTTCAAGAGTAAGATAAGGCTTTGTCGGCAATTCGATTGCCAATGCCGGGAAGGCTGCGGCGAGGGTCATCGTTGCGGTCAACGAGGCGAGGATTGTGACAGAACGGGCGGACATTGGACTTCCTTCATTACGTTTGAGGTGCCAATAAACAGGATGTTTGAATTTCTTTCATTCGTGGCATTTTGAGATAATATTAGTTTTTACCTAATTATTGGAGCCACTCATGGAACTCAGGCATCTTCGTTATTTTTTGACACTCGCCGAGGAGCTTCATTTTTCAAGAGCGGCAGAACGGTTGAACATTGCGGCTCCGACGCTCACGGTTCAGATACAGGAAATCGAGCGGCGGCTCGGTACGAAACTTTTCTTCAGAACCAAACGCTCAGTCACAATCACTCCCGCGGGTGAGGTGTTTCTGAAGGAAGCGAGATTGGTGTTGGATCAATTCGATAAGGCGGAAAGTGTCGGCCGCAGAGCTGGACGAGGGGAGATCGGGCGGATCGAAATCGGCTATGTCGGCTCGGCGGCTTATGCCGGGGCCTTGCAGAAGCAAATCAGCCGTTTCTCGCATGATTGGCCTCAAGTGGAGCTTCATTCGCGCGAATTTCCGATGGAGGATCTACCGAAGCTCATTGAGGACGGGCATCTCGACATTGGCTTCGTCCGTATGCCGATGACGCTCCCACCGTCACTCAGCGCTCATGTTTTGCTACAAGACTATTTTTGTCTGGCGCTGCCCTCTGGCCATCGGCTTGCGGTTGCTGAGTTGGAGGATCAGCATGCTCTTCTTGCGGAAAGCCGGTTTATTCTGCCGGAACAGGAGGCGGGCACATATGAGGTCGCGAAACGAGGAGGCTTCACTCCGAGGATCATTGCAAAGCCGGGCGGTCTTCTTGCTGTTCTGACACAGGTATCGCTGG
Source organism: Brucella anthropi ATCC 49188 (assembly GCF_000017405.1). Classification (NCBI taxonomy): domain Bacteria; kingdom Pseudomonadati; phylum Pseudomonadota; class Alphaproteobacteria; order Hyphomicrobiales; family Brucellaceae; genus Brucella; species Brucella anthropi. Next base: position 384,871 of record NC_009668.1, read on the forward strand.
GTGCCGGTATATCGGTCATACCGGGCGTGGTGAGAAACGTCGTGCACATGCCCAATACGGTTTTCCTTCCAATAATCGGAAAGCCGATCATGTCGGAAGTGGTCGCCATTTTCAGAAGTAGGGAATACGCGGGCAGTGTCAAAAATTTCATCGACCAGTTATGCGCTTCGCCACCGATCCAGCTTGACTATAAGCGAAATGAACAAATGGTATGAAATATATTTCATATACTGAATTATATTGACAGTCGCGTTTCTTTGCGATTAGCTATCAATACTGGTCTTCGAGGAGGAGGGCCGGTCTTCATAAAGATCAACGGCGTTTTTGGGACGCTTTCCGCGCGTTTGGGAGGGGCTTCGGCCTCGAGGAGGACACTTGCGCAATTTTCTGAGCACGACCGCAATGGCGGTTCTTGCGGTAACGCTTCTGGCCGGTTCCGCAACGGCAGCCGAGACCGAGAATCCGTTCCGCTGTAAACCGGGCGAAAAATATGTGATGAACGTCATGGTTTCTGGCGTTGAATACTGGTTTCCCGTCTATGAAATGTTCAAGCAGGCTGGCCAGCAGTTCGGCTGCGAGACGGAATATACTGGCACACCGGAATATGACGTGAACAAGCAGATCGCCACGTTCGATCAGGCGTTGGCGCAGAATCCAGCTGGTATTCTTGTTCATCCGATGAACTCTGACCCGTTCATCGAACCCATCAACCGGGCGATCGATCAGGGTACGGCGGTCGTCACATTCGCAGCAGATTCTCCGCTGTCGAAGCGCGTGTCCTTCATCACTTCCGACAACACCCGCGAAGGCACCTATGCGGCTGATGCCATCGCCCAGAAAATGGGTGGCAAGGGCGAGTATGCTGTTCTTGAAAATCCGGGGCAGGATAATCACGACAAGCGCATTGCGGCTTTCATCGCCCGCATGGAAGAGAAGTGGCCTGACATGAAGCTGGTTGGTCGTGCTGCTTCCAATCAGGACCCGACGAAAGCGTATCAGGGGCTGTCGAGCCTCATTCAGGCCAATCCGAACCTCGGTGCGGTTTTCATGCCGGAGGCCAACTCCGCAATTGGGGCTGCGCAGGCGAACAAAGAAGCTGGTGGCAAGGTTCTCGTCATGTGTGCCGACGTCAACGCCAACATCCTCGACATGATCAAGGCTGGTGAAGTCTTCGGTTCGATCAATCCGAACCAGGGCATGCAGGGCTATATGGGCTTCATGCTGCTGTGGCTTGCCAAGCATCCGGAACTGATCGACCCGATGAATGACGCCAAGCGTTCCGGCTTCAACCCGATGAGCATTCCCGTTGTCGATAATGGCCTCTCGATTGTGACCGCAGAAAACGCGGACGACTTCTATTGGGACAAATATCTGAAGCGTCGCGGTACTAAGGGCATTGAGGAATAGGCTCCGTTCAAGAAGCCATCCGCGCCCTGTGGTGCGGATGGTTGGAATGAAGAGGGAGGAAAAAGATGGCTGAACCGGTGCTGACCATCCACGGGGTAACCAAGCATTTCGGAGCGGTGAAGGCGCTGACGCAAGTGGATTTCACGCTTGAACGTGGTGAGGTCCATGCGCTCTGTGGCGAGAACGGTGCTGGTAAATCGACGCTGATGAGCATCATCGCTGGCGTTTTGCAGCCGACCGAGGGAGAAATACGCATCGACGGGAAGATGGTTCACATTGCTTCTCCCGCCGTGGCGCAATCGCTCGGTATCGGTCTGGTGCATCAGGAAATAGCGCTTTGCCCGGATGCCACAGTCGCTGAAAACATGTTTATGGCGACGACCAATCGTCGTCGTTCGCCTTTCATGAATTACCGCGCGCTGGAACGTGATGCACAGATCGTGATGAACCGCTTGGCGGCTATCGATGTTCGGCAAAAGGTCGCCAACTTGCCGATTTCCAGCCAGCAGCTCGTGGAGATCGCCAAAGCGCTGACACTCGATTGCCGTGTGTTGATTCTGGATGAACCGACGGCTGCGCTCACCGAAACGGAGGCACAGCAGCTCTTTTCGATCATCCGTGATCTCAAGGCAAACGGTATTTCCATCATCTATATCAGTCACCGCATGGCCGAGATTTTCAACCTCTGCGACCGGGTGACGGTTTTCCGCGATGGTCGTTATGTATGCACCGATCGCATTGCAGATGTGAAACCCGACGATGTGGTGCGTCGGATGGTGGGTCGCGAGATCACGCAGCTCTATCCCGATAAGCTTGGATCGCAGGAGGCGCCGGGTGAAGTCATTCTTGAAGTTGGTGATATTGGCGATGGGTTGCGTTTCACAGATGTAAGCTTCTCTCTGCATAAAGGTGAAATTCTTGGTGTCGGTGGCCTCATCGGATCGGGGCGAACGGAGATTGCCGAAGGTATCTGCGGCCTTCGCCCACGTACCGCAGGAACAGTTCGCCTCCATGGCAAGACCCAGAAGATCAATTCATATTCCGATGCCGCCAAGGCCGGCATTGTTTATCTTTCAGAAGACCGCAAAGGTTCTGGCGTATTCCTGGAGATGTCCATCGCGCGGAATATTTCCGTGCTGGACCTGAAATCGCTGACCAATGCCGCCGGACTTCTGAACGGTCGAGCCGAGGCCGCACTTGCGGAGGACTTCGCGAAACGGCTCTCCGTGCGCATGGGTGGCATCGAGGCGCCGGTGAAATCACTTTCAGGCGGCAATCAGCAGAAAGTGGCAATCGCCAAGCAACTGGCCGTGAAGCCTAAAGTCATTTTGATGGATGAACCGACACGGGGCATCGATGTTGGCGCGAAGGCGGAAATTCATCGCCTGCTGCGGGAGCTTGCGCGCGCCGGTATCGGCATCATCGTCATCTCATCGGAAATGCCGGAACTGCTTGGTCTTTCAGACCGCGTGCTGGTGGTCCGGGAGGGGCGCATTGCGGGAGAGCTTTCAGCGGATGCCATGTCGGAAGAGGCAGTGATCCTTCTTGCTTCAGGTGTTGGCGCGGAACGGGCATCGCATCATGCCGCATGAAAAGAAAATGGGAGAGGGTGAAATGGCAATCGACACAATGGCAGCGGCTGCGCCAAAAAAATCGTCGATAAGGCGCATAGGAACCATGCGTGAAGCCGGTTTGATTGCGATCATTCTGGCATTGGCCGTGGTGATGAGTTTTGCGTCGCCGCATTTTCTGACGCTCGGCAATTTTCGTGCGATGTTGATGAGCTTCTCGGTGGAAGGCATCGTCGTGGTGGGGATGACGATCCTGTTGATTGTCGGGGGCATCGACCTTTCGGTCGGCTCGGTGGTCTGTTTTTCCATGGTCCTTTCCGGCGCACTCTTTCTGGCCGGGCTCGATCCATGGACGGCTTCGCTTGTCGGTATCGCGACGAGCGCAGCCATCGGCGGTATTATGGGTTTCTTTGTAACCGTCGTTGGCCTCAACCATTTCATCACGTCGCTGGCAGCCATGGTAATTGTGCGCGGTCTTTGCCTTATCATCACCAAAGGAACGCCGCTGTCGCTTTTCACGCTGCCGCCAAGCTTTAAAGCGGTGGGGCAGGGCACATTCTATGGCATCCCCTATGTCATTTTGATTTTCGTCGCCGTCGTCATTCTGTTCGACTTCCTGCTCCGTCGTGCCACGGCCTTTCGCAAGGTGTTCTATACCGGCAGCAATGAGAAAGCGGCGCTCTATTCAGGCATAAAGACGAACCAGGTCAAATTCTGGGTTACGGTGTTGTGCTCGACGCTCGCCGGTGTTGCAGGCGTCATTTATATGTCCCGCTTCGGTGCTGCTACGCCTACTTTTGGTGTTGGCATGGAGCTGAATATTATCGCTGCGGCAGTCATCGGCGGTGCATCGCTCAGCGGTGGTTCAGGTACTATCCTTGGCGCTATTCTCGGCATGGCTCTGCTTTCGCTGGTCACATCCTCGCTGATCCTTCTCAATGTTTCGGTGTACTGGCAGGACATGATCAAGGGCTGCATTCTTCTTGCCGCCGTTTCCATCGACCATTTCCTGCACAAGAGGAAGGCGTCCTGATATGTCCGTTGCCAAACTGAAACCGAGAACAATAGCGCCGCGTGAGGAAATCGTCATTGCCCGCCAGATGCATCAGGCGCTCGTCCTGCATTTTCTGGAAGGGCTGACACAGGCGCAGATTGCGGACCAGCTCGGGATTTCTCACGCAACTGTAAACCGGCTCATCAAACGCGGCCGCCAGCTTGGCCTTGTAGAAATCAAGATCAAGTCGCCGGTCGAGCCTCTTATCGATCTGGAAGAACGATTGCTGGCGCTTGGTGGCATTAGCCGCGCCATCGTTGTGCCGACCGCATCCGACAACCCGCAAACGGCTTTGCTGGCGGTGGGGGAAGCCGCTGCCCGCCTGCTTCTTGAAGAAATCGCCGATGGCGACACAATCTGCATCACCGGCGGCAAAGGTGTCAGCGCCGTTGTCGCAGGCATTCAGGCACCGCGCAACTTCAATGTAGAGGTCATTCCGGCGACGGGTTGTGTGCAGGGAAAGCACTATACCGATGTCAATCACGTCTCGACGTTGATGGCCGAAAAGCTCGGCGGACACTCATATCAGATACATGCGCCTTTGTTTGCAGATGACGCCGGACAACGTGCGATGCTGATGAACATGCGCTCCGTAGCGGAAGTATTCCAGCGGGCACGGGAAGCCAAAATTGCAGTTGTCGGCATCGGGTCCATCGTCAGCACGGATTCGACCTATTACGACCTGCACCCTTCTTCGAGCGGAGATCGCACTGCTATCGAACATTCCGGTGCCAGTGCGGAACTTCTCGCCCATCTGCTCGATGTGGAGGGACGGATTTGCGACTATAGCCTCAACCGTGCGCTGGTCTCGCTAACGCTGGATGAGTTTGCGCATATCCCGACGAAGATCGGTGTAGCAAGCGGATTGAACAAGGCCGAGTCTATCCTGAGTGTTCTCCGCGGCAATCATCTCGATACGCTTGTCACCGACGAAGCGACTGGCGCCCGCATTCTCGAACTTGCATCCCAAGAAGGATATTCCGCATGAGCGGCGAACAGTTGATCCGCGAAATCGGGCGTTCCGGCGTCAGGGCGTCCGCAGTCGGTCTCGGTACATGGGCTATAGGCGGCTGGATGTGGGGCGGAACGGATGAAGCCCAATCCATCGCAGCAATCCAGGCATCGCTGGACGCTGGCGTGACACTGATTGATACGGCGCCAGCCTACGGCCTCGGACGCTCCGAGGAAATAGTCGGTAAGGCGATTGCCGGGCGTCGTGACAAGGCGGTGATCGCGACCAAATGCGGCCTCGTCTGGCACACCCAGAAAGGGCAGCACTTCTTCGATCAGGATGGAAACCCAGTTCATCGCTATCTGGGGCGGGATGCGATCATCCACGAGGTAGAAGAAAGCCTGCGTCGTCTCGGTACTGATTATATCGATCTTTACATCACCCATTGGCAGGACCCGACGACGCCAATCGAAGAGACTGTAGCGGCGCTTGAGGAACTGAAACAGGCTGGTAAAATCCGGGCTGTTGGTGCCAGCAACCTCAACCGACCGGAACTGGAACAATATATCCAGACTGGCGCGCTCGATGCGATCCAGGAGCGGTTCAGCATGATCGATCGGGAGATCGAGCAAGACTTGCTGCCGCTTACCACTGCAAACAACGTATCGACGTTGAGCTATTCCTCACTCGCGCTTGGTCTTCTGTCAGGCATGATCGGGCCGGAACGTGTGTTTTCCGGGGACGATCAACGCAAGGACAATCCACGCTTTTCCGTTGCCAACCGACAGAAGGCAAAGGATTTCGCGACGACAATACAGCCGGTCGCTGATCGCCATAACGCGACGATCGCCCAGATCGTGATTGCTTGGACGCTGGCGCAGCAGGGGGTGACCTTCGCACTTTGCGGGGCGAGAAATCCGGCGCAGGCTCTCGACAATGCGCAGGCAGGAAGGCTCCGGCTTTTGTCCGATGATCTTGCGGCTATAGACACGGCCATTTCGGCACAACTGGTTAACATGGACGGATAACGGACGGCCATCATGAACCGTAAAGAAGTATTGGACGGGCTCCGCCAGAGCCCGAAGGTGGACGTTTGTGTCGTCGGTGGCGGCATCAACGGGCTCAGCGTTTTTCGCGAGCTTGCGCTGCAGGGCGTGAACGTGCTGCTGGTCGAGCAGTCCGATTATTGTTCGGGTGCCAGCGCGGCGCTTTCGCGGATGGTTCACGGCGGTTTGCGTTATCTGGAGAATGGCGAATTCAGCCTCGTGAAGGAATCCCTTGTCGAGCGTGACAGGCTGCTGCGCAATGCTCCCCATTATGTGGCACCACTACCGACAACTGTTCCGATCTTCGATACGTTCTCGGGACTAGGCAATGGGATCGTGCGCTTTCTGGGGCTTACCCGTCGTCCAAGCCGGCGTGGTGCAATCGCTGTCAAGACGGGTCTGAGCATCTACGATTTCCTGACGCGCAAACGGGCATTGATGCCGAAGCACCGTTTTCGCAGCCGCAAGACGACGCTTGCGAAATGGCCTTCGCTTAATCCCGCAATACGCAGTTCCGCGACCTATTTCGACGCCTGGGTCAGCCATCCCGAGCGGATCGGGATCGAGCTTCTTCGCGACGGTCTTTCAGCTGGACCGAATGCCAGGGCGCTGAACTATGCGGCAATTTGTGAAAGTGGCGGTGGTGATTTCCAGTTATTCGACGGTATTTCCAGCGAAACACTCTCTATCCAGCCGCGGCTGGTCATCAACGCGACGGGCGGCTGGATCGATATCGCGAATGGCACACTGTTTCCGAAAGAGGCACTACCTGCCCCGCTGATGGGAGGCACCAAAGGTTCGCATCTCATTGTAGATAATCCTGCTCTCAGTGACAGTCTTGATGGGCACATGATCTATTACGAGAACGAGGACGGGCGCATCTGCATCCTGTTTCCCTATCTCGACAAAGTTCTCGTCGGCTCGACCGATATCCGCGTCGATGACCCTGGCGTGGTTCGCTGCGAGACAGATGAACGGAACTATATCCTGCAATCGCTCACCTTCGTCCTACCGGAGATCAAAATACATCCCGACCAAATTGTCTTTCAGTTCGCAGGTGTGCGCCCGCTGCCAGTTAGCAATGACAGTTTTACGGGGCGTATCCCACGCGACCATTTCTGCACGGTGCTCGAAGGGCAGAACGGGCGTCCGCCGGTCCTCTGCATGATCGGTGGAAAATGGACGACTTTCCGCTCGTTTGGCGAAATGGCTGCCGACATGGTGCTAAAGCGATTGGGTCTGTCACGACGGATCGACACGGCGGAACGCGCAATAGGCGGCGGACGTTCATTTCCGAAAGACAGCAAAAGCTGGATCGGAAAACTGGCTGTCGCCACCGGGCTGCCTGCGGATCGCCTTGAAATCCTCTTTGAACGCTATGGCACCGATGCCGCCGAAATAGCCCGCTTCATTGCCACAGGGGCGGATCACGTCTTGCCCAATACCGACTACAGCACGCGGGAGCTCCTGTATCTCATCCGCACAGAGGCGGTCGAGCGTCTCGATGACTTGCTTTTGCGGCGCACGACATTGGCGATTTCCGGCGAACTATCTCTCGCCATGACCGAGGCTGTGCTTGATTTGCTGGCGACGGAGAAAAGCTGGTCACCAAAGTACAAAAAAGCAGAGCTGACGCGATTTCTAACCCTCATGCGCGAGCGCCACGGCGTCGCCGAAGAAACCCTTTCCGCAAGGAACGAACAAAGGAGTGAATTATGCGAGAAAACCGCAAAGTCCGGATGAACCGGCTGTTCGGCAACGGTCGCTGTCTGGATGTGGCTGTTGACCATGGCGTGTGCAATGAGCCCTCTTTTCTCGACGGCTTGGAGAATATGCCAGCTGTCATCAAGGCATTGATCGACGCTAAGCCTGATGCAATTCAGATGAACTATGGTCAGGCCGATCTGCTGCAGGATATTCCCGGCAAGGATAAGCCAGCGCTGGTTATGCGCCTCGATATGGGCAATCCCTATAACCGCATTCGCCATCGCGACATGTGGGCTGTGCTGCAGAACGAGGCCGATCCGCTGATCGGAGCGCTGCAGATGGATGCGGCCTGCGTGGTGGTGAACCTCTTCATGCTGCCGGACGAGCCAGACCTCTTTCGTCAATGCGTGCAGAACATTTCCCGCGTCCGGGCAGATTGCGAAAAATACGGTATGCCGCTGATGATCGAACCGCTCGTCATGCAGCCAGTCACAGAGCGCGGCGGCTACATGGTCGATGGTGACGCCGACAAGATCGTGACGCTTACGCGGCTTGCCCGCGAAATGGGAGCCGACATCATCAAGGCAGACCCGACAACAAATGCAGAGGATTTCCATCGTGTCGTAGAGACGGCGCGCTGTCCGGTGCTGGTGCGTGGCGGCGGTAAGGAAGATCTCTCCGCCGTTTTTGCAAAATCTGCAGCCTTGATGCAGCAAGGTGCAATGGGCATGGTCTATGGACGCAACATATATCAGCATGCCAATCCAAGCGCCGTGGTGCGCGGGTTGATGGCGATTATTCATAAGAATGCGAGCGGCGAGGAGGCCTACTCGCTTTATCAGCAGGGCTGAGTTACTGGATTGGTTGGACCTTGGGAGGGGTTCTTCATGCAAAAATATCTGTTGGGGCTCGATGCGGGCAACACTGTCATCAAGGCGGTGGTTTTTGATCTTTCGGGACGGGAGCTCGCCCATGCAGGTGAAGAAGGACGTAGCCGCATGCCGCATCCCGGTCACGTCGAGCGTGACCTTGGCGAGCTCTGGTCCAACGCCAAGAGGGTTATTCGGGCTTGCCTCGATAAGGCGGGGATAGCGGCGAGTGATATTGCCGCTATAGGCTGTGCCGGACACGGCAACGGGCTCTACGCGCTCGACCGGGAGGGAGATCCTCTCATAGGCATCCAGTCGCTCGACACCCGCGCGACCGGTCTCGTTGAAGAGTGGACGGCAAAAGGGGTGGGCGCAAAGACCTATCCGATAGCACGCCAGCGTCCATGGCCCTCCCAAACCCCGACGCTGCTTGCCTGGCTGAAGCGCTACCAGCCTGAACTGTTTGACCAGATTGGCACGGTATTTTTCTCCAAGGACTTCGTGGTCAATCGCTTGACGGGCAAACGTTTCAGCGAAGTTTCCGACATGTCGGGGGCAGGCTTGCTCGATCTTGCAACGCGCCGTTACGACAGTGCTTTGATGGAAGCTTACGGTTTGGGCGACTGTATGGATATCCTGCCACCGCTCATCGAAAGCGACAATATTGCAGGTAATGTAACCGAGGCTGTGGCGCGGGAGACCGGGCTTGCGGCGGGTACACCCGTTGTTGGAGGTCTCTTCGATGTCGTAGCTTCGGCGCTAGGTTCTGGTGTCTCACGCACAGGAAGTGCATCGATCATTGCGGGTACGTGGAGCATCAACCAGATTATTGTCGACGGCCCTGATCTCAAGGGGCCGGTCTTCATGACCTCTACTTTTGATCGCAGCCGTTACATGGCGATGGAAAACAGCGCTACCTCTGCGGCGAATCTTGAATGGCTGGTGCGGGAATTTTTCGAAGGAGACCATCATGCTGATGTCTCGCCATTTGATGTTTGTTGCAGTCTCGCCGCAGCCATCGAACCTGCAAGTGATGATCCGCTTTACCACCCTTATCTCTACGGAGCGCAGCAGAACGGCCACGCCCGCGCAGGGTTTTACGGTATCGCGGGCTGGCATACGAAGGGGCATCTGATACGCGCTTTGCTTGAAGGCGTTGCCTTCGGTCATCGCCAGCATGTGGAAACCATCCGAAAAGCAGGCGCGACCTTCGAGGAGGCTGTGCTTTCCGGTGGCGGCTCACGCAGCCGTTTATGGCCCCAGATATTTGCCGATGTACTCGGCGTGCCAGTTTCTGTTGCCGTCTCACGAGAAACAGGCGCACTTGGCGCAGCCATTGCGGCGGGGACCGGTGTTGGGCTGTTCTTCGATTTCACAGAAGGTGCCAATGCCATGGTGCGCGCCGATCGGCATTACAAGCCGAACGCCGCGCTGGATGGACACTATAATCGCCGTTACGCGCTTTATGGAGACATCACAGCTGCAATGACGCCTCTATGGCGCCAGATACAGGCTAAACCGGTACAAAGCGTCCAGTTAGCGGAGACCGTTTAGTCAATCGTGAGTCATCAGGTGGGAATTGCCCAAGCTGCTTTACCCACCTCTTGGCTCGCCGAAACTGGTATAAATATCCGCTCTCGTCTGCGGCACAGCGGAAATGCCGCGTTTGCGTTTTGAAGCCACGGTCTGGTTAATCTGGACGGTGCCTCTCTCAAATGCCAGTGAACATCCCGCAAGATAGAGCAACCAGAGACGCGCTTTTGGATAACCGATTTCGGCAACGGCCTTGTCGAAATTGGAATAAAGTCGTTCGCACCATAACCGGCAGGTGCGGCCATAATGTTCGCGCAGATTTTCGACGTCGTGGACTTCGAACCCGTGTCCTTCGAGGTTTTCTATCGTCATTCCAAGATGATCGAGTTCCCCACCGGGGAAAATATACTTCACAAGCGCCTTATGCTCTGCACTTTTGCGGTTGAAGGATTTCTTGTCCTTCTTCATGCGCCGTGTGATTGCGTGGTGCATGTAAAGCCCACCGGGGCGCAGAAGCCGGTTCACGGCATTGAAATAGCTGTCGTAATTGGCGATACCAACATGCTCGAACATTCCAACAGACGAAATTTTGTCGAACTGCCCGTCAAGCTCTGCATAGGATTTGACGTGGATGGTGATCCTGTCTTCGAGACCTGCCTGCTTGATCCTCTCTCGGGCAAGTGCCGTTTGTGCCTCCGACAATGAAACGCCGGTTCCGATGACGCCAAAGTTTTGCACTGCATAGATCAGGAGGGCACCCCAACCGCAACCGATATCCAGAAGACGGTCACCTGGTTTCAATCGTAGTTTTCGGCAGATGAGTTCCAGCTTGTCCTTCTGGGCCTGATCGATATCATTGGCCCAGTCCGTGAAGTAGCCGCATGTGTAAACCATTCGCTCATCGAGGAATAAGCGATAGAACTCGTTGGACACATCGTAATGATGGGTAATTGCCTCCTTGCTCGACCCACTGACGAAAGGCTCCTTGCCGTCAAGAACCTCGCGCGCATCGGTTTTGCCAGCGAGCAGAAGAGCCGGAAGATCCTTGAGTAGTTGCCATTTTGGCAGCTCTTTCAGCCTGTTCTTCACACTTCCATCGGTTTTGGCATTTGCGAGGTCGAAGATCGTACCATTGCTGATATCCACACGACCGGATGTCCAGATATCGATCAGAGAATCATAGTTGGGCTTGAGGAGAAGCTGTCGAACGATTGTCGGATCGTTGATTACCAATGATGGGCCATCGAATGCACCGATGCGCGTGCCGTCCCATAACTCCACATTGAACTGTGGGCGCAGTGTTTCAACAACTGTCCGAATAATGCGAACGGACCTGGTTTCAACCGTCATGCCATGCCTCTCTATTGAGGTTTCAGAAGATAATCTTCCCGCGCTGACCCTAACCGAAGGCATCTGCGATTGCAGTCATAAAATCGTGACAGTTACTGCTATGCCTTCAACAGGAACAGCACCTGATATGCAGGATTGCTTGCGCGTTGCGTTTCGGTCAAAACAACGCCGTTGATTTACGATTCAGGAAAAGGAGCAGCCGATGGGTAAACGTTCGAATACAACTCGATGGCTTGTAATATTCTCGGCCATATCTTGTATTCTGAGTTTTCCAGCGGACTTGCACGCGCAACAGGCAGCAGGTGCTGAGGTGTCGGCAGGGACTGAAGAGACATCGCATCATTCTGCACCGGCAACCGACACCTTTGGTCAGACCCAGTTCGTTCTGAGTGGCGATCCCGTTGTCCCCCCGCGCGATTATGCCAAAGGGTTGGAGATACCAAATCCTGATGAGTATGATCCTATCGCGTCCGGCACGATTTTTGACATCGTTTATTTGGGCGTCGCCGATGGCAGAATGCGTTTCGAGATTCGCGGTTATACCGCGACTGATCTGCAAAACCCGGATACGGGACAAACAGTCGATTTTCCGGTCGAGCAACAATCTATCGAAATCAGGAATATCCGAATTGACGTGGAGGCTGCTGAGTCGGGAAGCCTGACTTACAAGGCAAACAGATTTTCTGAAACTTCAGGAAATTAGTTCTCTGATGTATCCCAACCTGGGTAGACGCCCGAACGTATGTTGCCCCAGGTCGGATCAATGTCGTGGTACTCGTGATAAAGTCTGATAATCACGGCAGTCACAAGGAAAACTGCGCATAAAGCCAGTATGATTTTAAAGAATAAGTCCGGCTTCAAGCTCTGCCTCGCCCATTGCTAAATGTAGCCCTCAGCGTTTTATATCCGTGCAGATCAATGTTTTCCGTTAACGGGTGCTGTCGAACGAAAGTTTCGTTCAATGCGGCATTGTTGAGAAGTGCCTGCTATATTGAATTGTGAAACGATAGAAATGGCGGGTAACAGCTTGCGATTCGACGAGCCGAAATTTTTGCGCATTGAACCACGTGAAGAGGCAAACGGCATGGAATTTCCCCGTGATATTGAAGATGCGGCCAGAAATTTGTGGCTCGAAGTCTCAGAAACGAACGAAAAAGTTGCACCCATTGATATAATTGCACTTGCTATCCTGAGGGAGAGGCAGCGATGTGCGACAATTGCGCTTTGCGTATTTGATGATGAAGAATGGTCGGATGAATACCGCATGGCAGGTGGATTGGCTGCGGATGCAATACTTGCAGGCAATAGCAATATTTCAGATTAAGCGGTGGCATCGCACGTGAAGCCTGTCGCATAAAGAAACGGAATGAAATGGTATTCGAACGTTTAGGGGCAGGGATTGCTGGCCTGCTGTCAATGACTTTGGTTGGATGCACGACATCGCCGCAGAATTATGCGTCCTCGCTTTCAATTCAGGATCCCAAATGGCAGTCGCCGCAGTGCGAAGAAATTCGTGCCGAGGCCGCGAATTATGAGGCGAGAGAAAAGAAGGTTTCCGACCTGGCTCCCGGACTTCTCATCGGCCCGTATGGGCTGGGTATAGCGGCGGCAATAAAGGAGAATGACGAGAAGCGGCGAAAAGTGTTCGTTCGCGAGATGCACCTGCGCTGCTCAAGTTTGCCTCTTCCGAGAGAGCTCGAAAATACACAAAACGAAACGAACCAATCAAAACCAGCTGATACATTTCGATAGTTTGCGTACTTCTTCGCATAATTCCGATCCGCAATAGCGACGTCAACAGCGAGTTAATGAAGATGCCCGAATTTGTACCTGTCATCGCGTTGCATGGCGGCGCTGGGACCATTCTTAAAGCCAATATGACGCCAGAGAAGGAAGCAGCCTATCATGCCGGCCTGCGGGAATGCCTGCAGGCTGGACTGGATGTTTTGCGTAAAGGCGGCAAAGCACTCGATGCCGTGACGGCATCTGTGATTGCCCTGGAAGAAAATCCGCTTTTCAACGCCGGGCATGGAGCCGTTTTCACGACGGATGAAACGCATGAGATGGATGCGGCTATCATGGATGGTGCAACGCGCGCATGCGGTGCCATCTCCGGAATTTGCGGGCCACGCAATCCTGTTCTGGCGGCACGTGCAGTCATGGAGCAGACCGAACACGTATTTTTCGCAGGCGAAGGGGCAAAGCGATTTTGCGAAGCTGCCGGTCTGGAAATGATGGCGCCGGAATGGTTCTCGACGGAACAGCGTCGCAAGGCCTTGCACGACGAAATGGCACGTCGTCGCAGTGGTGCCGCCGACGATGGCGATCCTGCCCGCAAACACGGCACTGTCGGAGCAGTTGCACTGGATCGTTTCGGTCATCTGGCGGCAGCTACATCCACGGGCGGCATGACCGCCAAGACACCGGGACGCGTTGGTGACAGCCCGGTCATCGGTGCTGGAACCTGGGCGGATGACGAGACGGTAGCGCTTTCCGCCACAGGTCACGGAGAATATTTCATTCGCTGGGCGGTGGGTCACGAAGTGGATGCACGGATGCGCTGGGCAGGGCAATCGCTCAATGAAGCGGCTGGCGCGGTTGTCCGCGAGCTGGGTGAAATCGGTGGCTCTGGCGGTCTTGTTGCGGTGGATCGCAAAGGCAATGTCAGCCTGCCGTTCAACAGCCCAGGCATGTATCGTGCATGGTGCGGTTTGGACGGGGAGATAAATACGGGTATATATAGATAGGGTCGAAGCGCTCGCCTGTTTTTAACAGGGCTTGTTCAACAAGCGTCAGCTTCTCTATTCCAAGTTGGAATGGCAAGTCTAAAATTGCATTGGCCAAAGCCTAAATTTGCTGCCTATAAATTTCAAATAACAAAATTGACAGTCAAGGGAGATTACTCCTCGGCTTTTCTTCAAGCTTCTGAAAAAGCAAGAAGATTGGCTTCGGGTAACGATGACTGGTGCGCCTTTCAAACGAGCGCGAAAATGGGGAAATGAATGACGGAAGCCAAGCGCGTTCTGGAGGGGAAGATTTACCCTTCTGACGAAAAGGCGCAGCTATTCAACAATATGGAGCCGCAAAGCGGTGCCAGTGGAGCGGCAAGTCTTGCGCAACCAGTGCAGGAGTTTCGCTTGCCGGTCAGTGACCTGCATGAACTTTCCGTTTTGGAATATGGCAATCCAAAAGGGATCCCAGCTGTCTTTCTACATGGCGGTCCCGGTGCGGGTGTCTCGGCCAAGCAGATTGCCAGTTTCGATCTCAACACTTATCGTGTCATCACCTTCGATCAACGCGGTGCGGGCCGTTCCACCCCTATCGCGGAAATTGCTGAAAACACCACACAGCATCTGATCGCGGACATGGAGACCCTGCGCAAAAAACTGGGTATCAAGCGCTGGCTTGTGGCCGGAGGCTCTTGGGGATCATGTCTTTCGCTTGCCTATGGAATAGTGCATCCGCAGCACTGTCTCGGGTTTCGGCTGCACGGAATATTTCTGGGCGGGCAGGAGGATGTTGACTGGTGGTTCCATGGCTGCCGTGCCATTTTCCCGGATCACTGGCAGGAATTCGCCGAATTCGTACAGGAAAGTGAGCGCGCCGACCTGCTCGCCGCCTACTATACGCGGCTAACGTCTGGTGATCCGGTACAAGAGCAGGCGGCGGCCCAGAGCCTGCGCGGATTTTCGGCGCGCACGCAGACCTTCGAACCGGACACGAACCACGTCTCCGAACTTCTGAAGCCGGAAGCGGCCTTGGCCGTATCACGCATTTTTACCCACTATTGCATCAACCGCGCTTTCTTGCCGGAGAATTATCTCATCGGGAGTATTGATCGTATTCGTCACCTGCCGGCCGAAATTGTGCAGGCGCGATACGATACGGTGACGCCGATGATGACGGCCTGGAAACTCAAGGAAGCCTGGCCGGAGGCCGGATTCACCGTCGTCACACTTGCCAATCACCAGTCGACGATCGGCCCAATGGCCGATGCGCTGGCAGCTGCATCTGCCCGGCTGGCGCGGCAGTTGGTGTAACCCAGTTCATCAATGTTTGGAATTGAGGACAATTCGATGTTCGATACAAGGACCGCCGATACATCGATTTCGATGACGCACTACGTCGATATCTGCAAGGCGGTGAAGCCCGCCGTGTCGCCGGACGGTGAACTTCTGGTCTATCTCAGCGATGAAAGCGGTACGGCACAGGTTTGGGCGCGCTCGCTTGCAGGTGGCAAGCCACGCCAGCTCACCAATCTGCCGGAACCGGTCGGCAATCTTGCCTTCAATCCCAAGAACCGTGATCTGCTGATCACCACAGACTGGGGTGGCGACGAACGTCACCAGCTGTGGCTGATCGAAGACGCCGAAGGTGAGCCGCGCCTCCTCACCACCGATACTACGGTGGTGCACGCCTGGGGCTGCTGGTCGCCGGATGGCACCCAGATCGCCTATAGCGCTAATTATCGCGACCGTTCGCACATGGATATTCATGTGATGACCGTTGCAACGGGCGAGACGAAATGCGTCTACGAGGGTATCGGCTGGCGCAGCCCGGCAGCTTTTGCGCCCGATGGCAAGTCGCTTCTGGTCAATGATTGCCAGCGTGCCATGACGGATCAGGACTTCTGCCGCCTCGACCTCGAAACAGGTGCCTATGAAAACATTCTGCCGCATGAAGGCCGGGCGCACTATCAGGCACCGAAATTCTTCAAGGATGGCTCCGGTATTCTGTTGATTGCCGATCAGGAACGCGAGTATCTCTCGGTCATGGTCAAGCCGCATAACGCGGCATCGCTGACCGAACTCGCCGCTTTTGAAGGGCAGGATGTTGAAGCGCTCGCAATCTCACCTGATCAAAACAGGATAGCACTCGTCCTGAACCGTCAGGGCTGGAATGATTTGGTTCTGATCGGTCGCGACGGAGCGGTGCTGAAACAGCTAGAGATGCCGGTTGTCGGGGTCGTTGCTTCGATTGCATGGACGCCCGATGGCATGTCGTTGATCATGCCTGTGGAAGGTGCAGCGACGTCGGGCGATATCTGGCGCTGCGATGTTGAAAGCCGTGTTTTTACACGCCTGACAGATGCGCCGAAAGCCAAGGTGAAATTGCCGGCCTTTCTGGAACCAACGGTAACGAGCGTTGCAAGTTTCGACGGTCTGGACGTTCCATATTTCGTCTACAAGCCGGAGCGTGCACCGGGTCGTGATGGTTATCCAGTTATGATCATTGTGCATGGCGGTCCTGAAGCCCAGTGGAAACCGGATTTCCGGGCGGACATCCAGTACATGCTGGCACGGGGCATCATGGTCATCGCGCCGAATATTCGCGGCAGCACCGGTTATGGCCGCGACTACCAGCATCTCGACGATCGTGAACTACGCATGGACAGCGTCGCCGATCTCAAAGCGGTGCGCATGGCGGTCGCGACACGCGGTGATGTGGATGAAAGCCGTATTGGCGTGTTTGGCCGGTCTTATGGCGGATTCATGGTCCTCTCGGCCATGACGGAATATCCCGACCTGTGGAAGCTTGGTGTCGAATATTACGGGATCGCCAATTTTCTCACTCTGCTGCAGACAACGGGACCGTGGCGCAAGGAACTGCGCGCCATCGAATATGGTGATGCCGAAACCATGCGGGATGAGCTGGAGCGGTTCTCGCCCATCAATCGCATAGGCAATATCGCCGCGCCATTGATGATCGCGCATGGTCTGGAAGACCCGCGTGTCACGCCGTGCGAAAGCGAGATGGTTTATTCGTGCCTGCGCGGCCTCGGCAAACCGATCGAATATCTGCGTGTACCGCATGAGGGCCATGGCTTCGCGCGTATCGAAAATCGGCGCCGCGTGTTTGGCGCGCTGGCCCGTTTCATTGACGAGAATCTTTAAGAGCATTGTTGGGAGAGAACACCGTGAAGAATGGTGAAGATATCTGGGATCTGGTGGACGCGAAGAAGGCTGATTTTGAAGCCTTGAGTGACCGCGTCTGGGGCATGCCGGAGATCGCTTATACCGAATATAAGTCCTGTGCCGAGCATACTGCAATGTTGAAGGAACAGGGGTTTCGTATTGCCGAGAACGTAGCGGGCATTCCCACCGCCGTGATGGGTGAAGCCGGGGATGGTGGACCGGTCATCGCAATCTTGGGTGAATACGATGCCCTTCCGGGCCTCAGCCAGGAAGCGGGTATTGCGGAACCCCGTCCGATCCCTGGTACGGGACATGGCCATGGTTGCGGCCACAATCTTCTGGGTTCCGCCGCCATTTTGGCTGCGACGGCGGTTAAGGACTGGCTGGAACAGACCGGCAAGAAGGGACGTGTACGCTATTACGGTTGTCCGGCGGAAGAAGGTGGGGCGGCGAAGTCGTTCATGGCGCGTGCTGGCGCTTTCGATGATGTCGACATTGCCATCTGCTGGCATCCGGCTTCGTTCACCCAGGTAGACGACGCGCAGTCGCTCGCCAATACGCGCATGGATTTCGAGTTTACCGGACGGGCCTCCCACGCCGCCGCGGCACCGCATCTGGGGCGCTCGGCTCTGGATGCGGTGGAGCTGATGAGCGTCGGTTGCAATTATTTGCGTGAACACATCCCTTCTGATTGCCGTCTTCACTATGCCTATCTCAATGCGGGCGGTATCGCGCCGAATGTCGTTCAAGCCAAAGCCAAGGTGCGCTACGCCATCCGGGCAACCGATCTTCCGGGTATGTTCGCTCTCAACGACCGGGTGAAGAAGGTTGCAGAAGGCGCTGCGATGATGACGGAAACGACCGTCAACATCTCCATTATGAGCGCGGTGTCGAACCTGCTCGGTAATACGCCGCTGGAAATCGCGATGCATTCGAACATGGAACGTCTGGGCGGTGTGCCGTTTGACGATGTGGATCGTGCCTTCGCAGCCAAGATTCAGGCAACACTTTCGAAGGAAGACATTGAAACCGATTATCTGCGCGTCGGCCAGCCATTGGCGGAAAACGAGCCGCTATGCAACTACGTCTTGCCGCGCGAACAGAAGGGTGTGCCGATGATCGGTTCCACTGATCTGGGCGATGTAAGCTGGGTCGTCCCGACCGTTCAGGCTCGCGTGGCAACACATGCGATCGGCTCGCCCGGTCATTCGTGGCAGATCACCGCACAAGGCAAGATGCCAGCCGCGCATAAGGGCATGGTCTACGCCGCCAAGGTGATGGCGGGCACTGCGCTTGATGTTCTTCAGAACGAGAAAACCCTGAACGACGCCAAGGCTGATCACAAGGCTCGTACGGCAAAGACGCCCTATACCTGCCCGATCCCGTCAGACGTCAATCCGCCGCTCCAACCGCGTCCAGCAGACTGACTGGCTGAATAATTGCATTTCGTGCCACGCGGGCTCGCGCGGCACCTTTCGAAAATGCTCAACCATAAAAGGGGATAATAATGCAAAAACAAAAGACAACCATCTTGCGCCGTACCACAGCACTCGCACTTGTCGCCGGTATGAGTGCTGCGACGTTCCCTGCTGAGGCCGCGTCGCCACCGAACGCGCTTGTCATGGCGTGGAACATCGACGCTATCAGCACTTTTGACCCAGCACAGATCGGTGAGGCGGCTACCAACGAGATCATCCAGAATATCTGCGACCCCATGGTTGATTTCGATCCGACTGACGAGACCAAGATCGTGCCGCAACTCGCCAAAAGCTGGGACGTCTCGCAGGACGGTCTGCAGATCACGTTCCACATGCGCGATGACCTGAAGTTTGACAATGGCGACAAGGCGACGGCGGGCGATATGGCCTGGTCGCTCCAGCGCGCAGTCAAGCTGGGTTTTGGCAATGCCGCGACGTTGACAGAATATGGTTTCACCAAGGACAATGTGGACCATACCATCTTGGCACCTGACGACGACACGGTCGTTTTCAAGCTGGACAAGCCTTATCCGGTCAACCTCATTCTGGCAGCGATCGCTGCCAACCGGGTTGCCAGCCTTCTTAATCAGAAGGTGTTGATGGAGAACCAGGTCGATAATGACATGGGCAACAAATATCTGGCCACTCGGTCAGAATGCGTCGGCCCCTACAAGTTGATGCGGTGGAACCCCGCCGAAGTGGTTATCCTTCAGGCGACCGACAATTACTGGGGAGAAGCGCCGAAGCTCAAACAGGTACTGATCCGCCATGTTTCAGAAGCGGGAACTCAACGGCTTCTGCTTGAAAAAGGTGACATAGACATTGCTCGCGATCTGACGTCGGAGGACCTGCGCGATCTCGAAGCCCAGGATAAGGTGACCGCTTCACGCTCGCTAAAGCCTTCGCTGTTCTATTGGAATTTCAACAATGCCGATCCGATCTTCGCCAATGAAAAGGTGCGCCTCGCAATGCGCTATCTCATTGATTACGAGGGCCTCGGCAAGACGGTCATCAACAATGTCGGCGTGCCGCGTGCGAGCTTCGTGCAGTTAGGTGCTTTCGGTGCACTGGATGAGAAGGAAGGGCAGCCCTTCAAACTCGATGTGGAAAAGGCTCGTGAACTGCTGAAGGAAGCCGGTTACGAGAAGGGCTTCGAGACGACGATGTTTATCAGTACTGCGCCTTATGCGGCTCCGATTGCCCAGAGCATTCAGGATGCCGCCGCCAAGGTCGGCGTGAAGATCAAGATCGAACGCATGGCCAACGCGCAATTGTTCAGCCGCATTCGCGGTCGTGAGTTCCAGACGTCGCTGATGGGCTGGCAGACCACCGTTCCGGACGCGCATGGCAATGCTTCGCGTCAGATTTTCAATCCTGATAACCGGGCTGAGGCCAAGCAGACCATGTATCCGAGCTGGCGCGCGAGCTATTTCAATGAAGCGGTCAACAAGGAGGTCGACACGGCTTTGTTCGAGAAGGACGAGGCCAAACGCAAACAGATGTATATCGATCTGCAGAAGGAGATGATGGAGAAGGGGCCGCACGCCTTCATTTTCCAGATCTATAATGTCGCTGGCGTTAACAAGGCTATGAAGAACTGGAGCTGGAACGGCTTCCGCGTCTACTACGATCTGGCCGCGAAATAGCGAGAATAGCGTTCCCGGTGGCTTCCTCACAGTCGCCGGGCGTTCTTCGCTTCGATGGATGACCGTGTGACCGCTTGTGGCTCGCAGTGCGATCCTGGCCCGGCATCCCGTTTTTCTCTTTCGGGAATTTGCAGATGACGACGCACGAAATCATGGACGACGTGGAGGAGGTGGACCGCGACAGGGAAGCCGGTCCGGTGCTTCAGTTTCTCGCCGCCACAGTGCGCCTGATCATTTCAGTGGCGATTACGCTTCTGGGATTGGTCACACTGACCTTTTTCATCAGCCGCCTTTTGCCGCTCGATCCGGTTATTGCCATGCTGGGGGACAATGTTTCCCAAGAAGCCTATGACACGATGTATCGTAAGTTGGGTCTCGACCAGCCGTTGATCGTGCAATACGGCCTATACCTCAAGAATGCGCTTATGTTCGATTTTGGCAACGCGCTGACTTCCGGTCGTCCGGTACTGGAAGATATTGCACGCGTCTTCCCAGCCACCATCGAACTGGCGACCGTGGCTATCGTCATCGGCACCACGCTTGGTATTCCGCTTGGTGTTTTCTCTGCCATGTATCGCAATTCGCCGCTGGACCATGTCGTGCGTATGGTCAGTTTGCTTGGCTATTCTACGCCGAACTTCTGGCTCGGTCTGATGGCACTGCTGATCTTCTATGCCACGTTGGGTTGGATCGGTGGGCCGGGGCGGATCGACTTCATCTACGAATATTCCGTCGAACCGACGACCGGCTTCTTGCTTCTCGACAGCGCAATGCAGGGGCAGTGGGATGCATTTTGGAACGCTATAAGCCATATCATCATGCCGGCCCTGATCCTCGCGTTTGGCTCAATGGCTTACATCAGCCGCATGACGCGTGGCTTCATGATCGAGCAGCTCAATCAGGAATATATTATCACTGCGCGCGTCAAGGGGTTGTCCTGGGCGCGTACCGTTTGGGGTCATGCATTCCGCAATGTTGCGGTTCAGGTCGTGACGGTGGTGGCGTTGTCCTATGCGTTCCTGCTGGAAGGTGCGGTGCTGACCGAAACGGTGTTCGCATGGCCGGGCTTTGGGCGCTATCTCACCAATGCGCTTCTGGCGGGTGACATGAACGCGGTGGTCGGCTGCACGCTGATTGTCGGCATCCTGTTTGTTGGTATCAACCTGATCAGCGATCTTCTGTATCGCGTTTTTGATCCTCGCACACGATAGGACACTGCCGATGAACACCCACACCAGCACATCGTCGGCCCAAACTTCCAATTCTCTGCGGGGTTGGCTGACTGCCCCCGTGCCTACTTCTGCCTTTCAGGCCAATATCCAGCAGTTACGCCGTTCCTGGTTCAAGCTGATGGCCAATACGTCCGCCGTGTTCGGTCTGGCCGTAATCGTGCTTTTGGTACTGGTAGCTATTTTTGCGCCTCTCATCGCGACGCACGACATTGGTGCCAACAATCTCGCTAACCGGCTTCAACCACCGTCATGGGGGCATTTCTTTGGTACGGACGAACTGGGGCGCGATATTTTCAGCCGCCTTGTCTATGGCTCGCGCATCACGCTTTACATCGTGACGCTGACTGCTGTCATCGCTGCGCCTATTGGTCTCGTCGTTGGCACCACCGCAGGCTATATGGGCGGCTGGGTTGATACGGCACTGATGCGTATTGTCGATATCTTTCTTGCTTTTCCTAGTCTCGTGCTCGCGCTGTCCTTTGCTGCAGCGCTTGGGCCAGGCATCGAAAATGCCGTTATCGCCATTTCGCTCGCCGCATGGCCACCGATAGCCCGTCTTGCACGTGCCGAAACACTGACCATCCGCTCGTCTGACTATGTGGCCGCCATTCGTCTGCAGGGGGCTTCCACGATGCGGGTAATTACGAAACATGTCGTGCCGATGTGCATTCCGTCGGTGGTGATCCGCATTACGCTCAACATGTCTTCGATCATTCTGACGGCCGCCGGCCTTGGCTTTCTCGGTCTTGGCGCACAGCCGCCAAGCCCGGAATGGGGCGCGATGCTTTCCAGTGGTCGCGAATTCATGATGACCTCGTGGTGGCTTGCTGCTGTACCCGGCACTGCAATCTTGATCGCGAGCCTCGCCTTCAACTTGTTCGGCGACGGTTTGCGCGACGTTCTCGACCCCAGAAACGGATAAGATCGATGACAAAACCATTGCTTGAAGTTGACGATCTGTGGGTGTCGTTTCCCGGCGTTGACCGCAATATCGATGTCGTTCGTGGTATCAGTTTTTCCATTGGTCGTGAAAAGGTTGGCATTGTAGGCGAATCCGGCTCCGGCAAATCGATGACTGGGCGCTCGATCCTCAAGCTGACACCAAAGGCGGCACAAATCCGCGCCAAGAGCCTGCGTTTCGGTGAGATAGACCTGCTGTCGGCCAGCGAACGTCAGATGCGCGGTGTACGTGGCAACCGCATTTCGATGATCCTTCAGGACCCGAAATATTCGCTCAACCCGCTGATCCGTATCGGTGATCAAATCATGGAGGCCTATCGGCTACACCATCGGGTGAAATCGGCGGCGGCACGACAGAAGACAATTGCCATGCTGGAGGCCGTGCATATACGCGATCCCGAGCGTGTCATGCGTCTGTTCCCGCATGAGATTTCCGGTGGCATGGGCCAGCGTGTGATGATCGCCATGATGCTGATCCCTGAACCGGACATGATTATTGCTGACGAACCGACCTCCGCGCTCGACGTGACTGTGCGGCGTCAGGTTTTGACTGTGCTCGATGAATTGGTCAGCCGTTCAGGCACTGGGTTGATGTTCATCAGCCATGACCTCAACCTGGTGGCGGACTTCTGCGACCGGGTACTGGTTATGTATGCGGGGCGCATCATGGAAGATCTGCCGGCCAAGGACCTGCACAAGGCGCGTCATCCCTACACTCAGGCGCTTCTGGCAAGTCTTCCTCGGCTGGATCAGCCGGTCGATATGCTGAAGGTGCCCGAACGCGACAAAAGCTGGCTCACCGAGCCGACGCTGGTGGGAGAAAACTCATGACACATGCCGCCAACTCTCCATTTGTGGATGTCTCGGACCTTTCCATCAGCTTCGGCAAAGGGCGCAAGCGCGCCACTGTCGTCAGGAAGGTAAAGTTTCATATCGAGCGCGGCGCGGCCTATGGCCTGATCGGTGAATCCGGTTGTGGCAAATCCACGATCCTGCGCGCTCTCGCAGGCCTCATCCCGCACCATCAAGGCAACTTCGTTTTTGATGAACAGAAGATGGGCGGCGAGCGCGACAAAGCGTTTTTCCGTCGTGTGCAGATGGTGTTTCAGGACCCCTATGCTTCGCTGCACCCGCGCAAGCAGGTGCACAAGGTGTTGGCGGAATCGCTTGCCATTCACGACATGGATCGCAAAGACGAGCGTATTCGTGACGTATTGCAAGCGGTCGGTCTCGGCCCAAGTTTCCTTTATCGCTATCCGCATGAATTGTCCGGTGGTCAGCGTCAGCGCGTCGCAATAGCGCGTGCGCTTATCATCGAGCCGGATGTGCTGCTTCTCGATGAACCGACATCCGCGCTTGATGTTTCCGTGCAGGCGGAAATTCTCAATCTGCTCAAGGTACTGCGCCGCGAGCGCAATCTCACCTATCTCATGGTTTCGCACGACCTCGCCGTAGTGGCGCATATCTGCGAGCGTGTCGGGGTCATGCACAAGGGCATCATTCTGGAAGAACTGACGGCAGACGATCTTCGTCATTTGCGTGCCAAGGCTGAATATACGCAGGAATTCCTGCAGGCCAGCGTGGAAGCCGTCGCACATAATCAGGCTGGGGAAATACGGGTATGAACTATCATTCGGCGGCTAATCCGGGACAGGAATGGGAACGTTTGAAGAGTCCTGCCGCGGCGGGTTGGTCGGAAGCTGGACTTCGTGCTGTTGATACTTGCGCGTACCAACAGGAAACCGATGCGTTGATAATCGTCCAAGGTAACAAGATCGTTCACACATATGGTGACATCACACACAAATATCTCTGCCATTCCATTCGCAAGAGCATCCTTGCCGCACTGATGGGGCAGGATGTGGTCGATGGCACCATTGATCTTAGCCTGACGCTGGAACAGCTAGGTATTGATGACAATGAAGGCTTGAGTGAAGTCGAGAAGCAGGCGACGGTTTATGATCTCCTGACCGCGCGTTCCGGCGTCTATCATCCCGCGGGCTACGAGACGCCATGGATGCGGATGATCAAGGAAAAGCGCCACTCCCATGCGCCGGGTACCTTCTGGTGTTACAACAACTGGGATTTCAATGTGCTCGGCACTATTTTCGAGCAGTTGACCAGCAAGACCGTACCCCAAGCTTTCGATGAGCGTATCGCAAAACCGCTCGGGCTTGAAGATTTCAGACTGGATGGTGACAAGCCGGATGGCTGGCATGATCGCTTTACGGAAAGCCGGCACGCCGCCTACCCGTTCCGTCTGTCCACACGTGATCTGGCCCGCTTCGGCCAGCTTTATCTGCGCAATGGCCGCTGGAATGGTGCATCCGTTCTACCTGATGGGTGGGCGCAGGAATGTGTGATGCCTTACTCTCATGCTGGTGCACGTGGCGCTTATGGCTATATGTGGTGGCTGGAGCGAGACGGTGTGTTCTTCCCCGGTGTGGTGACACCGAAAGGCAGCTATGCAGGCTTCGGTGCAGGTGGCCATTTCTGCGTTGTCTTGCCTGCCCTTGACATGGTGATCGTGCATCGCGTGGATACTGACATTGCTGGGCGCCAGCTCAATCGACACAAGTTCGGGCGTCTTTTGAAGCTCATTCTCGACGCATTTCAGGGGTGAAATCATGCCGCGGGAGGAAATGACGGTCGCACTCGCGATAGCTTCAGCATGCGCAAAGCCAGTGTTGAGCACCAATGCGCGGGAACTGGCGCGTGACGCCATTTTAGATACCTTGGCCTGTATGGTGGCAGGCCGCGACGACGTCAGCACGCAAAGCGTTGTGAAAGCCTTTGCAGAATTCAGCGCTGGTGGAACTGCTTTGTCGGTTGCGGGAGGAACAGGCAGCCCGATGTTCGCTGCGCTGGTCAATGGTACAGCAGCACATGCGCTCGATTTCGACGATAATTTTCTGCCCGGCATGAGCCATGCTTCGGCGGTGATCGTGCCTGCTATCCTGGCGTTGGCCGATCTAGATGAAACCGCAGGGGGGCGTCTGATCGACGCCTATCTGGCAGGACTGCAGGCGCAGGCGCTGGTAGGCAACGGCCTGGGACAGGCACATTACACAGCTGGCTGGCATGGCACCTCAACGGTGGGGAGTATTGGCACTGCTGTCGCCACGGCTCAAATGCTTGGTCTCGACATCCAGGCGACCGCACAGGCGATTACTATCGCTGCCAGTTTCGCATCCGGCACGAAAGGTCAGTTCGGCACGCTGATCAAGCCGTTTCATGCGGGCATGGCCGCGCGCAATGCTGTTGAGGCTGCATTGCTCGCAAAAGCTGGAATGGAGGCACGGCCCGATATTCTGGAAGGGGAGCAAGGTATTCGTGAGCTATTCGCTGGTGACCCACGTCTCAGCTGGAATATCGAAGATATCCTCATCGACAAGGCGCATGTGATTGAAACGGCCGGTGTCATGCCGAAACGGCACCCTTGCTGTGGGTCCACCCATATGATCGTCGACTCATTGCTTGATCTTAAGGAAGAGCACGGGTTTGATGCCGAGGATGTTGTGGCTGTAGACTCTTTGGTCGGGATCGCGAATTATCGCAATCTCGCATATACGCAGCCGACCGACCAGATGCAGGCACGCTTCTCAATGCAATATTGCGTCGCACGCGCCTTGCGGCAGGGCTATCTTGCACTTGCAGATTTCACCCCAGAGGCTGTGGTTGCTTTCCGGGACGATCCACTGCTCGATGTTATCGCCATGCGAAGTTATTCGATAGAGGAAGAACGGGTATCAGCGGAAAAGCTGCCGCATGTCGCAACCGTTACACTGAAAAACGGACGTGTTTTGCAGGCGTCGCGCAGCTTCGCTGTTGGTACTCTGCAGCAACCTTTCAATGCCGATGATCGGACGCGGAAATTTCTGGATTGTTGTGCGGCGATTCCGGTCGCAGATAAGATCTATTTGGATTTGCGCGGTCTTGACGATGCAGAGAACCTGAAAGCTGTTGCGGCACTTTTCACGCGGCCTTGATGTTTTAACTCGGCGCAAGACTTCCGGCGTTGTGGCCACTTTTCTGGGAAACCAGTTGTGAGGCGCGGCGCCAGAAGAGTTCCGCCTGTTTGTTCCTGAATTGGGGTGTTCGGTAAACACGGATTTCGATCAACAGATCGGTGTTTGTTTCACCGGCGCGGACCAGCACGCCGCGCTTCAATTCATCGTCGACAAGGCTTTCCGGTATCCATGCAACACCGTGTCCGGAGACCGCCATTGCCTTGAGCGCAACAGACATTCCGTTTTCGTAAACCGTGTTCAATTCGAAACCATGTTTCTCAAACAGCCAGGGCAGAGCGAGAGAAAAGAACGAGTTGCCACGATAGCTGAGGAAGTCGATCGGTAGCGACTTTTCCTTCAGGCTATGCAGGGCCTGTCCATTCGGCGCAGGAGCGGATACAGGGATGACCCTCTCGGTGCCCAGTGCCAAAAACGGATAACCGCCAAGATCGTCCATCTGCGGAACAGCCGGATGCGCATAAGTCAGGAAGAAGTCGCAATGCCCGCTGACGAGTGTGGAGATATTACCGACGAACGATGAATGCGGATCGGCAAAACGGGCGCGGAATGAAGCCCCAGAAGCTTCAATCTGTGCCATCCAATGCGGGAAGAATGTGAGCGACAGCGTGTTGAGTGTTGCGAAAGAAATGATTTCCCACGTTGCGCTGTAGCCGTCGCTGACACTCTTGCGAGCACTGAGCAGCATTTCGAGAGCATCTTGTGCCCGCGGAAGAAAGCATTCTCCTGCCTTTGTCAGGCATATCGGGTTGGATGAGCGATCGATTAGTGGCAGACCAACCCAGTCTTCCAGTTGCTTGATGCGCTTACTGAGAGCGGACTGCGTGATATTGCGGTCACCTGCAGCACGGGAGTAGCTCCTGTGTTCCGCGAGGCTGACGAAATCTTCCAGCCATTTTAGTTCCATAGTCTGTACCAATGCATCGGATAAGCGAAAATGATCCCGCCCTGATTTATAACGCGATCCGGCTCCATTGAGTTAGAACCCATCCGATGTTTTCGATCAAACGATAATCTGACTGATAGTGATAAACAGATAGAACTACCCACCTGATTGCCTTTACATCGAGTCGCGTACGCGCTCCCATGCCTTGGTCAAATGGCGTCCCAATACTTCAGACAGTCGGGTTGCGTCGCGGGCTTCCAGCGCCTCGATCATTTCTTGGTGCTCAGATACAGCCGCCGCCCATTTCTCGGCGCCTTCGTGGCCGACGAAACGGATCCGCTTCAATCTCGTCTGCAGCATCTGGTGAATGTCAGCCAGCGTGGGGTTCTTGGCAAGATGAACGATGGCAAGATGAATCTGCTGGTTCAGTTTGTAATATTGCAGTCGGTCAGCATGCTTGTAGCGTTCGATCATTTCATCGTGCAGCGAACGAACCTCGGCGATTTCCTTGTCGGTCGCAAGCTCGCAGGCGAGTTTCCCAGCAAGTTCTTCCAGAGTACGCAGGACGGTGAGCATGTCCCTGACATCAGCTGCACTGAACCGTTTCACAATAGCGCCGCGGCTTGGAACAAGCTCGACGAGTCCCTCGCTGGCCAGATACTTGATCGCCTCACGCAACGGTGTCCGGGACACACCGAGTTGTTCTCCGAGCTGGCCTTCATGCAGGCGCGTGCCGGGTTCCAGCTGCCCTTCGATAATCATGTCGCGCAGATGGTTGACGAGCATATCGTGCAAGGCCGTGCGGCGGAACGCTTGTGAGCCGTTGTCGGCTTGCCCGGTTTTCTGAATTTCGTCCATCGGCCTTTTTCTCAAAGAGTGGTTTCGAATCCTCATCGCACCAATTGAGGCGAAGATGGCTGGCCCGCTTTCAACCGTCAACATAAAATGCTGCATACAGAATACAAAATGCTTGCGCCGTACGGAAGACCATCTTATGAATGCTGCATACAGAATGCAGACGAGGAGGATGCTAATGTCCGTTACTGGCGCTGAACCGAGCGTGATCGCGCTTGCAATGGGGGATCCAGCTGGTGTCAGTCCAGAGCTGACAGCCCGTCTGCTCGCTTTGCCGGATGTCAGAAAAGAAGCGCATATCATCGTCTTCGGTGATCGCCGCATTCTGGACGAAGGTGCGTATATCGCAGGTGTTAAGCTTGATTTGCCGGATGCCAACCTCGAAAATGCGCCTAACATGCCGGTCGGCAAACACGTCTTCGTTGACTTGAAGAATCTCGATCCGAAGGATGTTGTGCGTAGCGAAGCCACGCTGGTTGGCGGAACTTTCGCAACCCAGAACTTTCGTACCGCACTGAAATTTGCCGATGCTGGACATGCGCAGGCTGTTTGTTTTACGCCGTTCAACAAGCAGGCGATGCGGTTTGCCTATCCGGGTTACGACGACGAAATCCGCTTTGTTGCCGATGTGCTGAGCTTCACAGGCAAGGTGCGTGAGTTCAACGTTCTGGAGAAAGTCTGGAACGCGCGCGTGACGTCGCATATTCCGCTCAAGGATGTAGCCTCGACCCTGACTGTTGAAGGAATTCTCGCCGAGCTGGAACTGGCTTGGGTGTGCCTGAAGAAAGCGGGATACGACAATCCGAAGATTGCAGTGGCCGGGCTCAACCCACATGCCGGTGATGGTGGCAGCTTTGGCATGGAAGAAATCGACATTATCGAGCCTGCAGTAAGGGCAGCGAAGGCCAAGGGTTTCGACGTCGATGGCCCGTTCCCGGCTGACACAGTGTTCCTGCGTGCGCTGAAAGATGATTTTCAGGCGGTGCTGACCATGTATCACGATCAGGGTCAGATCGCGATGAAGCTGATGGGCTTCGACAAAGGTGTGACAATGATGGGCGGATTGCCATTCCCGCTTTGCACGCCGGCCCATGGAACAGCCTACGATATTGCTGGAAAGGGCATCGCCGACGTGGGAGCCACGCGCGAAGCGATCCTGCTCGCGGCACGAATGGCGAAAAGAGCAGCAGCACTTTCAGACGCTGCCTGATTTTCGTCATTTTGACACTATCGGCATGGGGGGAGGCCCATGCCGCTTAACTGGGAGGATAGACCATGAAGAAGTCTTTGCACATTGCCTGCCTGGCAGCAGGAGTGGCAATAATCGCATCATCCGCTCTGGCATTCGAGCCGACACGGCCGGTGGAGTTTGTCGTGACTGCAGGACCGGGCGGCGGCACGGATATTTTCGCGCGTACGATCCAGTCGATCATCGGCAAGTATGACCTGATGAGTGCGCCAATCGTCGTCACAAACAAGGGCAGCGCGGGCGGAGCAGAAGGTTTTGTCTACACTGCCGGCTATAAGGGCGATCCATACAAGCTCGCTTTCGGCACGAACAACGCCTATCTTTTGCCGGTGCGCGCAAAGGTTCCTTATAAATCGGCAGATCTGGTCCCAGTTTCGGCACTGGCTTCGGATGAATTCATTCTTTGGGTCAACGGAAAGTCTGAATTCAAGACAGCCGCAGAGTTCATCGCCAAGGCGAAAGATGATGCGGGCCTGAAGGTTGGCGGCAGCCAGTCCAAGGACGTTGACCAGATTTTGACATCCATGATCAACGATGCCACGGGCTCGAAACTCGGCTACATCCCGTTCAAAAGCGGTGGCGAAGCTGCCGTCCAGCTCGCGGGCGAGCACATTGCTGCCAACGTCAACAATCCCAGCGAGAATCTTGGCCAATGGCAGGCAGGCATGGTGAAGCCGCTTTGCGTCTTCAAGGGCGAAAAGCTCAAAGGTGACGGCAAGATTGCTGGCGATATGGGGTGGAGCGACATCCCAACCTGCAAGGAAGCGGGGATTACAATCGAAAATTACGCCATGCCGCGTACTGTATGGCTTCCTGCGGGCGTTGATCAGGACGTCGTTGATTACTATGCAGGCGTACTCAAGAAGGTTGCCGAAACACCTGAATGGGCGAAGTATCTTGCCGATAGTTCGCAATCTGCCGCCTATATGAGCGGTAATGAACTCTCATCCTTTATCAAGAACGATGAAACAGCGGTAACGGCCGTGCTGAAGCGTGAAGGCTGGCTTGCCAACTGACGTTTCGTGCATTTGTGCAGACGCCGCCGGCGTCTGCACCATTCATTGAAGGAGCTTATCCAATGAGTGACAAAGGCGAGGCCGGAATTTCCCGCTTCATCGTCGAGGCGAGCGTAGCTCTTTTGACGGGTGGGTTGGGAGCGGTGGTCTGTTATGGCTCACTACAGGCTGGTATAGGCTGGACGGAAATGGGGCCGGATGCAGGTTATTTTCCGTTCTACATCGGGCTACTGATCATGTTCGGAAGCGCGGTCAATCTCGTTCTGGCATTTGTAAAACATCGTGGTAGTGGAGAAGTATTCGTTGAACTCTGTCGGTTGAAACCTGTTCTCGGTTTCGCCTTGCCGCTGGTTGCCTTCGCTGCCATATCGACGGTTCTCGGACTATATGTCGGTACCGCGCTCTATATCGCTGCAGCGATGATGTTTCAGGGGCGCTACAAGTGGAGGGCTTCATTGCCAGCGGGTATTGCCGTTTCCCTCTTCTTTTTCGTCATTTTTGAAATCGGCTTCAAGGTTCCGCTCCTTAAAGGTCCGGTGGAGGCTTTCTTCGGCATTTATTGATACCGGAAAGTCCGATGTCTTGGGAGGAAAGACATGGAAAACTTCAGTCTCCTGATGGATGGCTTTGCCCACATACTCAGTTTCAATCATGTTTTGCTGATGATGCTGGGTGTGACGCTTGGAATTCTGGTTGGTGTCCTGCCTGGATTGGGTGCGCCCAATGGTGTTTCCCTGCTTTTGCCACTGACTTTTACAATGGACCCCATCTCCGCGATCATTCTGTTGTCCTGTATGTATTGGGGGGCATTGTTCGGTGGATCAACCACGTCCATTCTTTTCAATATTCCGGGCGAGCCTTCGTCCGTTGCCACCACTTTCGATGGATATCCGATGGCGAAGGCCGGACATGCGAGCCGCGCCCTGACTCTGGCATTCGTTTCGGCTGGCATCGGCGCGCTGGCTGGTGTGGTGATGATTACACTGCTCTCTAGTTGGGTTGCCAATTTCGCCCTGCGATTTTCATCGCCAGAGTATTTCGCTGTTTATTTTCTGGCTTTTGCCAGCTTCATATCCATGGGCGCTCAATCGCCCTTCAAGACGCTCGTTTCCATGATGATCGGTTTTGCCTTTGCTTCGGTAGGCATGGACACGATCTCCGGCAATTTGCGCCTGACATTCGAAATACCGGAACTCATCAAGGGTATCTCCTTCCTGATTGCAGTGATGGGCCTGTTCGGGATCGGCGAACTGTTGCTGACGACGGAGGAGGGGCTGCGCTTTGATGGCATCAAGGCACGGGTGCGCCTCGGTGAGATCGGGCGCACGCTTCTTGAAATGCCACGCTACTGGTTCACGCTTGCACGCTCAACGCTGATCGGTATCTGGATGGGCATAACGCCCGCCGGGCCAACGGCTGCATCCTTTATGAGCTATGGCGTGGCTCGTCGTTCCGCCCGCGATAAATCGAAGTTCGGCAAGGGAGACCCGCGCGGTATCGTGGCTCCGGAAACCGCTGACCATTCTGCCGGTACATCTGCGCTTCTCCCCATGCTGGCACTTGGTGTTCCGGGTTCGGCTACCGCTGCCGTGATGATGGGTGGCCTGATGATCTGGGGTCTCACTCCTGGCCCGACATTGTTCACGGATCGCCCGGATTTTGTTTGGGGCCTGATTGCATCCATGTATCTCGGTAATATCGTCGCCGTTATTCTGGTCATTGCGACCGTGCCGCTCTACGCATCTATTCTGCGCGTGCCGTTCTCGATCATCGGACCGATCATTGTTGCGGTCATTTTCTCCGGCGCTTATCAGGTCGCCAACTCGATAACCGACGTCTGGCTGGTGATCGCATTTGGCGTGCTGGGCTATATCTTCAAGAAACTCGACTATCCGCTGGCACCGTTGGTTCTCGCCATGGTTCTCGGAGACAAGGCAGAAGATGCATTCCGCCAGTCGATGATGATGTCCAGCGGTCAGCTTTCGATATTCTGGTCGAATGGCCTGGTTGCATCGTTGATGACGCTCGGCGTCTTCCTGCTTGTTTCACCCGCCATCTTCTGGGGCATTGGCAAACTGCGGAACCGGAAACCCGAAATTCCCTCCGGTAACGGCAACGTGGCCTGATGTCGATGGATCACGCAAAAGAACAGGAATGTAAGTTGCAACAGACGACTTCCAAATGGACACGCGAAACCTGGCCAATTGCAGCAGCGATGATCCAGTATCCCAACATGCTGCCGGATGGCAGTTCGGTGCAGGATCAGTCGGCAGAAGATTGGGTTCGCACTTTGTCCGATGTTGCGGATGCAGGGTTTACCGAACTCGATCCAACTGACAGCTGGCTGCGACTGGCTGACTTGTCATCCGTCCGTCTCAGTGAATTTATGGCGGTCGTCAAATCGCTCGGCTTTACTATTCCTGCAATTTCGACGTCGCGACGCAGCGTGATCGACGCACAACACGGCGACGAATATCTGGCTTATGGTCACAGGGTTATCGACACCGCTAAGGAAATTGGCGCGAGCTGCGTTTCCTTCGGGCTTTTCGAACCGCTGACGGACGTTCAAAAACAGGCATTGTGGTTCTGGACGGTCGATGGTGCTAAGAACCCGGACGATCCGGTTGTGTGGAACAAGGCTGTTGAGCGAATTCGTGAACTCGGCCGCCATGCGGAGGAGCTTGATATAGAGCTGTCGCTTGAAATGTACGAGGATACCTATCTCGGCACTGCGGACAGCTCGGTCCGTTTTGTCGAGGACGTGGGGCTCGACAATGTCGGGATCAATGCCGATCTAGGTAATCTCATCCGTCTGCACCGTCCGGTCGAACATTGGCAGAAGATGATGGAGAAGGTAGCGCCTTACGCAAAGTTCTGGCACGTCAAGAATTACACCCGTACGGAAGACCCAGCATCCGGTGTGACCGTCACGCATCCAGCTCCCCTTGAAAGCGGGATCATCAACTATCGTACGGCTATCAGGATGGCGCTGGATCACGGTTTTGCCAGCCCCTTCTTATGCGAACATTATGGTGGCGACGGGCTCTCCGTTTCGGCTACAAATCGTGACTACCTGCGCCGCATCCTGCCACGCGGCTAATGACCCAGACCAAGGACTGTTTCAATGACGACGATTTTCGACGCGCCGGAGGAGTTTGCCTCGACCGCTCTTGCCGGGTTTGCCAATATCTATAACCGCTATGTTCGCCACGTGCGTGGCGGCGTTGTTCGTTCCACAAAGGTGCCTCAAGGCAAAGTTGCTGTGGTTGTCGGAGGTGGCTCGGGTCATTACCCGGCATTTGCTGGTTACGTCGGGCCGGGCTTCGCGGATGCAGCAGTTGCTGGTGACGTATTTGCTTCGCCTTCCACTGCGGCAGTGGCGCGCGTTTGCCGACAGGCGCACAAGGGCGGCGGTATTCTGCTGGGATTTGGCAATTACGCCGGAGACGTTCTTAATTTCGGTGTTGCCGCCGAACGTCTGCGTGCCGAAGGTATTGATGTCCGCATCGTACCCGTAACCGACGATGTGGCTAGCGCTCCGGCGGATATGCATGAAAAGCGACGCGGCATTGCTGGCGATCTGGTTGTGTTCAAGATTGCGGGTGCGGCTGCCGAAGCCGGTCTGTCACTGGACGAAGTCGAACGGCTGTCACGCCACGCGAACGCGAACACTGTCTCCTTCGGCGTTGCCTTCAAAGGCTGCACCTTGCCGGGCGCGTCGCACCCGCTCTTTACCGTACCGGAAGGCCAGATGGCGCTTGGTCTCGGCATTCACGGCGAACCGGGGATCAAGGAGGAGGCGATCCTGCCTGCCTCCGGTCTGGCAAGCCTGCTGGTGGAGAAACTTCTTGCGGAACGTCCAAAAGGAACGCAAAAAGTTGGCGTTATCCTGAATGGCCTCGGTGCGACCAAATACGAAGAACTGTTTGTCCTGTGGACGGCGATCGCGTCGCTGCTGGAAAAAGCTGGTCTTGACGTTGTCGCTCCGGAAGCGGGTGAATTTGTCACCAGCCTAGATATGCAAGGTTGTTCACTGACCCTTCTTTGGCTCGATGACGAACTCGAGCGCTACTGGACAGCAGCTTGCGATACTCCGGTTCTACGTCGCGGCGAAGCGATTGCAGTCGAGCCTGCAAACAATGTCATTGCCAACGAGGATGCAGCCCCCGATTTCGCTAAGGCGGATGAAGCCGGGCGTGCTGGTGGCGTTTGCATTCAGGGAATTTTGCACGCCGTCGCAGACGTGTTGGTCGAGGCTGAAGAAGAACTGGGCCGCATCGATGCCTTCGCCGGCGACGGTGATCACGGTCAGGGCATGCGACGCGGCTCTGCAGCTGCAAAAGATTCAGCTGATCAGGCCGTCAAGGCTGGGGCCGGGACCGCAAGCGTATTGGCTGTTGCAGGCGATGCCTGGGCAGATCGGGCGGGAGGAACATCCGGAGCACTGTGGGGACTTCTGTTGCGCTCGTGGAGTGCGGAGCTCTCCGATAATGGCAACATTGATGATGGTGCAGTCGTTCGCGGTGGCAGGCGCGCGCTTGATGCCGTAACAACCCTCGGCCGCGCGAAACCCGGCGACAAGACATTGGTGGATGCGTTTGTGCCTTTCGTGGAAACGCTCGAAAACGCATTTGCATCGGGCAAACCACTTGCTGATGCATGGAAACAAGCCGCTGAAGTCGCCAAGGTGGCTGCGGAAGCGACAGCTCCACTTACTCCGAAACTCGGTCGGGCAAGACCGTTGGCAGAAAAGAGCATTGGCCATCCCGACGCGGGCGCCATTTCACTGGCTCTGGTCGCAGAAATCGTCGGCAAGAAACTGAAAAGCTGAATTGTCAATCAGGCGGGCTGGTTCGAAGCCGGCCCACCTGACAGGCATTAAATGATTGTCTAAATAGCAATCAGGACGGGAGGATCTGGTAGAAATTATCAAGTTTTCCCGGCTTTGAGTGGGCTACCAGCATGACCAGTTTTTCCTGATCGAACACGCGAAACCAGTCTTCCCATTCCACGACCTCAAGACCGCCAGCATCCAAGGGTCGTTCGACATCGGCGACGAATTCCGGTTCGAAAACAATTCGCAAAACGGGCACTGCATCGGGGTCTATGGAAGTGCTGACAAAAGCCGGGTTTCCATTGCGAGCGGCCACCCAGTCCCGAATGGCTTCATGCGTATCAAGGGTGATCGTTTCACTCATCGGGAGCATTCCTCTGGTTGCTATCATTAAGGACATCTTTGGCTCGGCTGGCAGATGAGTCAAATGCAAGCTTTCGTAATGTGCCATGATATTCAGATAGGCCCGCTCAGGTTTCTGAAAAGACACTGCTCCGTTCACTTTCTTCATGAATCTGCAATCGGGGTAAAATCTTTCAGTCCATCCTGTTGACGACGGCTGTGCGTTCATTCATGTCGTAAACCGACTATCTGCTGTTACAGCCTGGAAATCCCCAAAATGACTGAACGTCTCTCTCTCGCACGCGACCGCATCAATGTTCTTCTACTGGAGGGCATCAATCAAACGGCCGTCGATTACTTCAAAGCCTCCGGTTACACCAATGTCACGCATCTGCCGAAGGCGCTGGATAAAGCCGATCTGATTGAAGCGATTTCGTCTGCACATATCGTCGGAATTCGTTCGCGGACGCAGCTGACTGAAGAGATTTTTGCTGCGGCTAACCGCCTGATCGCAGTCGGTTGCTTCTCGGTTGGGACTAATCAGGTTGAGCTGAAAGCTGCACGCAAGCGCGGCATTCCGGTCTTCAATGCACCATTTTCGAATACCCGTTCGGTCGCAGAACTGGTGATTGGCGAAATCATCATGCTGATGCGCCGGATTTTCCCACGCTCCGTCTCCGCACATGCAGGCGGTTGGGACAAAACGGCAAACGGCAGCCGCGAAGTGCGCGGCAAGACGCTTGGTATTATCGGTTATGGCAATATCGGTTCGCAGGTCGGCAATCTGGCCGAAAGCCTCGGCATGACTGTGCGCTACTTCGATACTTCCGACAAGCTGCAATATGGCAATGTCAAACCGGCTGCGAGCCTCGATGAGCTGCTGAAGATTTCGGATGTCGTCAGCCTGCACGTGCCGTCCAACAAGTCGACTTCGAAGCTGATTACCGAAGCGAAACTGCGCAAGATGAAGAAGGGAGCCTTTCTCATCAACAATGCGCGCGGTACGGTTGTCGATCTGGAGGCTCTGGCGAAGGTTCTGCAGGAAGGTCACCTTGCAGGCGCTGCCATTGACGTGTTCCCGGTTGAACCAGCCTCCAACAACGACAGGTTTGTCTCCCCGATTCAGGGGCTGGAGAACGTCATTCTCACACCGCACATCGGCGGATCGACAGAAGAAGCGCAGGAACGTATCGGTTTGGAAGTCACCAGAAAACTGGTCGAATATTCCGATGTCGGTTCCACGCTGGGCGCTGTCAACTTCCCGCAAGTCCAACTGCCGCCGCGTCCCACGGGTACGCGCTTCATGCACGTGCATGAAAACCGCCCGGGCATCCTCAACAGCCTCGTGAATGTTTTCTCGACGCATAACATCAACATCGCCAGTCAGTTTCTGCAAACCGATGGCGAAGTGGGTTATCTTGTGATGGAAGCAGACGGCGTCGGTGAGGCCAGCGAAACGGTTTTGCAAGCCATTCGCGAAATTCCCGGCACAATCCGGGCCCGTTTGCTCTATTGAGTGTATTTCGCAGCGCCAACTATCTCTGGCGCTGTGATTTCTCAAAACGTTTGATGAGGCGGTCTCGACGCAATCGCGAAAGGCGCTGAATCCAGAAAATACCATCGAGCTGGTCTATTTCGTGCTGATGGCAAACTGCGAGCAAGCCTTCCGATTCCTCGGTTTGCTCGGTGCCACTCAGGTCTTGATAGCGAATTTTGATGCGGGCGTGGCGCTCGACGTCGTCGACTACGCCCGGCATCGAAACGCTACCTTCCTGATGATGGATTTTTTCGTCCGAAGCCCAGACTATTTCCGGATTCACATAGAATTTCGGGGTTAGCTCGGTAGGTAGTTCTAAAACCACCAAACGTTTCGATATGCCGACATGTGGCGCGGTGATACCGATGCCCGGTGCTGCGCGCATTGTATCGAGAAGATCGGTGCCTAGTTCCTGCAAATCGCTGTCGAATTGGGTGACTGGCTCGGCAACAGCGCGCAGTCGTTTATCCGGATAGCTTACAATCGGGCGAACAGTCATCGGACCTCACATTCTGCATGCGGATAGACCTCGTATCCGCACGCGATCTTTTGGCCGATTTTCACCGTGACTTGCAAACACTATCGCAGGTGACCGTCACAATCCTCGCGCTATAACGAGACGCTGTACGTCGCTGGTGCCTTCGTAAATCTGGCACACGCGAACATCGCGATAAATGCGCTCAACCGGATAATCAGCAAGGTAACCGTAGCCGCCATGAATCTGAATCGCGGCGGAGCAGACCTGTTCGGCCATTTTGGAGGCGACGAGTTTGGCCATTGATGCTTCGGTCAAGCAAGGTTTGCCCGCCTCGCGCAGCGCAGCTGCATGGAGAACCATCTGACGGGCTGTCTCAATCTTCGTTGCCATGTCGGCGAGCCTGAAAGAGACAGCCTGATGTTCGATAATGGGCTTGCCGAATGTAATGCGCTCTTTGGCGTAAGCACATGCAGCTTCGAACGCTGCGCGAGCCATACCGACTGATTGCGCCGCAATGCCGATGCGTCCGCCTTCCAGATTGGCAAGCGCGATTTTGTAGCCCTGGCCCTCATCGCCCAGTCGGTTCTCTACTGGGATGCGCATGTTGGTGAAAGCGAGCGCACAGGTATCCGACGAATGCTGGCCGAGCTTGTGCTCGACGGAAACAACCTCGTAGCCCGGAGTATCGGTCGGCACGATGAAAGCCGAAATGCCTTTCTTGCCTGCCGATGGATCGGTAACGGCAAACACGATCACCACGCTGCCGTTCTTGCCTGATGTGATGAACTGCTTGGAGCCATCGATCACATAATGATCGCCGTCGCGGCGTGCACGGGTTTTGAGCGCAGACGCATCCGAGCCGGCCTGTGGTTCGGTCAACGCGAACCCGCCAATCCATTCGCCTGAAGCCATCTTGGGCAAAAAACGTTTTTTCTGTTCTTCGGTGCCGAAGCGCAGGATCGGAACGCAGCCGACGGATGAGTGGACTGAAACGATGGTCGAACATGCCCCATCGCCAGCAGCAATCTCTTCCAGCGCCAGAGCGTAGGCAACCGTACCGAGATTGGAACCACCCCATTCTTCCGGCACCAGCATTCCGAGAAAACCAAGCTCGCCCATTTCCGCGAGCTCGGCGCGTGGAAAAGCGTGCTCCCTGTCACGTGCGGCGGCGCCCGGCGCGAGCCGTTCCTGCGCGAACTGCCGGGCGGCGTCGCGAATCTGCTCCTGCGTATCGCTCAAGAGCATCAGACGATCCTCTCGATACCAACCGCAGTCGCTTCGCCGCCGCCCAGACATATGCCAGCAACACCGCGCTTCAGACCATGGGTTTCGAGGGCTGAAAGCAGGGTGACAAGTATGCGCGCCCCTGACGCGCCGATGGGGTGGCCAAGGGCGCAGGCGCCACCATGAATGTTGACTTTGTCGTGCGGTAGATCAAGATCACGCATGGCCGCCATGGTTACGACCGCAAAAGCTTCATTGATCTCAAAGAGATCGACATCTTTCAGGTTCCAGCCGATTTTCGCTGAAAGCTTGTTTATGGCGCCGATCGGGGCGGTCGGGTAGAGATTCGGCTTGTCGGCATGGGTCGCATGGCCGACCAGAACCGCACGTGGGGTGAGGCCGCGCTTTTCCGCTTCGGAAGCACGCATGAGAACAAGGGCTGCCGCCCCGTCCGAAATCGAGGAGGAATTGGCAGCCGTCACGGTGCCGCCATCACGAAATGCCGGGCGAAGGGTGGGAATTTTGTCCAGTTTCGCCTTGCCGGGCTGCTCATCAATGGAAATTTCAACTTCGTTACGTCCAGCTTTCACTGAAACGGGGGTAATTTCGGCAGCGAAAAGGCCGTTCGTGATAGCATTCTGCGCACGTGTCAGAGAGGCAATGGCGAACTCATCCTGAGCTTCGCGAGTAAACTGGTAGGCTTCCGCGCAGTCTTCGGCAAAGGTGCCCATCAGACGACCTTTGTCATAGGCATCTTCAAGCCCATCGAGGAACATATGGTCGATAATCTGGCCGTGTCCCATACGATACCCACCACGTGCCTTTGGCAGCAGATAGGGGGAGTTCGTCATGCTCTCCATGCCGCCGGACACGATGACATCGGCAGAACCTGCCAGCAGCAGATCGTGCGCCAGCATGGTTGCCTTCATGCCTGAGCCGCACATCTTGTTGACCGTCGTCGCGCCGGTTGAAACCGGCAATTCGGCTTTGATTGAGGCCTGACGTGCCGGAGCCTGCCCCTGACCGGCAGGCAGAACACAGCCCATATAGACATCTTCGACCGCTTCCGGTGCAAGACCCGCGCCCGCAAGTGCGCCGCGAATGGCGGCGGCACCAAGATCGGTCGCCTGGGCGTTGGCAAAATCGCCCTGAAAGCCGCCCATGGGAGTACGGGAAGCACCGACAATGACAATAGGATCGCTGTTGGACATGATTGTTCCTCGTTACTTTGCTGCCATGCGAAGTGCGCCATCCAGACGGATGACTTCACCGTTGAGCATCTGGTTTTCCACGATGTGGCGGGCAAGAGCCGCATATTCGTCCGGGCGACCGAGGCGAGGCGGGAAAGGCACGGAAGCGCCGAGGGCATCCTGCACTTCCTGCGGCATGCCTGCCATCATCGGCGTGGCGAAAACTCCGGGCGCAATGGTCATGACGCGGATGCCATGTCGCGCAAGCTCGCGCGCCACAGGCAAGGTCATGGCAGCAACGCCGCCCTTGGAAGCGGAATAAGCAGCTTGCCCAATCTGGCCGTCAAAGGCTGCAACCGACGCCGTGTTGATGATGACGCCACGTTCTCCGCCTTCACCGGGCTCGTTCTTTGCCATGGCTTCGGCAGCAAGGCGCAGCATGTTGAATGTGCCAATCAGATTGATCGAAATTGCGCGCGTGAAGCTTTCCAGCTTATGTGCGCCGTCGCGACCGAGAACTTTTTCGCCCGGTGCCACACCCGCACAATTGATGAGTATATCGACGTGCCCGAACGCCTCAAGCGCAGCCGCGATGGCAGCCTTGCCATCCGCATCGCTGGTGACGTCGGTGCGATGAAAGTTCGCCGCCGAACCAAGCGTCTTGGCCTGCGCTTCGCCAGCTTCCGCATTCACATCGAGAAGCATGACTTTGCCACCGGCATCGACGGCCATTTTCGCAACTGCTGCACCGAGGCCAGAGCTTGCGCCAGTAATCAGAAATACCCGATCCTTAATCTGCATAATCTTGTCCTCAGGCCTTCGTCTGTTGCTGTTTGTCGATTTCCGCCTTGCGTAGGAGGAAACGTTGGATTTTTCCACTTGGTGTCTTGGGGAGCTCGTTCACGAAATCGATTTCGCGCGGATAGGAATGGGCGGAGAGCCGCTTCTTCACGTGCAACGCCAGCTCATCCTTCAGTTCATGCGTACCTTCGAAACCGGGTGCAAGAATAACGAATGCCTTCACAATTTCCGTTCGTTGCGGGTCAGGTACGCCGACGACCGCTGCTTCGTTGACGGCTGCGTGTTCAAGAAGGGCGCTTTCGACATCGAAGGGTCCAATGCGATAACCTGATGATGTTATAACGTCATCGGCACGGCCTATGAAGCTGATCGAACCATCCGGCTCGAATTCCACTGTATCTCCGGTGCGATAGTAACCGTCCGCAATGGCTGGTGTTTCCTGCTTGTAATAGCCGGAAAACCAGAGAAGTGGCGATTTTGCAACATCGACAGCAAGAATGCCGGGCTGATTAGGACCGAGCTCATTGCTCTGTTCATCCAGAACGGCGATGCGATAGCCGGGCATTGCATAGCCAGCCGAACCGTGTCGAACGGAATGTTCAAGGCCGTGATGATTATTCACCACCATGCCGAGTTCGGTCTGGCCGTAATGATCGTAAATCGGTGCGCCAAGATATGCGTCGAACCAGCGAATGACTTCCGGGTTAAGCGGTTCTCCCGCACTCGACACCACACGCAGGCGACCTTTGACGCGTTTCGCAGCTTCCGGTCCCTCGGCCATTAACAGACGGAAGGCAGTCGGCGAACCGGCAAGGCTGGTGACGCCAAGACGCTCGATAATGTCGTAGGTGCTTTCGGCGGTGAAACCGCCTTCGTAAAGCGTGGTTGCCATGCCAAGCTGCAATGGCCCGGTCACGGCATAATAAAGGCCATAGG
Organism: Brucella anthropi ATCC 49188; assembly: GCF_000017405.1. Classification (NCBI taxonomy): domain Bacteria; kingdom Pseudomonadati; phylum Pseudomonadota; class Alphaproteobacteria; order Hyphomicrobiales; family Brucellaceae; genus Brucella; species Brucella anthropi. The sequence goes on from NC_009668.1 coordinate 426,967, forward strand.
CCCATCCCGGATCGGCAATATTCCAGAAAATATCGTCGGAACGCAGGCCGATGGCTTCGCGCATATAGGCACCGAACGCCATTAGCGCATAAAGCGGGACCGGTACGCCTTTGGGCAGGCCAGCGGTGCCGGAAGTCGACATCATCATGAACAGATCGCTGCCCTTGCGAAGCACCGGCGCGCAGTCAACTGAAGCAGAAGCGGCCGCCGCGCAAAAATCGATGTCGCCGGCTGGCAAGTCTTCGCCGGGTGCCGGTACGATTGCGACTTTGGAGCAGTTTTCAACTTCTGTCAGCTTGGAGCGGTTGGCCGTGTTGGTGACGACCAGTTTTGCGCCGCTGGTTTTCAGGCGATGTTCGATTGCTTTTGGGCCGAAAGCGGTGAAAAGCGGCTGATAAATAGCGCCGATACGCCATGCGCCGAGAATGGTTGCAATGAGTTCTGGTGTGCGCGGCAACAGACCGGCGACCACGTCACCAACGCCGACACCTGCATCTTTCAGTACATTGCCGACACGAGCGGCCATATCGCGCAGGTTCTCGAAGGTAAATTCGGAAAGTTCGCCATTGGCTGTAATCGCGCGCAGGGCTACGCGATTATCACCCGTATGCCGGTCGCAGCATTCAATACAGGCATTAATGCCTGTTTCAGGATTGCCGTGAAGCTTTGCAATGGCATCTTCGATGCGAAATTGCGCGACGGCATCATCATAACGCATCAATCGCGCTGAAACGGACGTTTCAGTCATCCAGTATAACCTCCCTGACCGCCACCTCCTCGTGGCCAACCATGCCTAAAGGTTAACGCGTCACGCATTGCAAACAATGACATTAGATGCATTAATGTGTGATCGATTTTGCAATATAGAGAAACCATGGAACGCCATAATATTGCACCGGGCTTCGTCGAGGATGCGCTCGAAAGCGTGCGTGTCCGGGGGATGGATACGGCTGCCCTGATGGCAAAGATCGGCTTGCCGGAGACAGTGACAGAACCCGTCACTAATGTGGAATATGGTCGTTTGTGGTGGCTGATTGCCGAAACGATCAACGACGAATTCTTTGGGCTGGCTGCAAGGCCGATGCGCCCCGGCAGCTTCAATCTGCTTTGTCATGCTGTGCTGCATGCTGGCACGCTGGAACGGGCTTTGCGACGGGCTTTGCAGTTTCTCAATGTAGTGCTGGATGATCCGCGGGGCGAATTGCGGATCCGCGATGGCATGGCCCATGTCGTTCTGACCGATGCCGGGCACCCGAGACCTGCCTTTGCTTATCGTGCCTATTGGCTGATCCTGATGGGTGTGGTCTGCTGGCTGATCGGGCGACGTATTCCGTTGCGGACGCTCGACTTTGCTTGTCCGGCGCCGGTCCACCGTCAGGACTATCACAAGTTCTTCGGAGCGCCGGTCCTGTTCGACCAGCCGGTGACGCGACTGGTTTTTTCGTCGTCCTATCTATCACTGCCGATCATTCGCAGCGATGTAGCGCTGGACAGTTTTTTACGAGAGGCTCCCGCCAATATTCTGATCCGCTATCGTCATGATAATGATCTTTCCGCAAGGGTACGCGCGCAATTGAATGCTTTGCCAATCACAGACTGGCCTTCTTTTGAAGAACTCGCGAAGGGGCTTGGCATGTCCGTACCGACCTTGCGACGCAGGCTGCGCGGGGAGGGGCAGAGCTTTGGCACGATCAAGGATGAGTTGCGGTTCGTTATTGCTGAAAGGCTTTTGCAGGAAAGCAGGTTGAGCGTGGCGGAGGTGGCTGCCGAACTTGGCTACAGTGAGCCGAGCGCCTTTTATCGCGCCTTCCATAAATGGATGGGGCAAAGCCCTGGGCGGTTTCGGACAATACAACAGGAGGAATAAAAATGCCGGACGTTAAGTCCGGCATTTTGTCGCTTGGGAGGCAGTATCAGTCTTCCTTGATCATGCTGTCCTTGCTCGTATCCCGCATACGCAGATAAACGATGAGGGAAATGCCGATCATGATGGTGACGTACCAGTAGAAGCCGCGTTCCCAGCCACCATTCTTGAAGCTTAGTGCAACATATTCGGCAGTACCACCGAAGAGAGTGTTGGCCAGTGCGTAGGGCAGGGCTACGCCGAGTGCACGGATATGCGCCGGGAAAAGTTCCGCCTTCACCACAGCGTTGATGGAGGTGTAGCCGGTGACGATGATGAGCGCTCCCATGACCAGCAGACCAGCCGTGATCGGGTCGCGGGTCTGTTCCAGCGTCGTGAAAATCGGATAGGTGAAAAGAACACCTGCGGCACCGAACGCGATCATCAATGGCTTACGACCAATCCTGTCTGACAAAGCGCCAGCGATGGGCTGCAGGCACATGAAGATGAAAAGGGTCACGGCATTGATCTGGCTCGCTACTTCACGGCTGAAGCCGGATGTATTCACCAGAAATTTCTGCATATAGATCGAGTAAGCGTAGAATGCGAGCGTACCGCCGGCAGTCAGAAGCATGACGAGAGCGGTTTCCTTCGGATGATGCTTGATAAGCGTCCAGAAACCGGACTTTGGAGTGTCTTTGGTCTTGGCGTTCTTGAAGCTTTCGGTTTCCGCAAGGCCGCGACGCAGCCAGAATACTACAACGGCAAGCAGTGCGCCGATGAAGAACGGAATACGCCAGCCCCAGGCCTCCAGTGCCGGGGTTTCCATGGTCGACTGAAGCACAATCAAAAGCAAGATTGCGAGAAGCTGGCCTGAAATGAGCGTGACATACTGGAACGAGGAGAAGAAGCCGCGACGATCCTTGCCCGCCATTTCCGACAGATAGGTGGCGCTAGCGCCATATTCGCCGCCGACTGACAGGCCCTGCATCAAACGTGCGAGCACGAGAAGGGCCGGAGCTGCGAGGCCGATGGTCTGGTAATCGGGCGTCAGTGCGATGATGAGCGAACCTGCACACATCAGCGTCACGGACAGTGCAAGACCCGCCTTGCGACCCTTGCGGTCGGCGTAAATACCCATGATCCACGCACCGATGGGGCGCATGACAAAGCCGACTGCAAAGACTGCGGCAGCACTCATAAGCTGCGCGGTCTGGCTTTCAGACGGGAAGAAGTGCGGTGCAAAATAGAGCGCGAATGCTGCGTAAACATACCAGTCGAACCATTCGACCAGATTGCCGGTCGAGCCACCGATGATGGATTTCAGGCGGCTATTGGTGCTTTGCACTTCACTCCGTTCACTTGTAATTGAGACCATGGGTTGCTCCTTCCAATCTCTGGATTTTTGAATTTCACCCCTTGTTGTGGAACCGGATCAGCGAAACGGTTTCAGGGTGTTTTTCCGTCGCCATCAACTCGTCTCTCTGCACTTCCACTTGGGTTCGTGAGAGAAGGCTTGTTTGGCGCTGGTGAATAATCTCATTCCGCGCTCCGCTTCAGCTTCGAGCACGCAATATCAGTGACCCGGTCGATAAGAGCGGCTCTGGAAGTGATTGCGATGCGGGTGCTATATTGATGCGGTTCACGGTTAAGCTCCTCCCTTCGAAACTCCCTTTTCGAAGTAGCGCTAACATGCTGTAGCTGAACAATGATCACCAGAGAGCGAATTTAAAAAGATTAAAATATTGAAATTAAATGATTTTCTGCAGATTTCGATTTACTTTCGTGCGCGTCTTGTGCAAGATTCTGCGTGACTATTCGTTTGAATTTGCATAAATATGCACAAATGAAGGTGCCATCGAAGATTACAAAATTCCTTTTGGTTGCCCTCGCTTTCTTACTGGCAATCGGTGTGTGGTTTTCCGCCCGGCTGTGGGCGGAAAACGAGGCGCTTGATGGACTTCGGCAAAATGCCACGCTTGTAGCGCGTCAACAGACCCGCCTGATAGACAGTGAACTGGCAAAGTTCCGGTTGTTGCCTGTGGTTTTGAAGGAATATAGCGATCTGCGTGATGTGCTTGCTGGCAGATCAGAGGACGCGACCACTCGTCTGAACCAAAAGCTTGAACTTCTTGCACATCAGATCGGTTCGCCAATCATCTATGTGATCGCTCGTGACGGAACTGTTATTGCGTCATCGAATGCTAATACGCCGGAGAGCTTTGTCGGACGCAATTACGATTTCCGGCCTTATTTCAAGGGCGCGATGGCAGGAGGTTCGGCAGAATATTATGCCATAGGTGATTTGAGTGGGCGTTTCGGCCTTTTTTTGGCGCGGCGCATCGGTGATCAGGCTAATCCGGTTGGTGTGGTCGTCATCAAATTTGAATTCCACAGACTGGTGCAAACATGGGCAAATGACCCCGGCCAGACCTTCGTTGTTGATCCTCGCGGGATCATACTGGCCTCCACCGATAAGGCCGAAGACCTTCGCTCCTTTCAGCCGATATCAACTACAGAACGCACAAAGATTATCGAGAGTGGACAGTTCAATGCTGCGGATATGAAGCCGAGCAATTATCGTTTTGCGCCGGATGGGATGATGATCGGGCCGTCCGGCCAATATTCAGTTGCGGTTGACGAGCCGATTGCCGAAACGTCTCTGAAACTGGTTCATATGGAACCTATGGGGCGGGCTCTGCGCGCTGCCAACGACCTTGCGCGCCTGATAACGGTGGCAGTTATGCTCGTTTTTGTCATGATTGCCGGTGCCGTTTACTGGCGAGTGAGCCGCGCAGCGCGTGCGGCAGCCTATCGTGCCGAACTCGAGACTGCAGTTGACGAGCGCACTGCCGCATTGAGCGCGGAAATGGCGGAACGTGAACTGGCTGACAAACGCTTTCGTAATGCGCGGGAAGAGCTCGCCCAGGCGAACAGGCTCGCCTCCCTCGGATCGATAACCGCAGGGCTGGTGCATGAAATCAACCAACCCGTCGCGACCATTCGGACGCTCACCGAAAACGCACAGCATCATCTAGCACATGGCAAGCTCGATAAGGTCGCCCAAAACCTCAATACATCTGTGGAACTGACAGCGCGCATAGGCTCTATCACACAGGAAATGCGCCGGTTTGCGCGCCGTCGCAGCGGTGTCGTTCGCTCGCTCCCGCTGAATGAGCTTGTAGATGGCACAATGCTGCTGATGGGAGACCGGTTCCGCAACGCCAAGGTTCAACTGGATATACCGGAACGTTCCGACGTGGTGATACTTGCCTGCCGCGTCCGATCAGAGCAGGTGCTGGTGAATTTGCTGCAGAACGCATTGGATGCGGTCGTGAACATCGAGAATCCACGTGTTTCGTTCAGCGTCCGCGACGAGGGCGACCAGATTTCTCTTGTCGTGGACGATAACGGACCCGGCATTGATCCCCAATTGGCTGACGAGATTTTTAGCCCATTTGTTACAGGAAAAGCGGATGGCCTCGGTCTGGGGCTGGGCATCGCGAGAGACCTCATGACCGAATTGGAAGGAACGCTACGCGTCGTTCCATCGCAGCTTGGTGGTGCAGCTTTTGCGGCAACCTTGAAACGGGCGAAAGAGGAGGGTGGCCTTGACGGAAAGTGAGCCTTTGCGCGTGATGCTGGTCGATGACGATGCAGCATTTCGTACGGCCTTGGCCGATTCATTTGAAATCGCAGGTCTTGATATTGAAGTGCACGGTGACGGTCAGTCCGCTTTGACCAGTTTGACGCCTGACTATCCGGGCATCGTTGTGACCGACATCCGCATGCCGCGGGTTGATGGACATGCCGTGATGGAAACATTGTTGGCGCGTGACCCGGAGCTGCCGGTTATTTTGATGACTGGACATGGCGACATTGGAATGGCTGTGGCCTCACTCAAGAAAGGAGCTTTCGATTTCATAGCTAAACCATTTGCTGCTGATCATCTGATATCGAGCGTTCGCCGCGCCCTGGAAATGCGCCGGCTGGTGCTGGAAAATCGCCGCCTTCGCCGGGCTGCGGCAAATGCCGAGCAGGATTATCCCCTACTTGGCGAGACGCCGGTGATGGTGCGACTGCGTGACACGATCCGCCAGCTTGCCAGTGTCGATGTCGATGTTTTGATAGAAGGCGAAACCGGGACTGGAAAAGAATTGGTGGCTCGCCTTCTGCACCGCTGGAGCGCGCGTCACGCCCGCAGTTTTGTTGCCATCGATTGTGCCGCCTTGCCCGATGTCATTGCCGATGAAGTTCTGTTCGGCAGTCGCATCCAGCGCGGGAGAATAGCCGACGCGGATCGCGGCACATTGTTTCTCGATGAAGTCGATAGCATGTCACTGTCCGTTCAGGGCAAGCTGCTGCGTGTTGTCGAAGAGCGTGAGTTGCCTTCGCTTTCAGGAGAACCGCGCGCGGTCAATCTAAGGATCATAGCGGCTGCGAAAGGCAATCTGGAGGAAGCTGTGACTTCCGGTCGCTTTCGTTCCGATTTGTTTTATCGCCTTGAAACGGTCAGGCTCCGTGTTCCGCCTCTGCGCGAGCGGCGGAAGGATATCGGTCTGCTTTTCTCTTATTTCCTTGATGAAGCGGCAGCACAGTTCAGCCAACCGCGACCTGCAATTGATGCAGTCATGGAAGCGCGATTGAACTCGGACGAATGGTCGGGAAATGTCCGCGAACTACGCAATTATGCCAAGCAGGTCGTGTTGGGATTGCGCCACGATCCAATTACGGAGCCCAGTCCGCTTTCGCTGTCGGAACAGATGGACCGTTTTGAAGACGGCGTTATTCGCGCGACGTTGGATCGTTGCAACGGTGATGTAGGGGTTGCTGCAGTTCTGCTGCAATTGCCGCGGCGCAGTCTCTACGCCCGCCTGCAAAAGCTTGCAATTGACGCTTCGACCTTCAGAAAGCGTGATTGATGTTTTCATTACGGGGTTGGTTTGATAACGATGCCAGCGAACTCGCTGATATTGACGCCAAGTTTTTGCCAGACGACGGTCTGGCAATGAGGATGTGATGGCTACCCCCCTTGATAAAACACAGATCCGCTCCCTGTCGGTCTTTGCCGGTATGGATGATGCGGGTTTTGATCAGTTTCTTGGTCTGGCTACTCGGCGTGCTGTTCCGAAAGGAACCGCCGTCTTCAATCAAGGTGACGATGCAAGCCACTTTTTTGTGTTGTTGCATGGGCGCTTGAAAGTCATGCAAGTTACCGCCGACGGGCAGCAGATTATTGTGCGGGTCGTCAATCCCGGAGAACTTTTCGGCTTCGCGGTAGCGTTGGGGCGCAAAGACTATCCCGGTACGCCTCTGGCCGCGGTCGATAGTTCCGTCCTTGCCTGGCCGATGGAAATGATGACTGATTTCATGGCGCGCAGCCCCGCACTCGCTGTGAATACGATGCAGATGATTGGGCGCAGACTGGATGCCGCGCACAATCGCATCAGAGAGATATCAACGCAAGAAGTCGAACCGCGCGTGGCACATGCAGTGCTGAGACTTGTTCGTGAAGCTGGGGTAAAAGAAAGGGGCGGTGTGCGTATCGATTTTCCGGTTTCGCGACAGGATATCGCTGAACTGACCGGAACAACTTTGCACACGGTTTCGCGTATTATCAGCCAGTGGCAGACTAAGGGCTGGGTGGAAGGTGGCAGACAATCGTTGCTCGTTCGCGACCTCCGGCATCTGAAATCGATTGCCGAAGGCGAGAGCTAGAGTTCTTCCGATAGAAGTAAGAACGGTCTCGATCTAGTTTGCAGCCGCCGACCGCTGACGGCTGATCCATGCAGCCCCGATGTTCCCATGCAAGAACCCGTTGGAGAGCGGGACGCCCGGATAGACAGTTCTCAAGCGCGCAATGCCGTCTTCAGGGCTGATAGATCGGTTTAGCACCTCGTCATGGATATGGGCTACTTCCACCATATCGCAGTCCTGCGGTGACAGTCTAAAACGCCTGATCCCTGCTTCTTGCAGCTCAGGCAGGTCCTCAATCAGTGACTGACAGGTATGAGAGAGCGTCTGCACACCGTTCAGTGCCAGAAATGGTTGGCTATCCAGGGTCTTGACTGGCAGTCCGTCGGGCTCTTCGCCACATACAAATTGGCAGTTGTCCTTTATGTGGCCCTTGGATCGCGCATGCGCACAACGAGCTGAAATGGCGAGCGGCACTCGTCCGAACGTGAATACTTCAAACGCAATCTCAGGCGCGGCTTTGACGATTTCCCGGATTGAACTGATTGGTAACTCTGGCGGCAGGCAGATCGACTGTGCGCCACGGGCCGCAAGAACCTTCGCGGTCGCAGCATTATAAACATTGACCAGTGGACCGACTATATGCGGCACACCGGACAACAGCCCCAGTGCCGACAGATCGTTTGCCTCCACCGGTAGTGTCGCCTCCTTAATCGTGTGACGGACCTGTTTTGCTTCTCGCTCGAGCATGACGAGCGCCAGCGAACCGACGTTCACCGTTTTTCCTGCGCGCTGCAGCCGCTCGATCACAGCGTCCATATAAGGTGTCAAGAAATGGAACCGTTTGGAGCAGACGATTTCACCGACGGTGACATGGTCGATCGGGGCTTCGTCGGCGATACGAAAATAAAAATCCCGCCATTTTGGGCCGTCCCACAGGAAGAGAACGGGACCAAGGCTGAGGCTGGGTGCTGACATATCTATCTCCAGCGTTTGTCGTAAGCGCCCGAAGTCGTTTGCTGGCCTTCGCTCAGCAGACGGAGGCGGGACAGAAGGGCGGCGCGGCTTTCGGGACTTGCTGCGAGTGTCTGACGCAGTGTGGAGACGACTTCACCAACATAAGCCTTGCCGCGTTGGCGACCCTCAATCTTGAGCGCTGAGACGCCTGCCGCCCGCAACTCATCGATATGATTCATGACATCGAGGGAAACCGGATCTTCAAATGCATAACCTTGATCGTCTGCGATATCGAACCGGCCTTTACAGAGTGTCGGATAGCCGGTGGGCTCGCCCAAAGGGAAACGATTGATCGTGTAATCGCCGAGTTCGGAGACGAGTTCCTCTCCGTCTTGCCGGTAGCGGACGTGGCTGGCCGGTGAGCAAACGCCGTTCATGTTGGGCGATCTGCCAGTGGCGTAGGAAGACAGGGAGCATCGTCCTTCTGCCATCACGCATAGTCCACCGAACACGAATACTTCCATTTCGCAGCCGATCTTGCGGCCGAGTTTCGCAATATCGGCAATGGTCAGAACGCGTGGTAACACGACACGCTTAGCCTTGAATGCATCGACGAGAAACTGGATTGCGTCTGCATTGGAAGCGGAAGCCTGTACGGATACGTGGAGCCGCTGTGTTGGATGCTTCCCGGCAGTATAGGCCATGAGCCCGAAATCGGCGATGATGACTGCGTCTGCGCCAAGGGAGGACGCATCGTCTACAGCTTGATACCAAATGTGCTCATCGCCTGCGCGCATGAACGTATTGATGGCAACGAAAACTTGCGTTTTACGAGCATGGGCGAACTGGATTGCGTCGCGTAGTTCGTCACGGCTGAAGTTGAGGCCTGGAAAGTTGCGCGCATTCGTTTCGTCGCGAAAGCCGCAATAGACGGCATCCGCTCCAGCACCCACTGCTTCACGCAAGGCCGATGGCGTTCCTGCAGGACAAATCAGTTCCATCCGGTAGCTTCCTTGCCGAGGGCCTTGCTGCGTACGTAGTTTGCAATGCCGCGGACCATCGGGGCAAACGGTCCGGCACTTGTGCCGAGGTCGGATGGAAGGTCTATATTGCAGTCATCCAGCGCATTGCGAAGCGCCAGCATGGCCTCCATGTCGCCCGTCACGGTAATATCCCTGGAGAAGAACAGCGCATCTCCATCAAGCTTACCTTCGAGAAGCGCGAGCAGCATAACCAGCGGTCCTTCGATGCCTGCGTCGACCTCTGTCGCTTCGTCGTCGCGCACGATTGTGATGCGCGGCTTATCCGGCTCGATCACAAAAGCAAATGGTATGTCGGACGGGCGAAAACGGAACCGCTTCGTCGCATAGTCTCCGAGACGCTCGAAGAGGCCCGGATGCGCGCGCATCACTTGAAAGAAAATGCGCGAGACAAAAGGGGCGATCAAAAAGGGTGGAACAAGCCGGGCAGGAACAGCCACAGCTGGAGGTATCTTCATCATCACTCAGCTCCGGTGAGCTTTACAAGGTGAGTTCAGAACTAGGCGATTCAATACAATGACAGTTTGATTCAGATCAAAGACGGCGAAAGAATTCGATATTCAAAACTAAGGGCATGAAAACGGCTCGCTCTCTTCGGTCACATTACGACTGCCTGCAAAGCTTTTTGTCGGAGCTTGAACGGCGCAACGATCTCATTCGGATCAAACGTCCGGTCTCGCTCGTCCAGGAAATAACAGAAATCCACAAGCGTGTGCTCGAAATGGATGGTCCGGCATTACTCTTCGAACAACCGGTCGATGCAGACGGTCATCAACATTCAATTCCACTCGTGGCCAATCTTTTTGGTTCTAAGCGGCGTATTGCGTTGGGACTTGGCTGTGCCGTTGAGGGAATTCCCGACCTTGCCGAGATGCTTGCGGAACTGCGTGCACCAAAGCCGCCCCGTTCAGCAGGGGAAATATGGAGCAAGCTGCCTTTGGCAAAGGCAGCATTGAATATGCGTCCTCGGCAGGTCAGACGCGCATCGGTGCAGGCGACGATATTGGAAGGCGAAGCGGTCAACCTCGATCTACTGCCGATCCAGTGGTGTTGGCCGGGAGAGCCTGCGCCGCTTGTTACCTGGCCGCTGGTTATCACACGGGCACCAGACGATCCATCCGACGTAAATGTCGGAATTTACCGGATGCAGAAGCTTGGCCGGGATAAGTTGATCATGCGCTGGCTCGCCCATCGCGGCGGTGCGCGTCATCACCGCATGTGGCAAAAGCGAGGCGAGGATATGCCGGTTGCCGTTGCTATCGGGGCCGATCCGGCGACAATCCTTGCAGCCGTTATGCCCTTGCCTGAGGGGATGAGCGAACTTGCCTTTTCGGGCCTGCTTGCTGGACGAAGGCCTTCCGTCGTTGATGCGTACACTGTGCCGCTCTCCGTGCCCGCTAACGCTGAAATCATTCTGGAAGGGCGAGTTTCCGCATCAGTGACAGCGCCAGAGGGGCCTTATGGTGATCACACGGGCTATTACAATAGTGTCGAGGAATTTCCGGTCATGCAGGTGACAGCGATAACCATGCGGAAAAACCCAGTCTATCTTTCGACCTATACCGGTCGCCCGCCGGATGAACCCTCAAGACTTGGCGAAGTGATGAACGAGCTGTTCGTGCCAATTGTACGAAAGCAATTCCCGGAAATCGCCGATCTGTGGCTGCCTCCGGCGGCGTGTTCCTATCGGGCAATAGTCGTTTCGATTGACAAACGCTATCCCGGTCAGGCGCGGCGGGTGATGATGGGGCTTTGGTCGATGCTGCCACAGTTCAGTTACACGAAGCTCATAATCGCCGTCGATCCCGACATAAATGTTTGTAACTGGGATGACGTCATGTGGGCACTTGCCACACGCTTCGATGCTAGTCGCGATGTCATCACGCTTACCGACACACCAGTGGATTATCTCGATTTCGCGTCGCCGCGCTCAGGTCTGGGCGGGAAGCTTGGACTTGATGCGACCAACAAAATCGGTGCGGAAACTGACCGGGAATGGGGTGCGGTGCTGAAGATGAGCGACGATGTAATCGCCCGCGTGGATGCAATGTGGGGCGAGCTTGGGTTGATTAAGGAAAGCATGCGATGAAACGGGTTGTTGTTGGCATTTCCGGCGCATCGGGCGCTCTCATCCCGCTCAAACTGCTGGAACAGCTTTCCACTTTAAACGATGTCGAGAGCCACCTGGTCGTATCGGACGCAGCCCAGCAAACATTGCGCCACGAGCTGGGTCCTGACGGCTATGCGCTTCTGCACAGGCTGGTGCACAGAAGTTATTCCGTCAGCGATATAGGTGCACTGATTGCAAGCGGATCAGTCGCAACGGCCGGTATGATCGTTGCGCCGTGCTCCATGCGGACGCTCGCGGCGATCGCAACGGGGCACAGCGACAGTCTGTTAACCCGCGCTGCGGACGTTCATTTGAAGGAGCGGCGCAGGCTGGTCCTGATCGCGCGGGAAACGCCGCTGCATCTGGTCCACCTGCGCAACATGTGCACGGTGACAGAAATGGGCGCGATTGTGATGCCGCCGGTTCCGGCCTTTTACTTCAAACCCCAATCGGTCGATGAAGTAGCCGATCAGATCGCGGCGCGAGCCATTGATCTGATCGGTATTGGCGAAAAGCAATCGGAAAGCTGGGCGGGAATACCCGGCAATCGATAGCAGTAGTTACGGCATTATGTGAAAGGTTCGGTTGGGCCTTTTGCTGGTTGGGTGAACCATTTTGGTCCGGTCGCCGTCATATGGATATGATCTTCCAGACGAATACCGAACTGGTCCGAGACTACGATCATCGGCTCGTTGGAGAAGCACATGCCTTCAGCGAGCGGGAGCGAATTGCCGCGAACGATGTATGGGGCCTCGTGAATTTCCAGACCAAGGCCGTGACCGGCTCGATGCGGAAGGCCGGGTAGCGCATAGTCCGGTCCCAATCCATGCTTCACCAGCGTAGCGCGTGCCGCATCGTCAAGGGTTGAACAGGCCGCACCAAGCTTTGCCGCATCAAAAACGGCTTGCTGCGCTTCGCGTTCAATCGCCCATATGCGCGAAAATTCTGCGCTTGGCTCTTCCAGCATGTAAGTGCGCGTGAGATCGGAGTGATAGCCATCGATACGGCATCCGGTATCCACAAGGATAACGTCACCGGGCTGATAGAACTGTTCGCCATCTGCGCCATGTGGCAACGAAGTCGCCGTTCCGAACGAGACGATGCAGAATGTCGAGCCGCCTGCGGCGCCGAGGGCACGGTGCTGTTCATCGATAAAGCGCACCACTTCGCTTGCGGCAATGCCGGGCTTAATCAGCGCATGCGCCCGGCGATGAACTTCAAGCGTCAGATCCATCGCGTGCTGAATAATAGCGATTTCATTGGTTGACTTGCAGATGCGCTGTTCACGGATCAGTTCGCCGCCGTCAAGCAAGCGCTCCGGCGAGATTTCCTGTTTAAGGGCATTATAGACGAACAGCGGCATGGCATCGTCCACGGCAAGTGTAGCGCTTGCCGGAATGAGTGATGCTATCAGCGCTGCGCTACTTTCTTCCTCCTGCCAAACACGGATTTCTCCTGGCAGATGCGGCAGGCTTTCGACGCGGCTCTGTTCAAAGCCGGGAACGATATAAATGACTTCCGACGGTGTGACGAGGGCACCCAGAAAACGTTCGCTGATGTGCCAAACAAGCCCGGTATAATAACGCAAACTTGCCGTTGGCCCGAGCAGAAGGCCGCCAATCCCGCGCTCTCTCAACTTGCCTTGCAACAATGCCAGTCGTTCCAGGCGCTCTTCCTGTTCGATCCGCGGAGGAGATGACGGTGAAGTCATAATGTATACCTTTGTGATTTTGTTTGTGCGCAAGCCTGTGTCTGAAAGCGGCTCGCTTGTCGCCAGATATATCACGGCTTGCGCCGTCTGAAAGTAATCTCTCTGCTCTTGTGTTCAAAAGTGCAGGACTACAAGGTCGAACGGCGTAACACGATGTGGAGTTCGTTTTTCAGCATTTATTGCGACAGATGCGAGACCATTCCTGCAACTGCATGAGAGAGGCAAGCGATCACAAATTGATGATTACCGGACCAAACGTCCTATGGTACATTGCAGGCTTGAATGTGAAACATTAAGTGACATCACACTGTAGTAATAATGTTTTGATATAATTCGCGCAGTTTCAAAATGAGTTCAGTGTTTGTGAGGTTTCATGTCCGAGATATGGCAGTGGGTTTCCGCTTTCGGTTTTTCGATTGTCATCATCGTCGCTGCGCTGGTCTATCTCAACATGTCCAACCGTGAAACGCCTGGCGACACGTTCAATCTTTTCACAAAGGTCGGTGCTGTCGCAGTGGCGTTTGTTGCCGCTTTCGCGAGCCTCGCCGCCGCAGCTATTATCGATTGATCTTACTACTCATATTTTCAGCGAAGACACTGCCGCTTCGCTTTTATGTACATAATCATTGGCATCCTGCTGTCGTTGGAACAACAGGATAAAAAGCAAGTCGGTCAGAACCAGTTGTGCATCGCGTGCGGTGATCGATGATGAGCGAACGCGTTCTTCGTCTGCGACTGTGTACAGACGAATGTCGGCGATCTTATTGAGCGGGTTCTCGTTGAGGCCTGTGACGGCAATCACGGTCGCTCCCCATTTTTTAGCCTGTTCAGCAATGCGAAGAGTTTCAATGCTCGTTCCGGAATAGGAAAGGGCAAACAGAACATCGCCTTCGTGCAATGTGGAAACATTGGCCATCTGGATGTGACTATCGCTGTCGTGCATCACATTGCGACCGAGCTTCATCAGCTTGTAAGAAAAATCGCGTGCGACGAGTGACGATGCGCCAACGCCGGCGAGGTGGATACGCCGGGCGCTGATCAGGGCTTGCAAAGCGCCGTCGATACCTTGTTCATTGTTGGCGGAAATCGTCTGCTGCATGGATTGCAGTTTACTGCCGATAAGCTTCTGCAGAACCGTGATATAGCTGTCCCCGGTCTCAATGCTGCCATGGACCATGCCTGCCGGAACCTGCCATTCCTTGGCGCGTGCCTCACTGACGGCGAGTTTAAGTTCCTGATATCCGTCAAACCCGAACTTCTGACTGAACTTGACGACACTGGATTGGCTCCGACCGGTTGCGACCGCGAGCGCGGAAGAGGAAAGCTTCAATACCTGTTCTGGATGATCGACGATGAACTGGCCGATCTTTCGGTCTGCAACAGTCAATTCGTTCAGTTTGGCGTTGATCTTTTGCAGGATCGACATGCGCGATTATTCCCCATTCCGGCGCCGGAGGGCTCGATATTCGGTTGCCTTGCCTCATAAGACAACCGAAATTGATTTGGAATATAAAATTCCAATCTTTTAAAATTTACGGAATGAGCTAACAATCCGCAAGAGAGGACATGGTGGAGAGACATGGAACGATTGCGAATTGTCGGTGGACGACCATTGCAGGGAGCAGTCAATATCTCCGGTGCAAAAAACGCCGCGCTGCCTCAGATCGCGGCCTCCTTGTTAAGCCCTCACCCTGTTGAACTTACCAACCTCCCAGCGGTGAGTGATGTCGAAAACATGCTCAATGTCGTGCAGTCACATGGGGCACAGGTCTCCCGCGCGCCGCACTCGACGACAGTAACCGCCACGGATGTTGTCGGAGGAGAAACTCCTTATGACACTGTAAGGCGAATGCGTGCGACGGTTCTGGTGCTGGCACCCTTGTTGGCGAGACTGGGCAAGGTTCGTGTTTCCTTGCCGGGCGGGTGTGCCATTGGTGCGCGTCCCGTGGATATGCACTTGAAAGCGCTCGCAACACTTGGCGCAGATGTTTCCATTGATCGCGGCTGGATCGTGGCTTCGACTGATAACGGCCTGATCGGAAGCCGGATTGTTTTGCCAGCGCCTTCCGTTGGTGCGACGGCGACGGCGATGATGGCGGCAACTTCCGCTCGTGGCGAAACGGAAATATTGAATGCGGCTCGTGAGCCGGAAATTGGCGACCTCGCCGCATGTCTCGGGGGCATGGGTGCGCAGATTGAAGGAGCGGGTACGCATCGCATTCTGATCCAGGGCGATACATCTTGGCGGACTGCACGCCACCACGGCATACCGGATCGTATCGAGGCCGGAACATACGCTGTTGCTGCCGCCATTACAGGCGGCACGCTCGAACTCACGCATGCCCGTCTCGAACATCTCGCGTCTGTTGTGCAGGTGCTTGAAACGATGGGCGTCAGCGTTTGGCCAAGTGATCGCGGATTGGTTGTTTCACGTAGCGGTTCCTTGCGTGGAACTGATCTGACGACGGAGCCCTATCCTGGTTTTCCGACCGATCTGCAGGCCCAATTCATGGCACTGGCAGCTTGTGCCGAAGGAGCATCACTCATTCGCGAAACGGTGTTCGAAAGCCGGTTCATGCATGTGCCGGAACTGATGCGGCTTGGTGCCGACATCAAACTGCATGGGACAACTGCGCTGGTACGCGGCGGGCGCCCGCTGCATGGCGCACAGGTTATGGCAACGGATTTGCGGGCGTCCGTATCACTTGTTCTTGCAGCACTCGTGGCCGAGGGAGAAACTGTCGTTAATCGCATCTATCATCTGGATCGTGGATATGAACAGCTTGACCGCAAACTGAAGCTTTGCGGTGCAGATATAGAACGGCTGTCAGAATGATGTCGGACAGGGTTGGGAAAGATCAGTTCTATCTTGGTGTGGATGGCGGCGGTACGGGCTGTCGAGCCCGGCTGGAAAATGAGACCGGCAATGTGCTGGGACAAGGATTGTCTGGCCCGGCAACTACACGGCTCGGGATAGACAAGGCGTGGGAATCCATCGCACGTGCGTTTGACGCAGCAATCAGCGAGGCGGGCCTGGGTGCTGAAGAGTTGGCCAGAACACATGCAGGCGTTGGGCTGGCGGGCATAGGCAGGCAAGGTGCGCTCGAAGCACTTCAGGCTATACAGCATCCCTTTTCGAGTATTCATTTCATGAGTGACGGCAAAGGCGCGTGTCTCGGTGCACATTCGGGTAGTGATGGGGCTATCGTTATTGCCGGGACCGGCTCAATTGGTCTCGGCTTCGTGAATGGTATCGACATTCGCGTTGGAGGCTACGGCTTTCCAATTTCCGACGAGGGCAGCGGTGCTTTTCTGGGGCTGTCAGCGATTCAACAGGCCCTTCAGGCTTATGATGATCGGATCGAGCGTACGCCGCTTCTCTATGAGGTTATGGAGCGCTTTAATCAGACCCCGATGGACGCTGTGGCGTGGATGGACCGCGCAACCGCTACAGAATATGCGTCTCTGGCGCCTATGGTCATGCGTCATGCGGACCAGGGAGATGCAGCGGCACGCCGTATCGTTCAGGCGGCTGCGGGCCACATAGATACTATCGTGCGCGCGCTTTTCGAAAAGGGGGCGCCGCGCGTGACCTTGCTTGGAGGGCTTGCTACCCCACTTGAACCGTGGTTGGCGCCAGACGTCCGCAGACGGTTGAAACCTGCCGACGGTGATGCGGTTTCCGGTGCGATCATTCTTGCGCGAAACATGGCTTCTGCAAATAAGGAATAATTTATTCCTTATTTTGATTGACTGATGGAATTTATAATCCTAACATTTGTTAACCATAAGGCGGCGCGTTTTGAACGCTGCTCGATAAGCAGGCAGAGGCATGACGGAACAGGCGTTGTTATCTGAACTGGATAGGCTGGTTTCTGAAGAGCGAAACCCACGCACGATGGATATCGATCTCTTGTCGAGCCTTGCTATCGTACGCCGCATCAACGACGAGGATCATCTGGTTCCCGCCGCTGTTGAGCAAGTGCTGCCTCAGGTCGCCCAGGCCGTCGATAAGGTCGTCGACGCATTTCGGGTTGGCGGTCGGCTGATTTATTTGGGCGCAGGAACAAGCGGACGTCTTGGCGTTCTCGATGCATCGGAATGTCCGCCGACTTTCAGCGTACCGGAAGGCATGGTGATCGGGCTGATTGCAGGCGGCGTGGATGCATTGCAACATGCAATCGAAGGGGCAGAAGATGATCCGTCGCTCGGGGAATCTGATCTGCGCAACATAGGTCTGACTTCGCACGATGTTGTCGTGGGAATCGCCGTTAGCGGGCGAACGCCCTATGTAATAGGCGGGCTCGCCTACGCAGAATCGATCGGCGCTACGACCGTGGCGCTCTCCTGCAATCCCGATTCGACCATTGCGACCATGGCTGAAATCGCGATATCGCCAGTTGTTGGGCCTGAAATACTGACGGGCTCGACGCGGCTCAAGTCCGGTACGGCGCAGAAGCTCGTTCTTAATATGCTGACGACGGCGAGCATGATCCGAATAGGGAAGACATACGAGAATCTCATGGTGGACGTCAGTGCCACCAACAATAAGCTTGTCGCGCGGGCATCGCGAATTGTCATGCAGGCAACCGGTTGCGGGGCGGGGGAGGCAAAACGCGTTCTCGCTTTGACGGATAATGAGGTCAAGCTTGCAATCCTCATCACGATCACCGGAATGCCAGTGGATGAGGCAAGAAAGGCATTAAAGAATGCTGGGGGATTTCTTAGACAGGCAATAAATGCCAATAAAGCGTGAGCCGAAGCGGGGAAGCAGTCGGACATTAGCATTGCAGTCATTTGCGAGGGAAGAAAATGGGAGCGAGTTTCAAGAAAAGCCTTATTGCAGGCGCGGCCGCAATAGCGTTGAGCATTGGAAGCTTTGGTGGATTAGGTGTTTCGACGGCTTTTGCCGCGACGCTCCGAATGGCCTGGTCGCAGGATGCCACTGGTCTCGATCCGCATAAGCAGCCAGCATTTTCATCGATTCGTCTGCTCGAGCTCATCTATGAGCCGCTCGTCCGTCTTGGTTCCGACCTTCAGATCGCACCTGCCATTGCCAAAAGTTGGGAATTTTCCGAAGGCGGAAAGGTTCTCACATTCAAGCTCGACAAGAATGCGAAATTTCAGAACGGTCAGCCGGTAACGCCAGCCGATGTGAAGGCCTCCTTCGAGCGCATTCTGGATGAAAAGACAGGCGCCGTCGCGCGTGCGAATTTCGGTTCCATTTCTGCTATTGAAACGCCGGATGCTGAAACGGTCGTCTTCAAACTCTCCCAGCCTGACGTTCCGCTATTGGCTGCAATCGCCAGCATCAATGCGGCGGTCGTTCCAGAAAGCGAGATCAAGGCGGGAACTATAGGTACGAAAACTATTGGGTCGGGTCCATTCATCCTTGAGCGCTGGGAACCGAATTCCAAGGAAGTGCTGAAAGCCAATCCCGACTGGGCGGGCGGTAAAGTAGCGATCGACGGGATAGATATCAGTGTTCTGCCGGACGAAACAGCAATCCTTGCGGCGCTTCGCGCCAAGCAGATCGACTTTGCGCTCCTCAACGACCCTCTGGTTGCAACGATGGTGCCGAACGAAAGCGCTCTGGAACTGGTGCGCACTCCGGCTCTTGCTTATCATGTCTTGCAGTTGAACCCGTCGCGCAAGCCGATGACGGAACTGGCCGTGCGTCAGGCAATCTCCTGTGCCGTTGATCGTCAAGATGTGCTCGATACAGCCTTGCTCGGTGAAGGCAAGGTAACGGGCCCGCTGACAATGCCCGCCTATGCGAGCGATCCAAACACGCTCTTCTGCTACAAGCGCGATGTCGAAAAAGCGAAGAAGCTGATGGCGGATGCCGGTTATGCGGATGGTTTTTCGGCAACTATCATTGCTGCAAATGGAGAGCCTGCAACCGCTGCAGCCGAAGCCCAGGTTCTCCAGTCGCAACTCGCCGAAATCGGCATCAAGCTCGATATCCGCATGATGGAACTCAACGTCTATGTCGATACGTGGTTGAAGGGCGACTTCGATATGGCGGTGGCGCTTAACGGTGGTTCGGCTGATCCCTACACGATGTATGGCCGTTACTGGACAAAGGCGGGTAACCTGCAGAAAGTCGCACAGTATATTGACGATACGCTTGACGATCTGATGCAAAAGGGAAGAGCCGAGACTGATCCTGAAAAACGCAAGCTTATCTTCTCTGACTTCGAAAAGCACATAACGGAAGTTTCTCCGTGGATATGGCTTTATACGGCCAACAACTATGTCGCCTACCAGAAGAACGTTACCGGTTTTGAGCCTCGCGCTACCGGTTCGCTGTTCGGCGTAACCAAGCTGCAGATCGGGCAGTGACGTCATGAAATCCGCCACGTCTTCAATATGGAGGCGTGGCTTTCCAGTGCCTTCCTTGACGGCAGGCCGTGAGTAATCTGACATGAATTATCTGACACGTCGGCTGCTGACATTTCCCCTGGTTATGCTGGGGGTGTCGATCCTTGTCTTCGTCGCGATCCGTATGGTTCCAGGTGATTCCATTACGGCTATGCTTGGAACGGAAGCAGGGCTGCTGACGCCGGAACAGCGGCAGTCTCTGGCGCAATATTTTGGTATCGACCAAAGCTGGACCACGCAGTACTGGCGTTGGCTCGGTGACGTAGTGCAAGGTAATCTGGGTGTCTCGGTCACATTCGGGAAGCCAGTTCTGACAGTTATTCTGGAACGCTTCCCGCTGACACTGCAGCTGGCATTGATGTCGATGATTATTGCCTTGCTTATCGGCCTCCCGGCCGGGGTTTATGCAGCAACGCGCAACGAAAAAATGTCCGATCTGGTGGTCCGCATTTTTGCAATGATCGGGCAGTCGACTCCGAGCTTCGTTCTTGGTCTCCTCTTCATTTATATTCTTTCGGCAGGGTTCGGTGTGTTGCCGACTATGGGCGAATTCACGCCGCTATGGGTAAATCCGTGGCAGAATTTTCTACAGATGATTTTGCCCGCCATAACGCTCGGCTGTGCATTTGCGGCGTCGGTCACACGCATATCGCGTTCGGCTATGTTGGATGTTCTAAGTGACGATTATGTTCGCACTGCCCGCAGCAAGGGTGCCTCGGCCCGCTCTGTCATCTGGCGACACGCATTGCCGAACGCACTCATCCCTGTGGTGACGCTGAGTGGTGTAGAATTTGGTTACCTTCTGGGCGGAGCCGTGCTGGTCGAGCAGATCTATGCTCTGCCGGGGCTCGGACGCATGGTGCTGGATGCCATATTGCAGCGCGACTATGCGCTGGTACAGGGTAGTATTCTCTTCATCGCGTTCAACTTCATGATCGTCAATCTGCTTGTTGATCTTCTTTACGTTGCGCTCGATCCGCGCATTCGTCTGGGGGAAAACTAATGCGGATATTGCGTTCCGTTTTTGCTCATCCGAGTGGCCGTATCGGCGGGCTCATCGTATTGATCTATCTGATCGTCGCGTTTCTGGGGTATTTCGGTTTTACGCCGCATGACTCGTTGATGCAGTACCGGATAGACAGGCTGCGTCCTCCAAGTGCTGCCCACTGGATGGGAACTGACCTGTTCGGTCGTGACGTCATGAGCCGCCTGATGGCAGGCATCGCGCAATCCTTCATCGTTGGCTTTTCTGCGGTCGGAATTGCCGCCATCGCGGGCACCGTTCTGGGATTGACTGCGGCATGGTTTGGGCGCTGGTGGGATGGAACTGTCATGCGCGTCATGGACGTGCTTCTGGCATTTCCGGCAATCTTGCTTGCGCTTCTGATCATTGCCGTTGTCGGACCGGGAACAGGAACAAGTATCGCCGCCATCGCCATCGTCTACACCCCGATTTTTACGCGGGTTGTGCGTGGTCCGGCCTTGTCGATCAAAACACGTGAATTTGTTGATGCAGCGCGTACGTTCCACAGTAGCAACCGTTACATCCTTTCG
Organism: Brucella anthropi ATCC 49188; assembly: GCF_000017405.1. Lineage (NCBI taxonomy): Bacteria > Pseudomonadati > Pseudomonadota > Alphaproteobacteria > Hyphomicrobiales > Brucellaceae > Brucella > Brucella anthropi. The sequence continues at coordinate 448,260 of NC_009668.1, forward strand.
CGCCATCTGCTGCTTAATCTGATCGCGCCTCTGACCGTCCAGATCACCTTGGCGCTTGCCTGGTCGCTGCTGACTGAAGCAGGCTTGAGCTTCCTCGGTCTCGGCACGCAGCCGCCGGCTTCGTCGCTTGGTCTCATGCTGGCAGATGCGCGCAATCTCATGGAAACCGCGCCATGGCTGCTGGCATTTCCGGGACTGGCGATCATGATCGGTATACTTGGCTTCAACCTTCTGGGTGATGCTCTGCGCGACATTCTCGATCCCAGAATGCGGAGGGTAGCGGCATGAACAAGCTTCTGTCCGTCTCAAACCTTCGTGTCGGTTTCGGGCGCAATCCTGAAGCTAATGAGATTGTGCGCGGTGTGAGTTTCGATCTTGCCGCCGGGGAAACGCTGGCGATTGTCGGGGAAAGCGGTTCCGGTAAATCTGTAACGGCCTTGTCGATCAATCGCCTTGTGGATTTTGGCGGCGGGCACATTATCGATGGAACGATCGAGCTGAATCGCGCGAACGGTACCACCATCGATCTTGCGACTGCGAATGAAGCTGAGCTGACGAAAGTCCGTGGCGCGGAAATCGGCATGATTTTTCAGGAGCCCATGACGTCACTCAATCCAGTGCTCACTATCGGGACACAGATTGAGGAATCGTTTCGCCTTCACCGTGGACTTACCGGCAAGCAGGCAGCTTCCGCTGCCAAGGACGCACTTGATCGCGTACGCATTCCGGATGCTGCACGGCGTCTCAAATACTGCCCGAACCAGCTTTCCGGCGGTATGCTGCAACGGGTGATGATTGCAACGGCGCTTGCCTGCAATCCGCGCCTCATGATTGCCGACGAGCCGACCACAGCGCTCGATGTTACGGTACAGGCACAGATCATGGCACTTCTGGCAGAGCTGAAGCGCGAAACCGGCATGGCGATGATCTTTATCACTCATGACATTGGTCTGGTCGCAGGTATGGCCGACAAGGTCATGGTGATGCAACACGGCGAGGCAGTGGAGCAAGGTGAACTGAATGTCGTTCTCGATCAGCCTCAGCATCCTTACACGCAGCATCTCCTGAAGGCTGTGCCACATTTTGAAAGCGGCAAGGCGGTACGAACGGATAACGTACGCGCAGCCAAACCCGGAACGAACCCAATTCTGGCTGTGGAAGGGCTCACAGTCCGGTTCCCCGTCAAGGGCGGCATTCTTGGCCGCAGACTTGGTGCAGTTCATGCCGTGGAGAGTGTCGATTTCGATCTTGTTCCGGGCGAAACACTGGCGGTCGTAGGGGAGAGTGGTTCGGGTAAGTCGACGACTGCGCGTGCGATTCTCGGGCTCGTCAAAGCGTCACGCGGCAAGCTTGAAGTCGGTGTGGCAGATACCGCCGATACTCGAAATTCATCTTCTGTGCAGATGGTTTTTCAAAACCCCTATGCATCGCTTAATCCTCGTCTGCGTATCGATAGCATTCTTGCTGAGCCGGTCATAGCTGCTGGCGGGCGCGACGGGCCGGAAACACGACAGAAGATGCTGCAGTTGCTTGACCGGGTGGGGCTGCCTGCAAACAGTCTGGAACGCTATCCGCACGAGTTCTCCGGCGGGCAGCGGCAGCGGCTTTGTATTGCCCGCGCCTTGATGCTGAATCCTTCAGTGTTGGTGCTCGACGAAGCCGTCTCAGCTCTCGACGTATCCGTACAGGCGAAAGTGCTGGAGCTGTTGATCGATCTCCAGAAGGAACGTGGTCTCGCCTATCTGTTCGTGTCGCATGATATGGCGGTGGTGGAGCGTATCGCGCATCGCATCGCCGTCGTTTATGCTGGGCAGATCGTGGAAATTGGCGATGCCGCTTCCATTCTTTCTGCACCGAAACACTCCTATACGAAGCGGCTGATCTCTGCCGTTCCAAGTATTGATCGGCGCAACGAGCATTTTACCCTCGATACGCGACAAGTGCCTTCACTCGTACGCCCGCTGGGATATGAGCCGGCACCGGCAAACTGGCAGACATATGGCCATGATCACATGGCCCGGGCCGAGGCATAACTATCATGGCAGAACCGAATGTCCGCCACTCCGTCGATACTGCTTTTACGGCTCGCTTTGAGAAAGCTTTCAGCCTTCTGACAGGTGCGTGCGACTCAGGCCGTATTCCGGGAGGGGTGCTCGGAATGGTCGATCTCTCCGGGAACCGGGCTGTCCGGGCGACTGGCTATGCGCAGATCATTCCGGCCCGGCGCGCGATGACAACCGATACGTGGTTCGATCTCGCCTCGCTGACCAAAGTGATTTTCACGACACCTCGCATCCTTACGCTGGCTGAGGAAGAGGTCATTGACCTCGATGCACCATTGATCACGTTGCTTCCGGATCTTCGGCAATATGATAATGATGCCTGGGAGCGCAAAGTCACCTTTCGTGAATGTCTCGGCCACCAGACGCCATTTCCGTCGGTCGAACCGATCTACACATATGGACGGGATCCGGAATTGTTGCGCGCGTTCGTATTGCAACGCGAATGGAGAGAATCCGCGCCGGTTTATTCAGACATCAATTTCATTCTGCTCGGTTTTGCGATGGAAAGATTATACGGCAAGACCATTCGCGAGATGGACCCCGGCGAAGGCTTTGCCTTTTCCGCGGAGCCGGAGATTAGTGCCGCTACCGAAAATTGCACCTGGCGCAATCGTGTACTCTGCGGTGAGGTGCACGACGACAATTGTTCAGCGTTGCAGGGTGCGGCGCATGCGGGTCTGTTCGGTACGGCTGCGTCCATACTTGATTTCGCGCTTGGCTTGCTTGACGGCACGGGTGCATCGCAAAACGTTATCGAACACATGCGCCAACCACTATCCGCCACCCGTACGCATGGCTGGGAACGGCCTTATGACGGTTGGTCGGGGGGCAATTTCAATTCGAAGGATACAATCGGGCATACCGGTTTCACGGGAACCGGCTTGTGGATTGATTTTGAAGCGGGCAGGGCATGGACCTTGCTCACCAATCGTATTCATCCGACACGTCACTTTGACAGCGGTATTCTGGCGCTGCGTCAGGGTGTCGGCGACGCAATTTCATTGGGATAGGAGACGTCTATGCAGCCAATATGGGCCGTTGGCCTGATGACCGGTACCGTTCTTGATGGAAACATCGATGTTGCTCTGTTGAAAACTGATGGCGAAACCATTGCAGAATTCGGCGCTTACGCGTTGAAACCTTATCCGCGTTGGATTCGTGATCTTCTCGAACAGGCGCAGGCCGAGGCTCGCGTCTGGAATTTTGAAGGTGCGGAACCTGCGATTTTTGCTGAGGCAGAGGAAGCGCTGACACGCGCGCAGTCTGCGGCAGTGCGCGAACTGGTCGAGGAAAGCGGGCTGTCGATGGCGGATATCGGCGTTGTCGGTTTCCACGGGCAGACGGTTTTACATCGCGCACCGCAGGCAGGCAGGCTTGGTGATACAAGGCAGCTTGGCGATGGAAGGCTTATGAGCCAACTGCTCGCTACTAAAGTGGCTTATGATTTCCGGACGGCAGATATTCGGGCTGGCGGGCAGGGTGCTCCGCTTGCGGCCGTCTATCATGCTGCCTTGCTGCGCAGTGCCGATGCGAGTGGTAATACTGCGATTCTCAATCTCGGTGGTGTCGGTAACATCACCTGGTGGGATGGTGATGATGCGCTTGTGGCATTCGATACCGGTCCAGCCAATGCGCCTATCAATGACTTTATGAAAAAGCGGGGATTGGGCGAAATGGACCGCGATGGGGCACTGGCAGCAAAAGGTAAGGTAGACGAAGACCGGCTCGCCGAACTGCTCAAGCACCCCTATTTGATTGCTCCGTATCCCAAGTCGTTGGATCGCTTCGACTTTACCGAGATGATGGCCGACGGCCTGAACGAGGAAAATGGCGCGGCGACATTGACCGCGTTCACGACCTCGGCGGTGGGGAAGGCTCTGGATATTTTGCCGCGTCGGCCGAAGCGGCTTGCAGTCAGTGGCGGTGGCCGTCGCAATCCAACCATGATGCATATGCTGGTCGAGCGCGCCGAGGTGGAACTCGTGCCTGTCGAAGCGCTCGGCTGGCGAGGCGATGCTGTAGAAGCTGAATGTTTTGCTTTCCTCGCAGTGCGAGTCTTGCGCGGTTTGCCTATCAGTTTTCCGAGCACAACCGGGGTTCCTGAGCCAATGACCGGCGGAGAACTAGTCGGTTGAAGAGACAATAACTATCCAATTTCTCCAAAGGGCAGCGTCAATCACGTTGTCCTTTTTGTTTTTGACAGCACGAATTGAGCCTGATTGACCTAGTGCTCAGCTGATACGGCATATTAAAAGCGTTACTATCCAATAAAAACGATCTAACATTAGGGTAATTCACTAACTGCGGTCGTTTGAAGTTACGTTGCGGCAAGCTTGACGCCGATATTCCATTTTTATTGCATAAGAACATGAAAAAATACAAGACTCATGCGATCTTCACGTTGATTTAGGCAATTCTCTTTATTGTTCTAATTTATCATGGAGAAATGCAATGAAACTAATTCGAGTCCTTGCCTGTCTGCTCTTGCCTTTCGTCTGGCTATCCGGGGCCGCTGCTGAACCGCTGGCCAAACCGACGGGTAAGCCGATCCTGGTCATATCCGGCAATATTTCGAATACAAATGTTGACGATACAGCGCAATTTGATCGGGATATGCTGGAGGCCCTGGGTTTGGTGACCGTAGAAACGGCAAATCCATGGTATGATGGTCGTGTGCGTTTTGACGGCGTGTCGATGGACAAGCTTATGACGCTTGTCGGCGCCAAGGGAACGAAAGTGACTGCGGTAGCGTTGAACGATTATGTTAGCTCGTTACCGATGGAAGACTTCAAGAAGTTCAATGTTATTCTTGCCATGAAACGAGATGGCAATTACATGCCGGTTCGCGATAAAGGACCATTGTTTATTATTTACCCGTATGACAGCGACCCACAGCTCCAAAGCCAGACCTATTACACACGTTCCGCGTGGCAGGTTGCCAAGCTGATAGTTGAATAGAGGCAAAGTGTGAGACGAATTCTAGGCGTCATTATCTGTTGTTTCGTGGTGGCAACGGCCTATATCGCCTATGTCATTGCCGAACGACAGACAGCGCTTCAGAAATTCTCCCGTTATAATGATTCCTGGGCTGTTGGTCAGACAGTATCGGAATATATGCGGCTTGAGCATGTTCTGGCTGGATACGTCCTGGATATGAACGAAGAAACGCGCGACGAAGTGCGGCTTCGCCTCGATATTATGCTCGGGCGACTTGAACTGTTGCAGCAAGGCAATCTGCGCTCCTTCATTCAAAACGATCAGCGGCGACGCGATCTCTTTTTGAAGTTAAGCGACGTTCTTCAGGCACTTGACGTCCAGCTGGATAAACTTGATGCAGACGAGGTCAAAACCCATCTGCAATTAATGAGTGCGCTTGATGGTCCGATGACAGCGCTTGCGTCATCTGCAGTTGAGTATGATGTCGGACTTATCGATGCTGCCCAGGCAGAAGTTCGCCAGTTGCATCTTATCTACACCGGATTGGCGGCGGGCCTCATTCTCTGCGGCGTCGTGCTCGTTATTCTTCTGCTGCGTCACAACAAGCTTCTTGATCGGGCGCATGGCAGCATGCAACGCCTGACAAGCGATCTTCGGCAAGCGACAGGTGAACTGCAGTCGCAGAATTTTCGGCTGGAGCACGATGCACATCACGATGCGCTGACCGGATTGCCCAATCGTGTCCTGTTCCGGCAGGATTTGGAGAAAAGGCTTGAGGCCGCACAGACGGGAAGCCAGTCGGCCATTATTCTTCTTCTGGATCTCGATGGGTTCAAGGACGTAAACGATACGCTTGGGCATGATGTTGGCGACGCACTGTTGCAGGCAGTTGCACGGCGTCTTACCAAGCTCGGCGAACGAGGTGACATGGTGTGTCGCCTGGGTGGGGACGAGTTTGCCGTGCTTTCCACGGGATTACGGGAAGAGGAAGCACTGGAACTTGCGGATCGCCTGATGGACGTGATCAGCCAGCCTTATCATGTCGGCGAGCTGGAAATCAAAATCGGAACCTGTGTCGGTGTCGCAATCTCCGAGGGTGAACCCGACACGGAGGAACTTTTCAAACATGCCGATTTGGCGCTTTATGAGGCAAAGGCTCTCGGGCCTGGTCATGCGAGCGTATTCAAATCGCAGATGCAGACGCGTTTGCGGGAGAAGAAGTCATTTGAGGCCGATCTTCAGAAGGCACTGGAGAATGGTGAAATGGAAGTTTACTATCAGCCGCAGGCCTGTACTATAACGCGTGAGATATGCGGTTATGAAGCTTTGCTCCGTTGGACCCACCCTATCCGGGGGGCAGTTTCACCGGTTGAATTTATTCCTGTGGCAGAGAAGATTGGCTTTATTCACGCACTAGGGGATTGGGTACTCAAGACGGCCTGTCTTGAAGCTGCTCATTGGAACAAACCGCTCAAGATCGCAGTCAACCTCTCTCCTGTTCAGTTTCGCAGCCTGAACCTCATTCAAAGCGTTATCGATGCCCTGGAGCAAAGCGGCCTCGAAGCGAATCGGTTGGAGCTTGAGATCACAGAATCAGTTCTGCTGGACAAAAATGAGCAGACCTTGAGCACTCTACGCCAGTTAAAAGCGTTGGGTATCCAGATCGCGATGGACGATTTCGGAACAGGCTATTCCTCGCTTGGCAGTCTCAGCGGGTTCCCCTTCGACAAGATCAAGATTG
>NC_009668.1:1360000-1600000 GCF_000017405.1 Brucella anthropi ATCC 49188
TTCTTTGGGGCCTGCATATGGGTTTTTCGCAGGGCATTCTCGCAACGCTCATCGCCGACACGGCACCAGGCCACCTCAAGGGTACGGCCTTTGGCATGTTCAACGTGATAACGGGTCTTGTCATGCTTGTCGGCAACATCGGCGCCGGTTGGCTGTGGGAAAGCTATGGCTCCTCCGCCACCTTCCTTGCCGGTGCAATTCTATCCGCCGTCGCCCTGCTTAGTCTGGCGCTGCTGCCCGGCATCGCCGCCCGCAAGACAGGTTAGAGCGGCATTTCGGAAGTCTGCTTGACCGTCTGGCTCGGTACGTCGGTCTTCAGATTCTGAACGCCCTTGATCCGGCTCAGATATTCCGACTGGAAGCGGCGGTAATCCTCGATATCCGCCGCCACCACGCGGATCATCGCATCATAATCGCCGAGCATGAAATAGCATTCGAGCACCTGCGGCAGCTTCAGGATTTCCTTGGCGAAAGTCTGAAGCGTTTCCTCATCCTGCTGGTCGAGCCGGATGCGCGTGAAGAAAGTCAGCCCTTTGCCAACCTTGGCCGGGTTCAGCACGGCGACATAACGGTCTATCACGCCCGCCTCTTCCAGAAGCTTCACCCGCCGCAGGCATGGTGACGGCGAAAGGCCGACCTCGCGTGCGAGATCGTTATTGGCGATGCGGCCATCGCGCTGCAACACGCGCAGAATCCGTTTATCGATATCATCCAGCTTCATTGGCGTTCGATTCCATTTATGCTGACCTTACTGGCATTATCTGCCAAATATTGATGCATAAGGGCATAATTCGCAACCAAATTGCTCAAGAGATTGGTTATAGTCGCGAAACTTCTCAAGCAAACACGCAAGAGACTGAGCAAGGGGCAACCAGTTACCGGTTGGTCAACGGGAATTTTATGGATATTTCACAGGCCTATGTGCCTCAAAAAAGCAGATCCGGGCGCGGCTCGGAATTCCGTCGCGGGGCCGCAGCCGGTCTGCCGGTTCTGCTTGGCATTATTCCCTATGCGCTGGTTCTGGGCGCGCAGGCCGCACAAAAAGGCCTCAGCGTCATCGAAGTCCCCCTGATGACCGGACTGAACTTTGCAGGCGGATCGGAATTCGCAGCCATCCAGCTCTGGACCTCGCCGCCGCATGTCCTGCTGATTGTTGCGATCACCTTTCTGGTCAACAGCCGCCATCTGCTGATGGGCGCAGCTCTGGCCCCCTTCATCCGCCATCTGCCCAAGCGCAAGGCTTTTGCGAGCCTGTTTCTGATGTGCGATGAAAGCTGGGCGCTCGGACTTGCCGATGCGAAACGTCGCCAGTCGAAAGGCGTCAATCCGGCGCTGAGCCTCACCTTCTATGCCGGCGTGGCCATTCCTTTCTATCTCGCATGGGTTCTATTCACCACGCTGGGTGCCGCCTTCGGGCCGATGATGGGAGACCTGCGCCCCTATGGTTTCGACATGGCATTTCCGGCAGTGTTTCTGGTTCTGCTGGCGGGCATGTGGAAAGGTTTTGCGGCAGCGCGCCCGTGGCTGGTCAGCCTTGTGGTGGCCGCGCTGACCTATCTCACCATTCCCGGCGCCTGGTATGTCGCCGCGGGTGCCTTATCCGGTCTTGTTGCAGCCTATCTGCTGGCAGGTGAAGAATGATCGATCCATTGGCCGTTCTGACCATCGTTCTGATGGCAAGTGTCACCTATCTCACGCGGATCGGCGGCTATGTGCTGCTGCGCAACCGCACGCTCAGCAAACGTGCGACGGCGGTGATGGAAGCAGCTCCCGGCTGTGTTCTGATTTCGGTTATCGCGCCCGATTTCGTGTCCGACAAGCCTGCCGACCTGATCGCGCTTGCAATCACGATCTTCGCCGCAACGCGCTTTTCCATGCTGCCAACCGTGCTGATCGGCATCGGCGCGGCAGGCGCCTGCCGCTACCTGATCGGGTAAAGCATGTCTCCAAAAAGTGGAAACCGGTTTCGGGACAAAGACATGTTTGAAAACAAATAAGCATGTCGCCCGAAAGCGGGGCCCAGTATTGCTCAGTGCAGATGCTTTAGCTTGTCTGGGTTGCGCACCACATAGATACCGACAATCTTGCCGTCTTCTATATCGAGAGCTGTCGTCTGGATTTCGCCATCGGCTTCACGCGTGATGATGCCGGGCAAACCATTGATGAAAACCGTACGCAAAAGCGTGGACTGGTTGCCACGGAAATAACCCGCCAGTTTCTCGTGGGTCTTCATCACCTCTTCGAAGCCGAAAACAGGCTTCGGGAAAGCCGGGCGCTTGCCGCCACCATCGGCCTGAAGGTTGACATCTGCTGCCAGCATCGCACCAAGCGCATTCATGTCGCCGCTGCGCGACGCATTGAAGAAGGCCTGCGCGAGTTCGAGCCCGCGCTGCTTGTCGACCTGAAAACGCGGACGCTCCTCGCGCACATGCTTGCGCGCCCGTGCAGCAAGCTGGCGGCAGGCAGCGGCATCGCGCTGGATTGTCCTGGCTATCTCGTCGAAATCCAGCCCGAAGACATCATGCAGCAGAAAGGCGGCGCGTTCCAATGGCGAAAGACGCTCCAGCGCCAGCATGAGCGGAAGGGTGACATCGTCATCCGCTTCCTCTTCGACAACCGGATCGGGAATCCACGGCCCGAAATAGGTTTCGCGCTGGTTGCGACCGGATTTCAGAAAATCAAGGCACAGGCGGATAACAGTGCGACGCAGAAAGGCCTCCGGCTCGCGCACTTCGCTGCGATCAGCGTTCATCCATCGGATGAACGCCTCCTGCACCATATCCTCGGCATCGGCGACCGAACCCAACATGCGATAGGCAACGCGGATCAGTTTCGGGCGCAGCGGATCGAAGCTGTCAGCTGCATCGCCTTGCAAGGATGTGTCAGCCATCAGACGGCTGCCTTTACTGCCGGCTTCTTGGCTTCCGGCTCGAACCAGAGGCCGAAGCCAACCGCCATGCGGTTCCATCCATTGATGATGTTGATCATCAGCGTAAGGTTCACTTGCTCCTCCTCAGTGAACTGTGCCTGCATGGCAGTGCGGGCGTCTTCCAGATCGTGACCTTGTGACAAACGGGTCAGCGCATCGACCCATCCCAGAGCCGCACGTTCGCGCTCAGAGTAGCACGGTGCTTCGCGCCATGCGGACAACAAATAGATGCGTTGTTCGGTCTCGCCAAGAGAGCGTGCTTCAAGCGTATGCATATTGATGCAATTGGCGCAGGCATTGATCTGCGATGAGCGGATTTTGACAAGCTCGATCAGGCTCGCTTCCAGACTGGATGCGATGGTCATCGAAGCGTTCAACCAGGATTTCATCGTGGCAGGGGCAACATCGAACGGGTTGAGCAGAGGGGTCATGGTATTGTTCCTTTCGGTTCAAGGGGTTCGATAGACATGACGAGACAGCAACGCCGAATGTGACATCCGGTGGAAAAAAAATTAAATGCCCGACATTTTGGTTCTTATGCGATGGAACAAACTACCTCCCACGAAACCAATCGACGGAACTAATCGACGGAACTAATCGACGGAACTAATCGCCACGTTATGGAGAAATTGATGCATGAGAACGCTACAAGATAGGCTGCTTTTCCGTGATCTGTTTAAATCCAAACAGCACCAATCCGCTCCTCCTTTCCCCGTTTCCTTTCACCTGCTCCCACCTTTCCAACGCCCATCTCCCGGTTTCCTCCTTCTACCCTCGCTCCGCCCCCTTGTCCCATCTTCCTGTCTCTCCACATTGACAACATACCAACCGGTCGGTATTATTTAATAGAGGAGATTTTCCCGATCATATCGGGAACCGCTCAGAGCAAGCGGCAGCAGGCTGCCACTGAACCGGCGCACGGTTTGCAACATACCTTGCGAACAGCCTGTGCTGTAGTGAGGAGGAACCATCATGAAAAACGCGTCCACCAACAGCAACAGTCCGAAACGTCCCGTCATCACCGCATTTGAAAATTCGCCTGATCGCGGCCGAGGGATGGCGCGTGACACGCCCGTTCGATGGGCGCTTGAAGAGACCGGGCAGGACTATGATGTCCGCCTCGTCTCGTTTGAGGCGCTGAAAGCCCACCCCCATCTCGATCTGCAACCTTTCGGGCAGATACCCACCTATGAAGAGGGTGATCTGGCCCTGTTCGAATCCGGCGCGATCGTGCTTCATATTGCGGAGCAGAACCCCGGCCTTCTGCCGGATGACGCCAATGGTCGGGCGCGCGCCATCACATGGATGTTCGCCGCGCATAACACCATCGAGCCAGTGATCCTCGAAAGGGAAGTTGCCGGTTTCGTAGAGCGCAAGGAAAGCTGGTACGAGCAGCGCATCCCCATCGTGGAAGCGCGTATCCGCAAAAGACTGGATGCCCTTTCCGCCTGTCTTGTCAACAATGACTGGCTGGAGGGTGCGTTCAGTGCCGGTGATCTTCTGATGGTGACCGTGCTGCGGAGGCTGAAGAGTTCAGGCATATTGAACGATTATCCGAACCTTGCAGCCTATGTCGCGCGCGGAGAAGCCCGACCGGCCTTCAAGCGTGCATATGACGCCCAGCACGCGGTTTTCCTCGCCGTGTCGAAAGATTGAGCCTGTCTTGGCAGGCATCTATCCACAGTCGAGCTCGCTCAATATCCATTCCCTGAATGCGCGCACCTTTGGCGTATTGCGACGGGATTTGGGATAGACGAGCCAATAAGATCGCCCATCATCGCCAAGAATATCGAACGGCTGGATAAGCTGGCCGGTAGCGATTTCGATCTGGTGGAAAGCAGGCGTGAGAATGCCCACCCCCTGCCCTGCGACTGTCGCCCGACCTTCGATATGCTGCGCTCCGAGCCGGCTCTGCGTATTGCCTTGCATTTGCGGGTTTTCGATCCCCGCCGCCTTGAACCAGATATTCCACCACGGATCGCTCACATCGATGATCTTGAGCCGCAGGAGGTCCGCAGGTTCTTTCACCCCGCCTATAGTGGCCGCCAAGGCCGGGCTCAGCATGGGCGTGAAACTCGCCTTGATGAGCTGATGTGCCTCCAGCCCCGGCCATTTGCCGAAGCCGCTTCTGATCGCGATGTCCACATTAGTCGTCGCAAAATCGATCATGCTGTCGGACGTATCGAGCCGGACCGCGAGTGACGGATGCCGCATCTGGAACGAGCCGAGCCGATGCGCCAGCCAGTTGGCGGCAAAAGTGGCGAGAACGCTGATCGACAGCGTACCTTCCGCATCTTCCCGCAGGCTGGCAAAGGCATTGCGCATCGTCTCGAACGCTTCCGTGATCGCGGGAGCAAGCTGCCTGCCAAGTTCGGTCAGTTCCACCTGTCGCGGCATACGCAGAAACAGGGGCGCGCCGACACGCTCCTCCAATATCTTTATCTGATAGCTGACCGCAGCCTGTGTCATGCCCAGCTCCTCCGCAGCGCGGGTAAAACTTGCATGGCGGGCGGCGGATTCAAAAACGCGAATGGCCGATAAAGGGGGAAGCGCTGTCGTCATGATGCATAAGTCCTCCTTATGCATACTAATCGAGGTTCGATTGGAAAACAAAGGTTTTCAGGCGCATACCTATAGGCAGAGTTTAACGAGCAGCTGCCTCCCACAGCCGCTTCATTCGATAGGTGAGATCATGAAAAACGTCGATTCTGCCTGCACAACCGCCACAGCGCCCACGGTCAGCCACGGATCGGAAAGCGGCTGGAGCGCACTATTCTCCCGCCTGTTTTCGCGCAAACGTACTCATATCGTCGTTACCGAACATTCGCCGGAATATCTCTTGCGGGATATCGGCATCGGTGATGGGCGCACGCAATATTATTCGCGAGACGGCCATAAGCTGCCCGAATGGTAATGATTGCGTCACGTGCTGATGACGGCAAAGCCCCGCGCCTTGAGGCCGCGCCGGTCCTCGTGCAGACTATTGACGAGGCGGCTGCGGCTTCCGTCCAGATGCGCGCTCATCAACGCCGTCGCCTTATCGGTATTTCCTTCGCGCACCGCATCGAGAATGGAGCGGTGTTCGGCCCATGCGCGAGCGAGCGCCGCCTCGTCGCGCACTTCCAGCCAGCGCGCCCGGGAGAGGCGCTGCATAGCATCGCGCACGCCACGGCTGAGAAACTCGTTGCCGGACAGGCGCGCCAGTTCGATATGAAAATCCATGCCGATCCGGTGCCATTCCTCGCGCGATGTGTCCGCATCACAGCTGTCCAGCATCGCTAGAATCAGCTCCACACCACTGCGATCTTCAAGCGCGCAGGTGAGCTTTAACGCGGCAATTTCCAGCGCTTCACGATAGACACCGATTTGTTCAATTTCGCTGAGATTGATTGGCGAGACCGTCCAGCCGCGCCCTTCACGACAGATCAGGCCTTCCGCCTCCAGCCGCAGAAGCGCTGCCCGGATCGGCGTGCGTGAGGCTTCAAACTGCGCCTCGATCCAGCGCTCGGTCAAACGTTCGCCCGGCCCCAGTTCCAGACCGAGGATCATGTCGCGAAGCTGCGTCTCAACCTGCCTCATCTGTGACATTGGCGACCATTCTCCATTTTAGAGCATAATCCGACCGGAGTGAAACGAGGATCGATAAGATTATGCTTCAAATAAAAGGGCTTAGAGAGCGTTTTGATCTGATACAATCAGAACAAAACGCTCTCTAAGGCAGCGCTGCAATTGACAAGCCTCATCAACAGGCGCATTCATGCATACCGTTTTGGTATCCCAAAATGGAATACATTGCAATCGCGAGACATGACATGAGCACCGCCCAAGCCGCTGCAAGCGACGAAACCGTCGCTGCAGCCCGCCAGGAAAATATGGCCGTCGAAGATAATCACGAGCGCTACTGGAAGCAGAATCTGCTGATCTGCCTCATCGGTTCGTTCACGACGCTCATTGCCATGTCGCTCCTCCTCCCCTTCCTGCCGCTCTATGTGGAACAATTGGGCGTCACCGATCACGCGGCAATCGTGCAGTGGTCAGGTATCGCTTACGGCGCCACCTTTCTGGCAGCAGCCTTCGTCGCGCCGCTGTGGGGCAGGCTCGGCGACCGCTATGGACGTAAGCTGATGCTGATCCGCGCCAGCCTCGGCATGGCCATCGCCATGTCGCTGATCGGCATGGTGACGAGTGTCTGGCAGCTGGTGGCGCTGCGCCTGTTCGTGGGCATCGCAGGCGGCTATTCGTCCGGCTCGATGATCCTCGTCGCTACCCAGACGCCAAAAGAAAAGACCGGTTGGGCGCTGGGCGCGCTTTCGGCTGGCATCATGGCGGGCAATCTGGCCGGCCCGCTGCTCGGCGGCGCTTTGCCGCCGCTGATCGGCATTCGCGCAACCTTCTGGCTAGCTGGTGGCGTGATCTTTCTCACCTTTCTGGCCACCACCTTTCTGATCCGCGAAGAGCGCAAGCCACCGAAGCCGACCAAAGAGCAGAAGGCGGAATCCATCTGGGCTGCCATTCCTGACAGGAAACCGGTTATCGCCATGCTGGTGACGGGTATGCTGCTGCTTTTTGCCAATATGTCGATTGAGCCGATCATCACCGTCTATGTGATCCAACTGATGGACGATCAGACGAAAGTGACACTGATTTCCGGCGTGGTGATGGCTGCTGCAGCCCTCGGCAGCATCATGTCGTCCTCGCGACTGGGGCGCCTTGCCGACCGCATTGGCCACACCCGCGTCATCATCGGGGCACTGTCAGTTTCCGCGCTGCTTCTGATCCCGCAGGCTTTCGTGACGGAAGCCTGGCAGCTGATCGGCCTGCGTTTTCTGATGGGGCTGGCGCTGGGCGGATTGCTGCCCTGCATCACCAGCGTCATCCGGCACAATGTGCCCGACCGCGTAGCGGGCGGCATTCTGGGCTATTCCGTCTCGGCCCAATATGTCGGGCAGGTTGCTGGCCCCGTTGCTGGCGGTTTCGTCGGCGGTCACTTCGGCATGCGTTCCGTTTTTCTCGGCACATGCCTGATTATGGCTCTCGGCGCATTTTATAACTGGACCGTCCTGCGCAAGAACCGATAATTTCGGCCATCTCCCGAATCCGCAAAACCCACGGCAGAATCAGAATGACAGCACATATCTTCGCGCCTTTCGCAACGCTTGCCGAAAGGCTGCTGCCTCATGCGCTCGAACACGGCGAGGACGGGTCACATGACCTGTCCCACCTTGCCCGTGTTTGGAAAAATGCCGCTGCGATCCAGCGTCAGGAAGGCGGCGATGCCGAAGTGCTTTGCGCCGCAGCCCTGCTGCATGACTGCGTGAGCGTGGAGAAGAATTCGCCCGACAGAAATCGCGCCTCGCGTCTGGCGGCAGAAAAGGCAATAACCTTGCTGCGGAACCTCGGCTGGAATGACGCTCGCATCGACCTCGCCGCCCATGCCATCGAGGCGCACAGCTTTTCAGCCAATATCGAGCCTGTCACGATGGAAGCGAAAATCCTGCAGGATGCGGACCGGCTTGATGCCATTGGCGTGATTGGAGCTGCCCGGTGTTTCTACATTGCGGGCCGCATGGGCAGTGCGCTTTACGACTGGCGCGATCCACACGCCGAAAACCGCCCGCTGGACGACAAACTTTTCGCGCTCGACCATTTCCGCACCAAACTGTTCGGCCTCGCCTCCGGTTTCAAGACGGAAACCGGAAAGCTCATGGCCGCCGAACGGCACAGGCGGCTGGAAGCCATTTTTGATGACTTCCTTGCCGAAGCCGATGGCTAGATTGAGTAACCACCGTCGATATTAAGTGCCGTACCCGTCACCATGGAGGCGGCGTCCGAGGCCAGCCAGAGTGCAGCTTCGGCCACATCCTCCGGCGTCGAAAACCGATTGAGGGGAATGGTGGCCTTGAGTGCTGCACGAGCCTCCGGCGTGTCCTCCTCCAGAAACAGTTTCAGTGCCTCACCGTCGCTTTCGGCCGGGCAGATGCAGTTCACGCGGATATTCTTGTCCGCGAGTTCCAGCGCCATCGCCTTGGTCGCGCTGATGATCCAGCCCTTGGACGCGCTGTACCAGACGAGACCCTTGCGCGGACGCAGCGCGGTTGCCGAAGCCGTGTTGATGATGACGCCTCCGCCCTGATGCTCCATGATCGGTACAACGATCTGCGTCGAATAATAAAGCGCCTTCATATTCACGGACGCGATCAGGTCGAAACTGTCCTCCGTCACTTCGGTCAGCGGCATGTTGCGATGCGTAAAACCGGCATTGTTGATCATGATGTCGATGCGGCCGAACGTTTCGAAGGCTGTGCGCGCCACGCGCTCCATGTCGTCCTTGCGCGAGACATCGGCCTGCACGGAAAGAGCGTTCTTGCCGATATCGGCAAGCTCATCCTCGACACGCTTCACGTTCACATCGGCGAGAACGACCTTTGCACCTTCGGCTGCAAATCGGCGCGCCATGCCTGAACCGAAGCCCGAGCCGGCACCGGTGATGATTGCGACCTTATCCTGCAGCCTCTTCATGTCATTCTCCTTTTGAGCATTTCCAGTAAAGTGCAATCACTTGAATCCAGATTATTTGTTTCAATATGGCGTAAAGAGCCTGAACCAAAATGAACATGTCATGTATGCACAACCCGTTAATCCGTCAATTATGGCAGGGCGCCTTCAATTTCGTGCGATTGCAGCATTGCGACTGTTGAATTTAAATCGATTAGATAATAGACAAGGGCAGCTTGAAAATCGCATGCTGCCCACAGGCAGACTGATTTGCGCAAGAAGAGAAGAGAGCGATAGATGACCAGCCAGACAATTCCGGTAGAGCCTTTCGACTGCATCGTGTTCGGCGGTTCCGGCGATCTTGCCGAACGCAAGCTCATTCCGGCACTGTATCAGCGTCAGCGTGCAGGCCAGCTCACCGACCCAACGCGCATCATCGGCGCATCGCGCAGTGCCATGACCGATGAGGAATATCGGCAGTTCGCACGCGATGCCATCCACGAGCATGTGAAGGCTTCGGAAGTCGACGAGAAGGAAGTCGACAAGTTTCTCGCCCGTCTCAGCTATGTGGCGGTCGATGCCAAGTCCGAAGAGGGCTGGGATGCGCTCAAGACGCTGATCGGCAAGAAGCCGGAAAAGATTCGCGCTTTCTATCTCGCCGTCAGCCCCACGCTCTTCGGTGATATCGCCACGCGCCTCAAGGCGCATGGCCTGATTACCCGCGATACACGCATCATCGTGGAAAAGCCGATCGGTCGCGACCTGGAATCCGCCATGGCGCTCAATGATACGCTGGGCAGCGTTTTCCGCGAAGATCAGATTTTCCGCATTGACCACTATCTCGGCAAGGAAACCGTGCAGAACCTGATGGCGCTGCGCTTTGCCAATGCGCTTTATGAGCCGTTGTGGAACTCTGCCCATATCGACCATGTGCAGATCACGGTTGCCGAATCTGTCGGCCTTGAGGGCCGCGCCGGTTATTACGACACGGCAGGCGCGCTGCGCGACATGGTGCAGAACCACATTCTTCAGCTGCTCTGCCTTGTGGCCATGGAACCGCCATCCTCGCTGGAGGCCGATGCCGTCCATGACGAAAAGGTCAAGGTTCTGCGGTCCCTTCAGCCGATTACCAATGCAAATGTCGAAGACTTGACCGTTCGCGGCCAATATCGTGCGGGCGCATCCGCAGGCGGTCCGGTCAAGGGCTATCTGGAAGACCTCGAAAACAACACCAGCAACACCGAAACCTTTGTGGCGCTGAAAGCTGAAATCGCCAACTGGCGCTGGGCTGGCGTGCCGTTCTATCTGCGCACCGGCAAGCGGCTTGCCACGCGCGTTTCGGAAATCGTCGTCACGTTCAAGCCGATCCCGCACTCCATCTTCGGCGAAAGTGCTGGCAAGGTCATCGCCAACCAGCTTGTCATCCGCCTGCAACCGGATGAAGGCGTGAAGCAGTGGATGATGATCAAGGATCCGGGTCCGGGCGGTATGCGCCTGCGTCACGTGCCGCTGGATATGAGCTTTGCCGAATCTTTCAGCGAGCGCAATCCGGATGCCTATGAACGTCTCATCATGGATGTCGTTCGCGGCAACCAGACCCTTTTCATGCGGCGCGACGAAGTTGAGGCGGCATGGCGCTGGGTCGACCCTATCCTTCAGGGGTGGGAATTGAACAGCCAGCCTGTGCAGGGCTACACAGCAGGAACTTGGGGACCGTCATCGTCCATCGCGCTCATTGAGCGTGACGGACGCACATGGCACGAAAGCCTCTAGAGCGCATCCCGAAAAGTGTGAAACGGTTTTCGGAAAAGATGCGCGTCAAAACAAAGAGATAGAGCGGCTTCACGATTTTATCTGATTGAAACCGCTCTGGTTTCTGCTTTGGAAAGGTATGGAATGAGCATTGAACGGCACGATTTTACCAGCGGAACGGAACTGGCGCAGGCATTGTCGGAAGCCATTGCGAACAAGCTGAATGCCGCCATCGCTGAACGGGGACAGGCCACCTTGGCCGTCTCTGGCGGCACCACGCCGCTCAAGCTGTTCGAAGTGCTCTCCCGCAAGATGATCGACTGGAACCTCGTCACGATCACCCTTGTGGATGAGCGTTTCGTCCCCGTCGATAGCGACCGTTCCAACGAAAAGCTGGTGCGCGAGCATCTTTTGCGCGATCATGCGGGCGTGGCCAAATTCGTCGGCCTTTACAATCCGGCGGCGACGGCCGAAACGGCGGCGCTTGCTGCCGCCAGCCGCATTGATGCGTTGCGTCGTCCTTTCGACGTGGTGGTGCTTGGCATGGGCAATGATGGTCATACCGCCTCCTTCTTTCCCGGTGCCGACCGGCTTGATCAGGCGATCAACCCGGAAACAAGGGCGCTTGTGCTGCCGATCCATGCCGAAGGTGCTGGCGAAAAACGTCTGACCCTGACCCTTCCCATCATTGCCGAAGCCGACATGCTGGTTCTGCATATCGAAGGCGCTGCCAAGCAGGCAACGCTGGAAAAGGCGCTTTCCGGCGATGACGAGAATGAAATGCCCGTGCGGGCTGTCTTCCATCATGCGCGCACACCAATCCAGCTCTACTGGACAAGTTAAATTCGATTCAAGCCAGATTGGCACAGGTGATACCCATGCCCACCGAGACGGCACATAAACGCATTCAGGAAATCACCGCGCGCATTCGCGAACGGTCCAAGCCGACACGCGAAGCCTATCTTGGCCGTGTGCGAGAGGCTTCATCCAACAAGCCAAAACGCGCCGTGCTGGGCTGTGCCAATCTCGCGCATGGTTTCGCCGCCTGCGGCCCGCACGACAAGGCGGCGCTGATCGGCGACGAGATTCCGAACCTCGGCATCATCACGGCCTATAACGACATGCTGTCGGCGCATCAGCCATTCGAAACCTTCCCGCAGCTCATCAAGCAGGCTGCACGTGAAGCGGGTGGCGTGGCGCAGGTTGCTGGCGGCGTGCCTGCCATGTGTGATGGGGTTACGCAGGGTTTTGCGGGCATGGAACTCTCGCTGTTCTCCCGCGAAGTGATTGCGATGGCAACCGCCGTCGGCCTGTCGCACGATATGTTCGATGCGGCCGTCTATCTCGGTGTCTGCGACAAGATCGTGCCCGGTCTCATCATTGGTGCGCTGACCTTCGGCCACCTGCCTGCCGTGTTCGTGCCTGCCGGTCCGATGACCAGCGGCCTGCCGAACGATGAAAAGGCCAAGACCCGCCAGCTCTATGCCGAAGGCAAGGTCGGGCGTGCCGAGCTTCTGGAATCGGAATCGAAGTCCTATCACGGTCCCGGCACCTGCACTTTCTACGGCACGGCCAATTCCAACCAGATGCTGATGGAAATCATGGGCCTGCATCTGCCGGGCGCATCCTTCATCAATCCGGGCACGCCGCTCCGCGACGCCTTGACCCGCGAGGCTGCCAAGCGCGCGCTGGCGATCACTGCCTGCGGCAATGAATATACGCCAGTCGGCGAGATACTGGACGAGCGTTCCTTCGTCAATGGCGTCATCGGTCTGAATGCGACCGGCGGTTCGACCAACCATACCATCCACCTGATCGCCATGGCAGCTGCGGCCGGTATCAAGCTGACATGGCACGATATTTCCGAGATTTCGGATGTGGTTCCGCTTCTGGCACGCGTCTATCCGAATGGCCTTGCCGATGTGAACCATTTCCATGCCGCTGGCGGCATGGGCTTCCTGATCCGCGAACTGCTCGATGGCGGCATCCTGCATGAGGATGTGCGCACCGTGTTCGGCGAAGGTCTGCGTCCTTACGCGATCGAACCGAAGCTGGGTGCTGACGGTACAGTCGTGCGTGAGCCGGTGCCGGAGAAAAGCGGCGACGACAAGGTTCTGGCCAAGATCCATGCGCCATTCCAGCCGACCGGCGGCCTCAAGGTTCTGACCGGCAATATCGGCAATGCGATCATCAAGGTTTCCGCCGTGAAGCCGGAGCGTCAGGTCATCGAAGCGCCCGCCAAGGTCTTCAACGATCAGGCAGAAATGCAGGCCGCGTTCAAGGCTGGCGAGCTGACCGGTGATTTCATCGCGGTGGTTCGCTATCAGGGGCCGAAAGCCAATGGTATGCCCGAGCTGCACAAGCTGATGACGGTTCTGGGCATTCTGCAGGATCGCGGCCAGCGTGTTGCTCTTGTTACCGACGGTCGCCTGTCCGGTGCATCAGGCAAGGTGCCCTCCGCTATCCACGTCACGCCGGAAGCTCTCGATGGCGGCGCCATCGGAAAAATCCGCGACGGCGATGTCATTCGTCTGGATGCCGTGAATGGCACTCTGGAAGTTCTGGTCAATGTGGCCTTGCTGAATGATCGTGGCGAAGACCGTCCCGATCTTTCAGGCAACGAACATGGCATGGGACGTGAATTGTTCCGCGCTTTCCGCCAAATCGCCGGACGGGCCGACGAAGGCGCTTCGGTGTTCTGAAAACAGTCCGAATGAAATTAAGGCAAAACAGCGATTTCAGCTGTTTTGCCTCTCAAACCATCAAAACCGGAATAAAACCGCGCGAAAAGCGCGGTTCAATTGTGTCAAAAAACTGGCTTTTTCACGCCAGCAGTGCGGCAGGCCGCAGTCAGCGTGTTGGCCATCAGCATGGCGATGGTCATCGGACCGACGCCACCTGGAACTGGCGTGATCGCTCCGGCAACTTTTTCGGCTTCCACGAAATCGACATCGCCGACCAGCCGTGTCCTGCCTTCGCCCCGTTCCGGTGCCGGAATGCGATTGATACCGACGTCGATCACCGTTGCGCCCGGCTTGACCCAATCGCCCTTGACCATTTGCGGGCGTCCGACCGCCGCCACCAGAATATCCGCCGTGCGGGCAATCGCGGGCAGATCTTTCGTGCGGCTGTGCGCAACCGTAACGGTTGCATTGGCAGCGAGCAGAAGATTGAACATCGGCTTGCCAACAATGTTGGAGCGACCGATTACCACGGCATTGAGACCCGAAAGATCACGGCCATGGATGCGCTCAATCATGATCATCGCGCCCGCGGGCGTGCAGGGAACGAAAGCCGTTTCAACTTCGCCGGTGCCAAGCTTGCCGACATTGATAAAGTGAAAGCCATCGACATCCTTGTCGGGCGAAATGGTCTGGATCACCCGGCCTGAGTCGATGTGCTTCGGCAGCGGCAACTGCACCAGAATGCCATGAATGGCGGGATCGTTGTTCAAGCTTTCGATCAGGTCGAGAAGCTCCTGCTCCGACGCCGTTTCCGGCAGATCGTGCTGCACCGAGTGGAAACCGCATTCCTTGGCCTTCTTGCTCTTGGAAGCGACATAGACCTGACTTGCCGGGTCTTCACCGACAATCACCACCGCAATGCCGGGCACGATGCCGGTTGCGGCCACGAGCTTTTCGGTTTCGGTCTTCACCGTGGAAACCACATCCTCGGCGAGCTTCTTGCCATCAATCAATTGAGCCATAGCGAGCGCTCCGTTCTTTTGTGATATCGGGCTTAAGTGTCTGGGAGATACACGACATCTTTTTCGTACACATGCCCATAAGCGTCATGATGCCCAATGACAATTGGCGAATGCGCGACAATGCAGGATTTTATGAAGTTTCAGAACGGAAAGTCCTGCGAGAACCGGTCAGGACTTTGCAACACGGGATGAGCGCACATCATCGATGGCACGACCGAGGGCGGCATTTTCCGTGGTGCTGTTGGTGCCTTCATTCTCGGCTTCCCAGCGCGCATTGGCTTCGCGGATAACGGCAGCAAGCCGGGTTTCGCCATAGGGTTCCAGAACCTCGTCCGGCTCGACTTCGCTTCTGACCGACGATCGGGGCTTGCGACCGGCCAGCATCATCGCAAGAAGGCCAAGCAAAAACCCGCCCAGCAATCCAAGGGCGATAATCCCTTGTGGAGAGAGAGTGCGCGGGCTCGGTTCCGCCATCGCTGGCGTAACGATCCGCACTGTCGCAGCAGACCCCGCCGAGGCAGGTTCGCCCCGTGCCGCACGCATCTGCAAATCTTCAAACAGCGCCTGCTTTGCCGCCGCATCGCGTTCCAGCATCTGCAGGCGTGCTTTGTCTTCGTCCGTGGCAGGCGTCGAGCCGAAACCGGCAATGGCAGCTGCTGCCTTTTGCTCGCGTTCGACTGCATTCTTAAGATCGGCCTGTAACACACTACGCTGGCTGGAAATCTCCTTGTCGATTTCCGCTTCGATCTGGTTCGCGTCAGCCCCCTGCCCTGCAGCGCGATAACGTTCCACCAGAACACCCAACGCTCCAGATCGCATGGTTTCAGGCACGCCCTTACCGGCGAGGCTCTCCGCAGTCGCGCCGTTCAGGCTGTTGGCCTCCGCTGCGATGCGCGCTGTCTCGGCCTTGCTGTCGGCGAATTCACGTTGAAGTGCGGCCTTGTTGTCGTCGTCGCCAAAATCCCGACTGACGCGAAAAGCAGTTGCCGCCTGCTGCGCCGCTTCGGCATCCGCCTCCAGACTTTGCAGGCGCGCCGGAAGATCACCATCAGACCCATTCAGTTCCGCGCCACCCTGCAGATGATCGCGAAATGCCTGCACAACGGCATTGGCCAAAAGTGCTGCCATTTCTGGCCTGTCAGCCATAGCCTCGACATTGACCGTGCCGCTGTCGAGTGCCTGTGTAAAATCAAGACGCTGGCGCAGCAATTGCGCACCCGACATCTTTTTGTGTCCGTCCAGGGCCGGAGATTGCTGGTCTTCGGGCAACAATAGGGTCAAGCGAAAGTGCAATTCCTCCAGAAATGAAGGGGCGCCGAGATCGGCTGCACGTTCAATGCGCGCCATCTGTGCGGCGCGCTCAAGCACAGCATTCGAGGCAATTTCACTCCGCCGCTCCGGCGGGAAAACCTGCAAGGATGCTGTCGCGCTATATTGGGGCGGCTCCAGAACAGCATATGCGGTTCCGATAATTCCGCCCAGCATTGTGAAACCCGCCAGAAGCCCCCAGCGACGCTTGCGGCGTGGCAATTGTAGCGGCTTTTCAAGTTTCGGGACGATGGTTGATGTGGGGGCAGCTGGCGCGGGTTGCGTCTTGATCGGTGCACCGTCGAGATTGGCTTGCAGCGCCTCCCGCACGGCATTCATCCGGCCCTGCATATCCGCCTTCGGATCAACTCGCTCGCTCGCTTCAGCGTCTAACAAATCCTGTTTGCGGCGGAGCAACTCCTCGCGGCGCCTTTGATGTTCGCGCTCTTCGTCATTGTCTTCGGTCGCGCGAGCGGATGGCACAGGCACAAGGAATTCCGGCGCATAGGCCAGAAGTGGGCGCGCAGCAGCACGTCTCCTTTCTCCGTCCCTTTCCACCATCGCTCCGTCCCGTTTTTCACCCGTGGCTATTAATCCAGATTAGTATTCATCATGGCAAATAAATCGTTAAAATTGCAATTATATGTATTGATTCATACAGATAAATCAGGAGGCCGTTGTGAGCACCGAAACGGAATACCCGATCGATCCAGAGCGGCTGAGTGGCATAATCCAGTTTATCCAGAATGCAGAGCGGCTGAAAAGCACTTTGCGATCCGGTCATACCTCACAGGGCCGACCGGAAAGCACAGCCGAACATAGCTGGCGGCTATGCCTTCTGGTTACGCTGTTCCACCGTGAGCTGGGCGATTGCGACCGGCTGAAACTCATCAAGATGTGCATCGTCCACGATCTGGGCGAGGCGATTTCCGGCGATGTGCCCGCAATCCACCAATCTGCCGATGACGGGCGAGCCGAGCGCGAAAAAGCGGACCTCATGACGCTGTGTGCCCCGCTGCCGGACGATCTGCGCGCAGAAATCATGGAGCTGTGGGCGGATTACAGCGAAGGCAAATCGACGGAAGCTATTTTTGCCAAGGGCTTCGACAAGCTCGAAACCATGATGCAGCATAATATCGGGCTCAATCCGCCGGATTTTGATTATGCATTCAATCTCGACTACGGCGTCAAGCAGACGGCGCGCCACCCGCTGCTACGCCAGTTCCGCGAAATCGTGGACGCGGAAACCCGGCGCAATGCCGAAAAGCGTTAGAGCATTTCCTGTTTTGATTGCACCATCGGAAATACTCTATCTCTTTGTTTCTACGCATGTCTTTATCCTATCGTTGCGGGATAAAGACATGCTCTAACTCAACGTCGCGAAGTGGCGCAGTGTGAAGGTGATCTGGTAAATCAGCGCGGCGGCGGCGAAAATCGCATGATAGCGCCGGTTATCCCAGAACACCGCAATCAGACTGAACAGGATAAAGCCTGCAACCTGAATCGGATATTCAGTGCCATAGAGTCGGTAGTGATCGGCTCCCTTCAACAACGTATCGATGAAATCGGCCACATAGACCAGCGCCAGAATGCCGAAAAACCACTTGCGCCGGGAAATGAAGTAATCGCGGTAGCCGGTATATTCTTCCATACTGTCGGGGAAGAGCAGCGTGCAGAGCAGGAAATACAATCCGGCATAGAAGATTACGAACAGATACTTCTCGAAAGTCCAGAGCGGAATGGTTCGCAAGCTGAACTCGAACCACCAGAAATGGATGACCGAAAGCAGGATGAAACCCACCCAAGCCAGATGGACCGGGTAAATTTTCTGCTTGCCGGGATGCTGGATAAAGCGTGCCAATCCAGTCAAAAGGCGTGAAACACACAGGCCGAGGATCATGCCTATGATGATGCGGACATGGCCAAAGGCTTCGGCTGGCGGCACACCCGTTGTCAAAGCCGGATCCATTCTTCCCCTCCGAAGCTTCACTCAACTTTGGTTCATATTGGTCGATATATTTTGGGCGATCAATGATTTAACCTCAGAAATTCGTGGATACGCCGCATATACTTGCGCAGCGTAATAAGGCGGGGCTATACCATCGCGGGCCATGTCCAAATGAAATCCAAAGGTGGAACAATCAATATGCATGACACGGTAATTCTGGTCGGTTGCGGCAATATGGGCTTCGCCATGCTGAAAGGCTGGCTCGATAGCGGTATTCTCAAGGCAAAAGACGTTTATGTCGTGGAGCCCACCGAAGCACTTCGCGATCGCGCCGCTGGTGCTGGCGTCCATGCCTTTGCCGATGCTGAAGCCCTGCCCGGCGATCTGAAGCCGCGCATGGTTCTCGTGGCGGTCAAGCCACAGGTCATGGCACAGGTTCTGCCAGCCTATAAGCGCTTCGCACCCGCTGCCACTTTCGTCAGCGTTGCAGCCGGTATTCCGGTCGCCCTTTTTGAAAGCAAGCTTGGTCACGATGCAGCCGTGCTTCGCTGTATGCCGAACACGCCTGCCGCCATCGGCAAGGGGATGCTCGTCACCTACAAGAACACCAATGTGAGCGACGAGAACGAAGTCTTCGTAGGCCGCCTGCTTGAGACATCCGGCAAGGTCGCAAGTGTGGACGATGAAGCGCTGATGGACGTTGTAACCGCCGTTTCGGGTTCCGGGCCTGCCTATGTGTTCCACTTCATCGAGGCGCTGACCGATGCCGGTGTGACCGCCGGTCTGCCGCAGGAAACGGCAGCTTTGCTGGCCATGCAGACGGTGATGGGTGCAGGCGCGCTGGCCGATGCCAGCACGGACACGCCTTCAAAGCTGCGCGAACAGGTGACAAGCCCGAACGGCACCACCGCTGCCGCGCTCGAAGTTCTGATGGGCGGCGACCGCCTCAAGACGCTGGTGGCCGAAGCCGTGGAAGCGGCTCGCAAGCGTTCGGTGGAACTGGGCAAGGCTTAAACCAGAATTCTAGAGCGGTTCCAGTTAAAACGGAGTCGCTGCAACCGCTCTATCTCTTTTTTTTTCGCATGTCTTTATCCCAAAACCGGTTCCCACTTTTGGGGACATGCTCTAGGCACAGCCTCGATAAGCGCTTTGGTAACAGGCGCTTGCGGTGCCGTTATCAGCTCCCGCGTCGGGCGGCATTCAACAATCTGCCCGCGTTCCATCACCGCGATACGGTCCGCCATCTGCGCTGCCACTGCGAGATCATGCGTGATGAAGAGATAGGCTGTCTGTTCGGCTGTCTGTATGTCCCGCAACAGGTTGAGAATGGCGTCGCGCACGGTGACGTCGAGCGCCGAAACAGCCTCGTCCAGCACGATCAGCGACGGAGTAGTTGCAAGCGCCCGCGCAATCGCGACGCGCTGGCGCTGCCCACCGGAAATTTCATGGACGCCGCGCCGTGCCAGTGCTGGATCAAGCCCGACCGTTTGCAAAAGGCTGGCAATATCGCGCTTGAGCCCATGAATGCGTAGCGGTTCGCGTAAGAGATCATAGACGCTCGCACGTGGATTGAAGGCCGAGAGCGGGTCCTGAAACACCATCTGCATGCGCGCACGCTGCTTGCGGAGAACGGCTCGTTTGAGCGCCAGCCAGTCCTCGCCCTCAAAACGGATTGTACCGCTTGCAAGCGAGTGAAGCCGCAAAAGTGCCCGCGCCAGCGTGGACTTGCCGCTGCCAGACGGACCGACCAGCGCCAACGTCTCGCCCGGCTGGATCGTGAGGCTGACACCGTCGAGCGCAAGGGCGTCGCCATAGCGCAAAATGAGATTGTCGGCCTTCAAAAGCGGATCAGCCATGGGCCGCCTCCAGCACCGGCACGGCGGTGATCAGCGCTTTCGTGTAATCTGTTTGTGGGTCTGAAATGATCGTTCGAGCGGGTCCAAACTCCACTAGTTCACCTCGCCGGAAAACCGCGATGCGGTCAGCCAGTCCCGATGCCAGTGCGATGTCATGGGTGATGAAGATCAGCGTCATTCCGTCTGCGCGCACCAGTTCCTGCAGAAGAGAGACAATCTCCTTCTGCACAATGGTGTCGAGTGCGCTTGTCGGCTCATCCGCAATCAGCAGGCGCGGACCGGCAGCAATGGCGAGCGCAATTGCGATGCGCTGTTTCTGCCCGCCCGAAAACTGGTGCGGATAGCGCGAAAAACTTGCTTCGGGTTGCGGAATGTGAACGCGCTGTAAAAGGCTGACTGCCTTGGTTTTCGCTGCTGCTTTGTCGATTTTCGCATGGGCGCGAATGGTCTCGACAAGTTGCGCGCCGACCGTCATCAGCGGATCGAAGCTCGATGCCGGGTCCTGAAACACGAAGCCTATATCGCTTCCCGGTCGCGGCTTTCCATCTGCCCATTCCATATTGCCCGAAATGCGAGCATTGCCCGGCAGGAGCGAGGCCAGCGCCAGTGCCAGCGTGCTTTTGCCCGAGCCGCTTTCGCCAATGATCGCCAGCGTTTCACCGCGCCGGACATCGAGATCGATATTCTCCAGCGCCATTTCACGGCCATAGCGCACGCAAAGCTGCTCCAGCCGGACGATCACCGTCATGACTGCACCTCGCGCCGGGACAAGGCGTTCGTCAGTCCCTCGCCCGCCAGATATACGCCCACAACAGTCAATGCCAGCGCCAGTCCCGGCAGGATCGAAAGCCAGGGTGCGGAACGCAGGACCGTACGCCCCTCGGCGATCATACCGCCCCAGGTGACGCGGTTCGGATCGCCCAGCCCCAGAAAGGACAGAGCCGCTTCAATCAATATGGCGGAAGCGACGATCACCGGCACCAGCGCCAGAACCGGCGGCAGGGCGTTGGGCAGTATCTGGCGGAAAGCGATTTCCATCGGATGCATGCCGATGACGCGAGCCGACGCCACGTAATCGCTTTCGCGGATTGTGAGCACCTGCCCGCGTGTGAGACGCGCAGCCTGCGTCCAGCTTGAAAGCGCAATCGCGGCAATCAGCACCGGCAGTGTCGGCCCGGCAATGCTAACCAGCGCCAGCGCCAGCAGAAAGCCCGGTACGGTCTGGAAGGCTTCGGTAATTCGCATCAGGACTTCATCGACGATACCGCCCGCAAAACCGGCCAGCGTCCCGATGATGCTGCCAAGGATAATTGAGGCCAAGGCAGCAGCCAGCCCAACGCCAAGCGATGTGCGCGCACCATAGAAAAGCTCGGCCAGAACATTGCGTCCCAGCCGGTCAGTTCCGAAAATAAAATCTGTATTGTCAAAGGGTTGCAGCAGCGGCGTTGAGACAATGCTTAAAGGATCGGCGGGAAAGAGTAGCGGAGCGGCAAGTGCTGCCAGCACGAGCAGCACCAGCAGGATTGCACCTGCTATACCCTCACCCGTACTGAAATAACGTTTCACCCCGCTCATACCCCGCCGCCCCCGGTCGCAATACGCGGATCAAGCCAGAGATAGATCAGGTCGATAAGGAAATTGACCACGATCACCATGACGGCGCTGACCAGAATGACGCCGAGCAGAAGCGGCGTATCGCGGCTTGCGACGGCCTCCTGTGCAAGCCGCCCCAGCCCCGGCACGGCGAAAACGCTTTCGATCACCACGCTGCCGCCGAGCATGGATGCGGCCTGCAAGCCCAGCACGGTAACGAGCGGCAGCAATGCATTCCGCGCCACGTGGCGCAGGACAATGTGCGCATGCGAAATGCCCCTCGCCCGCAAGGCGCGCACGAAATCCATGCGCCACATGTCGGCCATGGCGGCGCGCATGACCCGCAGGTAAAGCGCCAGATAAATCACCGCCAGCGACACGACCGGCAGCACCAGATGACGCGCAATGTCGCCTGCCCGCGCCAACCCGTGCTTGCCGGAGGCAATCGTTTCAATGCCGCTCGACGGCAACCAGCGCAGCCTGATTGAAAACAGGATGACCAGCACGAGCGCCAGCCAGAAACCGGGGATCGCATAAAGAACCAGCGATGCCACGGAGAGAAACCGGTCGCGAAAGCTTCCGGGCTTCGCCCCTGCCACAATGCCAAGAAGCGACCCCACGGCAAAAGACAAGGCAGTCGCCGCGCCCATCAAAAGAAGCGTGTTGGGCAAGCGCTCCAGTATAACGTCGAGAATGGGTCGATTGAAACTGACGGACCAGCCGAGATTACCATGTGCAAGGGCTGCCAGATAGGCCCCGAGCCGATACCATATGGATTGATCCAGCCCCCAACGCGCGCGCATTTCGGCAATCGTTGCCGCATCACCGCCGAATGTTACGGCATAAGCGTCGACGGCATCGCCCGGCGCGCTTTCCAACATAAAAAAGCAGCCGACAATGACAATCAGCAGCACCATAATGCTGCCGACCAATCGTTTGCGGAAAAGGGACAGAATCTGTTTCACGATGGCAGGATACAATCAATCGGAAAGGTTCGTCACTGTTCCAGCCACGTATCCGCCCAGTTGGAAACTGCCCAGCGCGGGTTGCTGGAAACATTCTTCACGCGGTCGCGAGCAACGGTGATGAAACCCCATTCCGCAACATTGATGAGCGGCAAATCTGCGTCCACCATCTGCTGGAACTGATGATAGAGCGCCGTGCGCTTTTTCTCATCGATTTCGCGTGCGGCTTTGGCGATCAGCGCATCCAGTTCAGCATTGGCATAGCCGCCCTGATTGGAAAACGGCACGCCTGCCGGGATACCGCCCTCAACCAGAATTGTCGTGGATATGGCCGGATCACCACGATAAACCGTCGGCGCAATGGCCAGATCAAAATCGTGGTCAGTGTAAACTGCCTTCTGGTGCGCGGCGGAATCGTTGTTGACGATGCGCGCATCGATGCCGACTGCAGCGAGCGCCTGCCGCAGATAATCACCGAACTGTTTCGTTTCGTTGAAATAGGGCGCCGGAAGAAGCTTGAGCGTGAAGCGCGTTCCGTCCTTGCCCCGCTCGTAACCAGCCTCGTCCAGAAGCGCATTCGCTTTCGCGACGTCGAACGGATAGGACGGCACGTCATCGGTATAGAACTGGCTGTCATAACGCGGCACAGGACCGGTCGAGGTCTTGGCGTAACCGAGGAAAATTGTCTTCACCACGAAATCGCGATCAATGGCATGGGCGACTGCCTGCCGAACCTTCAGGTTCGCCAGTTCCTTGCGGCGATGGTTGATCTCCACCACGAGCTGGTAGGTCAGCGCTTCATAGCCCTTGGAGATGACCGTGAGGCCCGGAACCTTCGAAATTCGGTCCAGATCGGCGAGCGGCACGGC
Organism: Brucella anthropi ATCC 49188; assembly: GCF_000017405.1. Lineage (NCBI taxonomy): Bacteria > Pseudomonadati > Pseudomonadota > Alphaproteobacteria > Hyphomicrobiales > Brucellaceae > Brucella > Brucella anthropi. The sequence continues at coordinate 1,383,422 of NC_009668.1, forward strand.
GGAGAAAGCAGCCAGATCGACTTCTTCGGCCTCCAGCGCGCCAGCCGCTGCGGCGCGATCCGGCAGCACGCGATAGACAATCTCGTCCAGATAAGGCTCACCCTTGCCCCAATAATCGTCGTTGCGCGTCAGCCGGTAATATTCGCCGGTCTTATGTTCGGCATATTTGAACGGGCCGGTGCCTACGAGCTTTTCATTGGCCGGGTTGGCCATGATGTCACTACCCGCGAAGACATGCTTCGGCAGCACTGCCGTCAGCGCCGGCAGGGCATTGCGGATAAGCTGGAAGGGCGTCGGCTCGGAGAAATGGAAAACGGCAGTGAGGTCGTCTGGCGTTTCAACCTTTTCCAGCGCCTTGAACACAACACGGCCCAGGTTTTGCAGCGGTTTCCAGACTTCCATGGCCGAAAATGCCACATCCGCCGATGTGAACGGCTTGCCGTCATGCCATTTAACGCCTTCGCGCAGACGGAACCTCACCGTCAGCCCGTCGGCGGAGCCTTCCCAGCCTGTCGCAAGCCGTGGCGCGAGACCATTTTCGCCCTCGAAGGACGTTTCCGCCAGAGGTTCGATCACCTTGCTTGCGATAAAGAAAACGCCATTGGAGGCCACGATGGCCGGGTTCAGATTACGTGGCTCTGAATCTGCGGCCACAACCAGCCGCCCACCTTTCTGCGCTTCACCAGCCGCATTCGACCGTTGCGGCCAGACGGCGACAGCGGCCAAAGCGGTCGATCCCGCCAGAAAAGCCCTACGTGACAGAACCAGTTGAGCCATATCCATTGCCCCGCAATCACATTTTCATTTGACGACTTTTTATACCAGTCACCCGTAAATGACAGGATCAAAACCTGTTACCGGAACAATAAATATCGAAAAACACTTCGCTTTCCGGCATCTTTAACCGTCAAGTAAAAATGATATTTCAATTATTTGCTAGCTTATTAATGAAGTATTTCAACCTATGCGTTTGAATTATTTTTTCGATTAAACCCAATTTAAAGAAAATCCCCTCTTGCCAAACAGGGCTTCTTCCGTAGATCATGGTTAATTATGTGTTGTCGTATTTCGTGAGCTTCATTTCGACACGGCACGCATAGACCACTGAAGAGCAATTCATGGCTCTTATTTGAATGCATTTGTGCGCCCCATTTCATTCATCTGGCCGCAAATGCCCCCTGAAAGCTGAACCCATTGGAAGAGAGGAAACAGAAATGTCTAGTTTGCTGCCCCCGCTTCATGACGGTCACGCACCGATCTATCTCCATCATGCATTCCAGGATGCGGTCGATGCTTATGAAGATTGGGCTCTGGAAACGACCGAACCGTCCGTTCAGGTCAACGGCAAGGTCACACGGATCAGTGTCATCTTCCGCCGCCTGTGGAACTGCACCGACATGGTGCCGCGCCACACGCTGGAAGCGCTGAGGGATATCGTCCCGACCGGCATCATCCATGCTGAACACTGGAAGGAAACGCCCACATTTGCAGAAGCTGCCCGCATCATGCGTGCTGCTCTGGAAGGGCGCAAGGCACGACGGCTCCCGGTCGTGTGCTGATTTCCTGAAACCCATAAAGGAAACGGGCGGATTTTCCGCCCGTTTTGCATTCAACTGCTGATCCTTCGACAAGCTCAGGAAGAAGTTCGACGGTTCTGGATGAGGGAAGCCGAGCCTATGCAGCCACCAGCGCTTGAGAGCCTGAATCAAAAAGCTGCATGATCACCGGAACGCAGACAAATTGCCATTTGCAGCCACACAGGATGGCTTTTGGAACAGGCTCTAAACAACAGGATCAAGTTTGCGGAAGCGCACGCGGGCGCTGCGTTCGATGGCGGCAACGGTCAGTTCATCCAGTGTCCAGCGGTCACGCAGCATCTGGAGAAATTCCAGTTCTTCCTGCTCCACATGGAGATCGGCAGCAGCGACTTCGACAGCCAGCGCATAGGCCGTATCGTAGAGACGTTCCGGCAGTGCTTCATGGGCAAGGTCGAGAATTTTTTCCAGGCCGTCTTCATCGGCAAGAAGCGCATAGCAATCATTGGCAATCTGCGGCAGGCGCCCGGTATCGAAACCGCGGAAAACCGGCAGGCGCGTCACCACATTGCCGATGGATTCCAGCTCGGCATCGGTCATGGTGGTGTCGGCGGCAGACGTCGTAATCATAATATAGACGAGTGCATCCTGCTGGGTGATCTTTTTCATCGGGTACTCCTGCACAACAATAGCCGGAATCAACTTCAACGGCCCAAATTGTTTTGAAAGTTAGGAAGCCGCATCCCGTTGCGCAAGGAAATTCGGTCGCAACCGTTGACGGACAGTGGTTGCCGCGCCATAGAGCAGTATGCGCCTCCCTTGCGCGCAAGTTTTCAATGAATAAACTTTCTTCACAGGATTAAACCATGACCTCGCACCGCCTTCCCGACATCACGCTGACCCCGGAACTGACCGCGGCGGCTGCGGAAGCGAAAGCATGGCCTTTTGAAGAAGCGAAGAAAATCCTCAAGCGTTATGCAAAGACCGGCCTGCCGGAAACGGTGATTTTCGAGACCGGTTATGGCCCTTCCGGCCTGCCGCATATCGGCACGTTTGGCGAAGTGGCGCGTACCTCTATGGTGCGCCACGCCTTTCGCATCCTGACCGAAGACAAGGTCAAGACACGCCTGATCTGCTTCTCCGACGATCTCGACGGCATGCGCAAAATCCCGGACAATGTGCCGGACAAGGCAGCCCTTGAACCCTATCTGCAGATGCCGCTTTCCGCCGTTCCGAACCCGTTCGGTGGCGACTACAAGAGCTTTGCGGACCATAACAACGCCATGCTGTGCCGCTTCCTCGACACTTTCGGCTTCGATTATGAATTCGCCAGCGCGACGGAATATTACCAGTCCGGCAAGTTCGACGCCGTGCTTCTCAAGGCTGTCGAGCGCTATGACGACATCATGAAGGTGATGCTGCCGACGCTCGGCGAAGAGCGTCAGGCGACCTACAGCCCATTCCTGCCGATCTCGCCGAAGTCTGGTCGCGTGCTTTACGTGCCGATGAAGAGCGTGGATGCCAAGGCTGGCACCATCACGTTCGACGATGAGGACGGCGTTGAAACCACGCTGTCCGTCACAGGCGGCAAGGTGAAGCTGCAATGGAAGCCGGATTTCGGCATGCGCTGGGCAGCGCTCGGCGTCGATTTCGAAATGTTCGGCAAGGACCACCAGACCAATGCGGGCGTTTATGACCGCATCTGCGAAATCCTCGGCGGTCGCGCGCCGGAACATTTCGTCTACGAACTGTTCCTCGACGAGCTGGGCCAGAAGATTTCCAAGTCCAAGGGCAACGGCATTTCCATCGATGAATGGCTGGCCTATGCGCCGACTGAAAGCCTTGCGCTTTACAATTTTCAGAAGCCGAAGACCGCCAAGCGGCTTTACTTCGATGTCATCCCGAAGGCGGTGGACGAATATTTCACCTATCTCTCGGCCTATGAGCGTCAGGAATGGAAGGACCGGCTGAACAATCCGGTCTGGCACATTCATTACGGCAACCCGCCGAAGGTGAACCTGCCAGTCACTTTCGCGCTGATGCTCAATCTGGTCAGCGCATCGAATGCCGAAAATCCGGCTGTGCTGTGGGGTTTCATCTCGCGCCACGTGCCGGGCGTTACGCCGGAAAACAATCCGGAACTCGATGCGCTCGTCGGCTATGCGATCCGCTACTTCAACGATTTCGTGAAGCCGACCAAGCAGTTCCGCGCGCCGGATGATGTGGAACGGGCAGCCCTTGAAGCATTGGATGCGAAGCTCGCAACGCTGCCTGCCGGCACTGATGGCAACGACATCCAGAACGCCATTCTTGACGTCGCCCGTGCCATTGAGCGTTATCAGGACCACACCAAGAAAAGCCCGGAAGGCGGTCCCGGCGTTTCGGTTTCCTTCTTCCAGATGCTCTATGAAGTGCTGATCGGCCAGGAACGCGGACCACGTTTCGGCTCCTTCGTCGCGCTTTATGGCATCGACGAAACCCGCGCGCTGATCAAAAAGGCGCTGGCTGGCGAACTGGCCTAAGTGCCCAGACACGACAGGAAACAGCCCCGGTTTTCCGGGGCTTTTTTCATTGGATGACCGACGTTGCCTTGGCCACATACCCATGCGCTGAACAAGCGCCGGATCTGCGGGCTCTGCGCGGTATCAATACCCTCCGCCGCCCAGCTGCTATCTATCACTCGACCCCAATATGCCTGGGATGATGAGCAACGACGCTTCCTATGCTGAACCAATCCTGTTGATGAGCCATGTTGGCACTCCCGGTCACCTATTCACTTCTGCGCTCCGGCGCCGGAGTATTTCAAAGTAAGTTTAAATATACTCTTGATTGTCATTTTCGACTTTTCTTGTATTAACATATGTTAATCTGGAATAATCTCTATTAAATAATGGCACCGGAATATAAACCAAAGATTATTTGGTAATCCCACCATCATCTGTGATAGGATGTATGGATAGTATCCAATCTTCACACACAGTGCGAGCATCCCTTTACTCCATCGAATGCTAGATTCGATGGACATTCGGAACTGTCGAGAAGACCTCCGACGATTGAAGAAACGGAGCCTGCAGTGTCAACCGAGTTTGAAAAGATACGGCGCACAGTGCGCAGACGTCGGACCATGATCATCGTGGCCAAACATACGCTCGTGCGGACATCCATTGTAAAATTCCTGGAATACGAACTTGCCGATTGTAATGTCGTTGGCATGGCCTCTTTAACAGAACTGGTCAAAGCCAGCAGACGTGACATAGCTCTCATTGCGTTGGATCTGGGAGGCAGGGCGATGGATAGCTCCGCACTGCGGGAAGAGCTCCTCACCGTTGAGAGCCACTTTCAGGGGGCGTCGATTGCTCTTTTTTCCAACAAAGACGATGTTCTGCTGGAGTCACAAGCGATTAAAATGGGCGTGCGAGGGTTCTTTACGTCGTCCCTTCCGGTAGAGATCGCTCTGGCTGGCATTCGGCTGGTGCTTGCGGGAGGCATATTCTGTCCGCATCCGCAGGGCGCTCAGAGTACGATTCAAACAACGATCTCCCTCAAAGATAGGTCAACGACTGAATTGGCCGACGATGGAACCGATAGTGTGAACTACAGCTGGTGCCAGCCAGCCATTACCGGTTTCACACCGCGGGAAGTTGACGTTCTGACTGAGTTGCAGCGCGGTCATTCAAACAAGGTCATTGCTGAGAAGCTCAATCTTTCCGGCAATACCGTGAAGATGCACTTGCAGCATATTATGCGTAAACTACATGTTCAGAACAGAACCGAAGTCGTTCTATTGCTTGGTGCCAAAGCGACTGCCAATGGGAGCGCCATTCAATAGGCGCAGATAATTCAGTTTTCGCGGAAAGCCCGGTGAAAACTGTCCAGCAATGGCCTGACAGCATAAAGTGCGACACTGCTTTCCCCGGTTTCTATCAGGGCCTGCACAGGCATTCCGGGGATCATTTCCACGTCTCCGGCCTGCATCAGTTCATCGTCGGTCACGCGGATCGTCGCGGCATAATAGGGCTGCCCGGTCTGTTTATCGATAAGCCGGTCGGCCGAAACATATGTCACTTGTCCTTCCAGAAGAGGCACGCGTCGCTGATCATAGGGCAAAAGATGCACCTGAGCGTTCAAGCCGGGACGCACAAGGTTGATATCCTCGGGCCGAACATGCGCTGACACGATCATGTTGCCATCCTGCGGCACCAGATCCAGCAACGGCTCGCCTGCCCCGATAACGCCGCCCGTCGTGTGGATGCGCAAATCCATGACAATCCCGTTTTCGGGCGCCTTGATATCTGTCCGGATCAGTTGATCGTTGATCGCGCGGTATCGTTCGCTTAACAGGAAAAGCTGGTTTTCGGTCTCGCGCAGTTCCTTTGCGATCTCGTTTTGGCGATCACTCTCCAGCTTGACGAGATTGGCCTGCGCTTCATTAATCACCTGATAAGCGCGGGACATCTGAGCTATGGTCTCTCCCAGCTGTCCGTCCAGATCAGCTTTCTCGCGTGCGAGATTCAATACGCTCGTTTTGCGCTCGAGCCCCTTTTTCACAAGCGGATTTATCATGTCCAGTTGCTGGCGCGTGATCTCGATGCGGGACGACAAGGCCATTTTTTGCGCCGCCAATCCGGTTATCTCTTCCTTCACCTGCCCCATTTTCTCGTGCGTTATGGCAATTTCAGATCGATAGACGTCGCGACGGGCTTCAAATATTCTTCGTTGTCCGACGACAATGGCGTTGACTGCCGGATTGTGCGGCGCGAGTTGTTCCAGCTCCGGTGGAAACAAAAGTTGCATCTCGTTCGCCTGTTCAGCGACCAGCCGAGCCCGGCTCGCCTGCGCGTCCCACAGCTGGCCCTGAATGCCAACCAGCTCCGTCCTGGGTTTTGTATCGTCCAGCTTGATCAGAATCTGACCGTTGGAGACCAAATCGCCATTGTGGACATAGATCTGCTGAACAATACCGCCTTCCAGATGCTGAATGGTCTTGCGGCTGGATTCCGCTTCGACAACACCCACAGCGACCGCCGCACTTTTAAGCGGTGCGAAAACTGCCCATATTCCGAAGCCTGCAACGAATATCAATACGAGCAGGTTTCCTGTCCAGGCCACGCCGCGCAGCCTTGGCCGTGATGTAAGCGGCGTTGGCAAAGTGTTTTTCCCAGGCAGCAACAGCGGTAAAGACGGGAGCTTCAGCTGTATTGCCCGCAAACGAGCCAGCAGCAGCGAATACTTCAATGCATTTGCTACCTTCGCCGGGAGTTCGATGGGAACGAGGGTCATGACGAGGCATCCCTTACGGTCCAGTTTTCGCGGGGACGCGAAGGAAAGCATCGAAGATTTTCTCGCTATCTCCAAAAGCGCTCACCATACCGTCGCGCATCACAGCGATTTTGTCGGTCACCGGCAGAATGCCCATTCGATGCGTGATGATCACAATTGTAATTTGCCTGCACTTCATGCGCTCTATGGCGTCGAACAACAGCCGCTCACCCTCATAGTCGAGACTGGAATTCGGATCATCAAGGACCACAAGAGGAGGGTTGCCATAGGCTGCGCGCGCCAGTCCCAATTGCTGGCGTTGCGCCCGCAGAAGCAAGGCGCCACCTTCGCCGATATCGGTTTCGTATCCCTGCGGCAGTCGCATGATCGTCTCATGCAGTCCGACGAGTTTGGCAGCCTCGATAACCTTACGCGGATCCGAACCGTCGAGCCGACCGATGACATCTTTGATCGCGCCGCCGAAAAGTTCGATATCCTGCGGAAGATAGCCAATATGGCGGGCATTGTCGCAATGGCGAAGCAGCGAAATATCGATGCCGCCCAGAAGAGCACATCCGCAGGTTGGCCGTGAAACCCCAGCCAGAATTCGTCCGAGAGTCGATTTGCCCGATCCAGAAGGGCCGATCAAAGCAACACAATCACCCGGAGCGACCTGAAACGATACGCCTCGCAGGATGAACCGATCCGATGAGGGGAACCGATAGCCGACATTGTCGAGAACGAGCTGGCCTTTGGGCTCCGGTAGCAGAATGGTTCGCTTGTTGTCTCCGGGTGCAACCAGAGTGAGCATCTTGTTCAGGCGGTTGAATGCGCCGCGCACGAAAGCCAGTGCCCGCCACGCGCCTATGGCGCCTTCTACAGGTGCCAGTCCACGCCCCAGCAACAGACTGGCGACAAAAATAATTCCGGGGTTGCTGTTGTTCTGGAGGACGAGCCATGTCGCGGCTCCCATCATCAAAATTTGCGTCAACGCACGCACCGATTTCGAGAATGCCTGAAGCACCTCTGTTCGACGCGCCACACCGTCCTGAGCCGCCCTGACAGCCTCGGCATCCCGGTAAATGAGGTGAGCTGCGCCATGTTGCATCCCCATCGCGCGGATTACACCGATATATTTGAGAGCCATTGTGAAGCGGGAATAGCTTCGTGCCTGCGCAATATTTGCCTGTTCATTCAATTCGCGCGTCGTGAATTCATTCAACAAGGCCAAAAGCAGCAGGCACAATGCACTGCTCAAGCCGATAAACCCGAGGAGCGGGTGAACCAGAAAAAGCAGCACAAGAAAAACTGGGGCCCAGGGAATATCGAACAATAGCGCACATGATGGGGAATCCAGAAACTGGCGCAAAACGGAAAGGTCACGATAATTTTCAGCGGCTGTTCCGGCATCAGTGCGCGCCGCATATTCGAAGGATGCATTCATGACGACAGGACGCAATTGACGATCGAGCCAGCTACCGATCCGGGAAAGCGCGGCGCGGCGTACGATATCGAGCAGAGACCCGACAATAACGGCTATCGCGATGATGATCGTCAGCATCAGCAAAGTATCAACACTGCGGCTCGACAGAACACGATCATAGATCTGAAGAAGATAGAGGGAGGGAGCAAGCAGAAAAATATTGTAGCCGCAACTATAGGCGAAGACCAAACCGAAGGCACCGGCACACCGACGCAAGGCAGCGACCAATGGGGTCACCGTATAGCGCGCTTGCGTAAATGCCGCTGTCATGTGTCGTCTCCGTCGAGATCTCCATTGTTATCGTAGGTTCACAATACCCATTGGCCTGTGAGGCAATGTCAGCGTATCGGCAATTCCGGGTAAAATGGGGAGCAACGATTTCAACCGTCGCTCCCAAGTCGGATTTCTCGACTACCCAGCAAAAGCCAATTGCCGATCACAGCGGCAAGTGGCTCAGATCGATATCGTGAAAATTGTCGTTAAAGCTGTCGATAAAGTTCGCTATATCGTTGGTCGTCGTAGTGGTTGTTGTGGTCGTCGTTTCCGGATTGGAGTGCACGAGCGCAGAGGAAATATCACCGCCGCGAGCCATGTTCCCATCGCCGCCGTTACCACCGACCCCTGCAAGGATCGTTGCGTGCTGGTCGGCCAGAAGTTCGGTATATTGAACGGCACTGGTGTCCGCCTGACCGGCTGCTACATTGCCGCCGCTCGAAGAACCCAGACTGCCGTTGGAATTCGCGTCGCCGCCAGCACCGCCTGCACCATTGTTGGTGATGTTGGCGAGAAAGCCATTCGTTGCATCGGCTCCGCCGCCATCTCCGGCATGGCCTGCGTCCCAGCTGGCGTTTAACCACGGGGAATCGCCACTATGCACATCAACGGCTGCGCCTGTTACGTTTTGCGTATTGGCCACGACTGCACTTGGATTGTAATTGATATTCCCAAAATTATAGCCATCAGCACCGTTACCGGCATTAGCGTCGCCTGCATAAACGTCACTGAGATGGATTGTGTCGGAAACTCTCGGAATAGGCATCGTTTAATTCCTCCCTGTTGAGCCCCAGCCCTGTTTCGGATTGAACATCAGTCTTGGTGGTCGGCATTCCCAGATAAGAGATTGGTAAAATCGCGTTACCGACCGCGTTCCAAAGAGTGCGCGTGTTGATGTTGCGGGACTAGCTAGAAATTCGGGTACCTACTTTAGGGTGGGCCAGACCGGAATGTATCAAGCGTGAAGAAGGCCAAGAATGTCGTTTGCAAGAAGCGCATCATGGCTTGTGTCGGTCAGATTATCGTAGCCGCCTGAACCACCGATACCGGCAATCTGTAAAGCATGCTGATCGACAAGCAGATGGTCTATCTGCTGGGCATCAGCGGTTCCGCCAGCGGGAACTGCAATATTGATCGGGTGGAAATACCCGATATTCACGTCCACCATACTGCCCAGGGAAACACCGTCACCACCGCTTCCTGCAGCTGTATTGCCGGTGAAAATTGTGTCCGAGGCCATGTTGAAGCCGCCGCCATTACCGCCGATCCCGGCAATCTGCGTGCCGCCCTGATCGAAAATCACGTTGTTTGTCTGGTGCGCCTCTGCATTGCCGCCAGCGGCAGCGACAGCGATATTGATGGGGGAGAAAATCGCCACGTTCACATCGATCATGGTGCCGGCAAAAATACCCGCGCCACCATGACCCGCATAATTATCACCGGTGAAATAATAGGAATTTCCAGCGTCTGTATGTATCGGAGAGGCTGAAACGGACCCGGCGGCATTATGGTCTCCACCCGAGCCTCCAATACCCGCCATCTGGTCCGCGCCTTGCAGGAAGGCAGCGTTGTTGGTCTGGTTGGCAGACGCTACGGAATTGGATCCGCCTGCAACCGCAGCATTGACGGGAGCAAAAACCGCGACGTCAGAGCTGACAAGTCCCCCGAAGAAAACCCCGTCGCCACCGCTTCCTGCATGATTGGAGGTCGCGCCTTCTGTACCTCCGATCACGGCGTTGCCGTTTCCGCCGTCTCCGCCCATTCCAGCCATTTCAACGACATGCTGATTAATCAATGCATTGTTGAACTGGTCCGCGCCCGCCCCGGCTCCCGGACCGGCAATTGCCGTGTTGGACGGAACGAACACAGCGGATGCGTCGCTGCTTATCACACCGACGCTCAGTCCCATTCCACCGCTTCCGGCGGAATTGCCGGTTGTGCCTGAAGCGACACCGAAAGGGAGCCATGTCGGCACGAGCGCCAGATGTCCGGCTGCGGTAGTTAAAGACGTACCTTGAACACCACCTGCAGTGAGGGTCTCGTTGGATATGGGACGTAGTTCATTCATCACCATTTCTCCTCGCCGGCGCCCAATTCCCAATGGTGTTGAGAAATATTCGGCTCCATGGCTATTGTGCCGTCAAATGACGCAAAAGAAGAGCCGGTAATTTGTCTACATCTGTTTGGGTGTAATGCACCCTTCGGGTTCCGTGCGGGTAACTTGAGCTTATATGGATCCGCTGCAGGAAATCCGCTCTGCGCGGACCGCGGCTATACCGACAGCCACCATTTCACATGGCGCGCGACGGTCTGCCCACATTTCGCAAGTGAAACAATTATCTTCATTTGACTTTCTTTTTGTTTTCGATTTTCATTGTTTGGCTTTCACACTCGCAATGGCCGAACGTGTGAACAGGGGGAGGAACATGTCAGTTACGAGTGCGCATGCCCTCTTCTCGGACAGTGGCGATCACGGTGTTCGGCACCATCGCCAAAGCGACAAGCTGCGTGCTTGTCGAAGTCATCCAAACCGAGTTTGTTCAAGCGTTAAAGATCACGGTCGCGCTGCCGCATCTGCTGGCTCGCGCTCATTGAGCGCCGGGTTCGGTGTTGTGTTAAGCTGGATGAGATCCGTTGGGAAACATCCTGTTAACAGCGCCCGGATTGTCGTTGGAACTTGCATGTTTCCTGAGAAAGTGTGGAAGCGGTTCGCAGAACACGGATTGCTCATAAGGGATAAGGCACAGTCCCTGGAAGTTCATATTGAGAGGAATTGCCAATAAGCGCAATAATTCCGACGGTTGGAGGAGGCCTCGGGACATATGCTGGAATTGCGAAATATCTCGAAGACGGTTGGTGGAGCCACCCATATCCATCCGACAAGTCTGGTACTGCCTCGCGGGAGCCTGAATGTCCTGCTCGGACCGACCTTGTCCGGGAAGACCTCGCTCATGCGCCTCATGGCGGGCCTGGACAAGCCAAGTGAAGGCTCGATCCTGTTCGACGGACAGGATGTTACAGGCATGCCCGTGCAGAAGCGCAATGTGGCGATGGTCTACCAGCAGTTTATCAATTACCCGGCTCTGACGGTCTATGAAAACATTGCTTCGCCGATGCGCATCGCTGGCAAGGCACAGTCGGAGATCGACAGCGAGGTTCGCAAGGCGGCGGACCTTCTCAAGCTGACGCCTTATCTGGACCGCACACCGCTTAATCTCTCCGGCGGGCAGCAACAGCGCACTGCAATTGCCCGGGCCATTGTGAAAAAGGCCAATCTCGTCCTCCTCGATGAACCGCTGGCCAATCTCGACTACAAGCTGCGTGAGGAACTCCGTGAAGAGCTGCCGCGCATCTTTGCCGAATCCGGTGCGATCTTTGTTTACGCAACAACCGAACCTTCGGAAGCCCTGCTGCTCGGCGGCAATACGGCGGCACTTTCAGAAGGCCGCATCACGCAGTTCGGGCGCACAATCGATGTCTATCGCCGCCCGCTCGACCTCGTCACGGCACGAACATTTGCCGACCCGCCCCTGAACACAGCACGCATGGTCAAGTCGGGGGATCGTTTCCTGCGCGCCGACCGCCCGGCCATTGCCGTACCAAGCCAATTGGCTGATATAAGCGACGGTCCACTGACGATCGCGTTTCAGCCGCATCATCTGCTGGTCCGTCCGGCGGAAAACGCTACGGTTCCCATTCGGGCCCGCACGCTGGTATCCGAGATCGCCGGATCGGAAAGCTTCATCCATCTCGATTACGAAGGCGACCGCTGGGTCATGCTGGCGCACGGTATCCAGATCGTCGAGCCTGATCGCGAAATCGAGGTCTACCTCGACACGCGACACCTGATGGCATTCGATGAAACTGGCCGCGCGGTTGGCCGCACGGTTGGTTTGGCGGCATAGGAGGGCGACGATGGCACGTATCACTCTCGATCATATCCGCCACGCTTATAATGCGAAGGCGCAAGCCGCAGGCGAATACGCTCTCAACATGGTCAATTACGAGTGGGAGGACGGCAGCGCCTACGCGCTGCTCGGCCCGTCCGGTTGCGGCAAGACGACCCTGCTCAACATCATTTCCGGCCTTCTGCAACCAACTGAGGGGCGCATCCTTTTCGACGGGCAGGACGTAACCGGCCTTGCCACCGAAGACCGCAACATTGCGCAGGTCTTTCAGTTTCCCGTCGTCTACGACACGATGACCGTGTTCGACAATCTGGCCTTTCCGTTGCGCAACCGACGGATGCCGGAAGCGGAAGTGGAACGTCGCGTCAAGGACATTCTGGAAATGACCGACCTCGGCGGCATTGCCGGGCGACGCGCACGCGGACTGACGGCAGATCAGAAACAGAAGATTTCGCTCGGTCGGGGACTGGTACGCGCGAATGTGAACGCAATCCTGTTCGACGAACCCCTGACGGTTATCGATCCGCACATGAAATGGGTGCTGCGCTCACAGCTGAAACGCTTGCACCGCCAATCGGGTTTCACGATGGTCTATGTCACGCATGACCAGACGGAGGCGCTGACATTCGCCGACAAGGTCGTGGTGATGCATAACGGAGAAATCGTGCAGATCGGCACGCCTGCCGAACTGTTCGAGCGCCCGAGGCATACATTCGTCGGCTATTTCATCGGCTCGCCGGGTATGAACCTCATGCCCGCACGGATCGACGGCCAGACTGCCACAGTCGGCGCGCAGGCCATTCCACTGCCCGGCATACCGCAGATTGGTGATGCAAAAAGCATCGAACTGGGCATCCGTCCGGAATTTGTCAGGCTCGGTCGCGAAGGCCTGCCAATCCGCATCGACAAGATCGAGGATATCGGGCGCTACCGCATCGTGCGGGCAGGCTTCGAGGGGCAGAAACTCGCCGTCGTGATCGGCGAGGACGACGAGATACCAGCCGAACCGCGCGTGACCTTCGATCCGAAGGCAATCGGCATATTCGCGGATTCCTGGCGCGTGGGAATGGAGGGCTGACCATGGAAAAAAGCTGGAACAACAAAGCCTGGTTCCTGGTCCTGCCGGTGCTGGTGCTGGTCGCCTTTTCCGCCGTCATTCCGCTGATGACAGTGGTGAATTATTCGGTGCAGGATACGTTCGGCAACAACCAGTTCTTCTGGGCCGGGACGGACTGGTTCGAGCAAATTCTTCACTCCGGTCGTTTCTGGGATGCGCTCTGGCGCAATCTCATTTTCTCGTTCATCGTGCTGGCGATCCAGATACCGCTCGGCATCCTGATTGCGCTCAACATGCCGAAAAAGGGCTTCTGGGTCCCCGTCTGTCTGGTCACCATGGCATTGCCCCTGCTGATCCCGTGGAACGTGGTCGGCACGATCTGGCAGGTTTTCGGACGCAGCGACATCGGCCTGCTCGGCTATTACGCCAATTGGCTGGGGCTGGACTACAACTACGTCAACGATCCGTTCGACGCCTGGGTGACGATTATCATCATGGACGTATGGCACTGGACCAGCCTCGTGGTGCTGTTGTGCTATGCAAGTCTCGTATCCATTCCGGATGCCTATTATCAGGCAGCCAGAATCGACGGAGCTTCGCGGTTTTCAGTGTTCCGTTACATCCAGCTGCCGAAGATGAAGCGCGTTTTGCTGATCGCCGTCCTGCTCCGTTTCATGGACAGTTTCATGATCTATACCGAGCCCTTCGTGGTGACTGGCGGCGGACCGGGCAATTCGACAACATTTCTGTCGATCGATCTGGTCAAGATGGCGCTGGGTCAGTTCGATCTTGGACCGGCGGCGGCGATGTCGTTGATCTACTTCCTCATCATCCTGCTGCTGTCATGGGTGTTCTACACCGTCATGACCAGCCACGATCAGGAGGTGTGAGATGAACGCCATACAGGGAACTTCCGTGGGCAGTGCACCTGCAATTGCACCGATCTCAAACGCCGTCCGACAAAAATCGAGCAGACGTGATAGGCCGCGGTTCGGCTGGCTGATACCGACAATCTATATCGTTCTGCTTCTGATACCGATCTACTGGCTCATCAATATGAGCTTCAAGACCAATCAGGAAATCCTGACGTCGCTAACGCTCTTTCCGCATGAGCCAACATTGCAGAACTATCGCGCCATCTTCACCGACTCCGCCTGGTATTCGGGTTACATCAACTCGATCATCTATGTGGTCATGAACATGGTAATTTCGGTTTCGGTGGCGCTGCCTGCAGCCTATGCCTTCTCGCGCTACCGGTTTCTGGGCGACAAACACCTGTTCTTCTGGCTCCTGACCAACCGCATGGCGCCTCCGGCGGTGTTCGCCCTGCCGTTCTTCCAGCTCTATTCGGCATTCGGGCTCATCGATACGCATATCGCAGTCGCACTGGCGCATTGTCTGTTCAACGTGCCGCTGGCGGTGTGGATTCTGGAAGGCTTCATGTCGGGCGTACCAAAGGAAATCGACGAGACAGCCTATATCGACGGCTATTCGTTTCCAAAGTTCTTCGTGAAGATCTTCATGCCCCTGATCGCATCCGGCATCGGCGTGGCAGCCTTCTTCTGCTTCATGTTCTCATGGGTGGAATTGCTCATCGCCCGCACGCTCACGACGACAGACGCGAAACCCATTGCAGCCACGATGACACGCACCGTTTCTGCTGCCGGTATGGACTGGGGGCTGCTCGCTGCGGCAGGTGTTCTGACCCTGATACCCGGTGCGTTGGTGATCTGGTTTGTCCGCAATTACATCGCCAAGGGCTTTGCCCTGGGGAGGGTATGACGATGTTTCATATGCCCGACTTCTCATGGATGGCCTGGACCTGGCAGACGGCGGCGTTTTTCTGCGCCATAGCATTTCTGCTGCTGGGCATGGGCGTGTGGGAATATATCTCGCCCGGCGGCTCGCCGCGCAACGGTATCCTGCGCTTCGAGACAACACGCGGCGACCGCCTGTTTATCTCGCTGCTCGGCAGCGCATTCATCAATCTGGCATGGCTCGGGCTGGTTGGTCCGAACCTCTGGTGGGCTCTTGCCATTTCAGTGGTCTACGCCATCGGCGTATTCCGCTTTGTGTGAGAAATCCGGAGCGGAAACCTTCCGCTCCGCGCAAAATGGGCTCGGGGGACAAACCGCGCCCGGAAGTCGATATGCAATGCACTCGCAAGCTTTGGGAGGATCAACATGCGACGGCATCTAATGACGACTACAGCACTTATCGTGCTGGCAATGACAGGGGCAGCTTCAGCGGGAATGGATGAGGCGAAGCAATTTCTCGACAAGGAAATTGGCGACCTTTCATCCCTGTCGCGCGCCGATCAGGAAAAGGAAATGCAGTGGTTCATCGATGCGGCCAAGCCTTTCCAGGGCATGGATATCAAGGTCGTTTCGGAATCGCTGACCACCCATGATTATGAATCGAAGGTGCTGGCGCCCGCATTTACCGCCATCACCGGCATCAAGGTCACGCATGACCTTATTCAGGAAGGCGACGTCGTCGAAAAAATTCAGACCCAGATGCAGACCGGCCAGAATCTTTATGACGGCTGGGTCAACGACTCCGATCTGATCGGCACGCACTGGCGCTATCAGCAGGTCCGCAACCTCACCGACTTCATGGCCAATGAAGGTAAGGATGTCACCAATCCGGGCCTCGATCTGGACGATTTCATCGGCAGCAAGTTCACGACGGCTCCGGACAAGAAGCTCTACCAGCTTCCCGACCAGCAGTTCGCAAACCTCTACTGGTTCCGCTACGACTGGTTCAACGACGAGAAGAACAAGGCCGACTTCAAGGCCAAGTACGGCTACGATCTTGGCGTACCAGTCAACTGGTCTGCCTATGAAGACATCGCCGAGTTCTTCACCGGTCGCGATGTCGACGGCAAAAAGGTCTACGGCCATATGGACTATGGCAAGAAGGACCCGTCTCTCGGCTGGCGCTTTACCGATGCGTGGCTTTCCATGGCTGGCAACGGTGACAAGGGACTGCCAAACGGTCTGCCGGTCGATGAATGGGGTATCAAGGTTGATGATCAGTCGCGTCCGGTCGGCTCATGCGTAGCCCGCGGCGGCGACACCAATGGACCAGCTTCGGTCTACGCCATCCAGAAATATCTCGACTGGATCAAGGCCTATGCTCCGGCAGAAGCTCAAGGCATGACCTTCTCCGAATCCGGCCCGGTTCCGTCGCAGGGCAACATCGCCCAGCAGATTTTCTGGTACACGGCTTTCACCGCCGATATGGCCAAGCCCGGCCTGCCGGTCGTGAACGAGGATGGCACGCCGAAATGGCGTGTTGCCCCCTCCCCGCATGGCGTCTACTGGAAGGACGGCATGAAGCTTGGCTATCAGGACGTGGGTTCCTGGACCCTCATGAAGTCCACCCCGGATGACCGGGCCAAGGCTGCCTGGCTCTATGCGCAGTTCGTGACGTCCAAGACGGTCGATGTGAAAAAGAGCCATGTGGGTCTGACCTTCATCCGCGACTCGTCCATCCATCATCAGAGCTTCACGGATCGGGCACCGAAGCTCGGCGGTCTGGTCGAGTTCTATCGGTCGCCGGCCCGCGTCCAGTGGTCGCCAACCGGCACCAACGTGCCTGACTATCCAAAGCTGGCTCAGCTCTGGTGGCAGGCGATCGGCGATGCATCGTCGGGTGCAAAAACGGCACAGGAAGCGATGGATTCACTTTGCGCCGAACAGGAAAAAGTTCTCTCGCGTCTGGAACGTGCGGGGGTACAGGGCGACATCGGACCGAAGCTCGCCGAGGAACATGACATCGAGTACTGGAACAAGGATGCCGTTTCCAAGGGTAACCTCGCTCCTCAGCTGAAGATCGAGAACGAAAAAGAAAAGCCGGTTACGGTCAATTACGATGAACTGGTCAAGAGCTGGCAGAAGTAAGCCTTGCGCATAAACACTGTCGGGAAATCCGTGGGATGACACGACAGGCTGAACATTGAACCGCATTGCGTACATTCATTGCGCAATGCGGTTTTCATATCAACTTGAGGACAAGAAGAAGGGCGGCAGGTAATGCCGCCCTTTTGTATTTTGGTCACAATCAGCCACGCTGTGAATCGAGCTGTTCGTGGTTCTTTTCGACGTCCTGCGCCTTCAAGTAGCTTTCGATGAGAAGCTGGTAGGGAGGGAAAATCTTGGTGTAGACATTGGCCCATTCCTGCGCATCGTCACGATGCCATGTCTTCTGGAGTTCCGAAGCCACCGCAGCCGTATCCATCGGCACGACACCGGCCTGAACAACACGAGCGAGCGTAATTTCCTGCGCCATCTTGGAATAGGTTCCGGATGCGTCCACCACGGCGAAAACCTTATAACCGTCCTGAACGGCACTGATTGCCGGGAAGGCCATGCAAACGCTGGTGATGGTGCCTGCGATGATCAGGGTCTTGCGGCCCGTGGCCTTCACGGCAGCAACGAAATCCGGATTGTCCCATGCGTTGATCTCGCCACGGCGCGCTACATATTTGGCATGAGGGGCGTTCTCATGAATCTCGGGGATCAGCGGACCATTGGGGCCCTGCGGCACGGATGCCGTGGTGATGACCGGCATCTTGGTCAGCGTGGCCATCTTGGCAAGCGCGGTCGCATGATTGCGCAAAACAGGCATCGGCATGTCTGCGACGGTCTGAAACAGGCCGCTCTGATGATCGATCAGAAGCATGACGGCGTCGTTGGGGTCGATAACCGGACGCTGGCCGTTAAAGTTAGCTGGGCTGCTCATTTTAAGTCTCCTTCTTCAGGCTTGGACGTATTCAGGGCCGAAAGCATTTCCGGTCCGGGGATACCCGTGGTTCTTACTGACGCTACGGGAATGGATCAGGCAGGAATGGCGCCGAATTTCCCTGTTCGGAAATCCGCGAAAGCATCCTGCAATTCTTCATTTGTGTTCATGACGAAAGGGCCACGCATGGCGACAGGCTCTTCAAGCGGTTCGCCGCTCAGCAGAAGGACGGTTGCGTCGCTGTCAGCCGTAACCTCGAAACTGCCACCTTTTCGGTCGAGCAGAACGAATTGCGCATCCCGTGCCGATCTGTTGCCGTTGACGGTGATCGTTCCGCGCAAGATTGCCAGGCCGGTCGTATGTTGATCGGGAAGATCAAACACAACGCTTCCGCCCTGTTTCAGGCGCAGGTCCCATAGATCAATCGGCGTGAAGGTGCGTGCTGGTCCGGCATGTCCGGCATAGTTCCCGGCTATGACACGGACAATTCCAGCTTCATCCGGCAGGGCCACGGTCGGAATATCCCGATCGAGCACCGTCTGGTAAGCGGCGGGCGCGGACTTGTCCTTGGCAGGCAGGTTGACCCAGAGCTGCACCATTTCCAGCGTGCCTCCCTGTTCGGTAAACGCCTTCGAATGGCGCTCCTCGTGCAAAATCCCGGCGGCAGCAGTCATCCATTGTACATCACCGGGACCGATCATGCCTCCGCTTCCAGTGGAATCGCGATGTTCAACTTCGCCCTGATAGACAATGGTCACGGTTTCAAAACCGCGATGGGGATGGCTGCCAACCCCGCGCGGGGTTGCCGTGGGTGCAAACTGTTCCGGCCCGGCATAATCAAGATGCAAGAAGGGGCTGATGTGTTCGCCCATTGTCGCATGGGAAACCATGGAGCGAACCGGAAATCCATCACCCACCCAATGGGGCGATGAGCTGCTGTAAATGCCGATAACCTGTCTCATCTCGATCTTCCCGATTTATTTCGTTGCCTTGCAGACACTGAATTGACTGTCTGAGAGCAAAATAAATCTGGAACAAATTGACCGGTAGATCGAAGTTCAGGCTATACTGTCCTGAAAACAGGACAATGAAAGGCCCGGCCATGGCTGATCTCAACGATATGCGGTTTTATGTGGAAGTCGTGGAGCAAGGCGGCTTTTCCGCTGCCTCCCGAAAACTGGATATGCCGCGCTCCAGGCTGAGCCGCCGGATCGCCCTGCTGGAAGATGATCTCGGTGTCAGGCTTATCCAGCGCACCACCCGACAATTTGCCGTGACGGATATCGGCCAGGAATTTTATCGCCATTGTCTGGCGATGATGGTTGAGGCCGATGCTGCGCTGGACGTGATCGACAGAATGCGCACGGAACCGCAAGGCACGGTGCGGGTGAGTTGCCCGGCATCGGTCATTTATTTCCAGGTCGGTGAAATGATCGCCCGTTTCATGGCGCGATACCCAAAGGTGAAAATACATCTGGAAAGCACAAACCGGCGCGTGGATGTTATCCGCGAAGGCTTCGATCTCGCTATCCGCGTCCGCTTTCCACCGCTCGAGGATAGCGATCTCGTCATCCGCAAGCTGGCGGAAAGCGAGCAACGACTGGTGGCAAGCCCTGTATTCGTCAAGGAGGGATGCAACGCCGTCCCCGCCGACCTCGTCGACATGCCCGGCCTTGCCTGGGGATCATCCCACAACAGTTTTGAATGGAACCTGCTTGGTCCGAACGGCACCACGGCTGAAATTCCCTATCAACCGCTGCTGATCACGGAAGATATGGTTGCGCTGCGGCTGGCCGCTCTTCAAGGCATCGGCGTTTGCCAGTTTCCCACAATGGTTGTCCGGGATGATATAAAGACTGGGCGGTTGGTTGATCTTCTGCCCGACTGGGCACCCCGCAGCGGCATCATCCATGCTGCTTTTCCCTCGCGGCGTGGCCTGCTGCCTTCAGTGCGCGCACTTCTCGATTTTTTGGTCGAAGAGTATGCCGCTCTATCCGCAAGCGAACACAGGTCATGACGACCCAGAGACCTTCTCCA
The DNA here is from genome assembly GCF_000017405.1 of Brucella anthropi ATCC 49188. Lineage (NCBI taxonomy): Bacteria > Pseudomonadati > Pseudomonadota > Alphaproteobacteria > Hyphomicrobiales > Brucellaceae > Brucella > Brucella anthropi. Next base: position 1,403,720 of record NC_009668.1, read on the forward strand.
ACGTATGGTCTACCGCTGGCTAAAGAATAGTTTCGTCGATAGCCTTGCGTTGAACAGCGCATTCCCGCGCCAGAAAGTCGATCAGGGTACGCACCGAAGGCAGCAAGCCACGCCTGGATGGAAATACTGCATGGACGATGCCCGCAGCCGGGCGCCATTCGGGCAAGACAGGCACCAATGTGCCTGCGGCAAGGTCACGCCAGATCATCATGGTTGGCAGCTGCACGATCCCGGCACCGTCGAGCGCGGCATCGCGCAAGGCAGCCATGTCATCAGTCAGGAAGCGGGGACGGTGCGGAATGACTGCCCGCTCGCCATTGTGCTTTTCAAGCCGCCATTCATAATTATGGGAGGCTGATGTCCATGCAAGGCTTGGTAGCCCCACCAGATCAGCCGGTGTGGTCACAGGTTCATTGAGGAAACCGGGTCGCGCGACCAGATACTGCGAACTGTCGTCCAGTTTGCGCATCAGAAGGTCGGTTTGCTCCAGCGGCGGAAACCGTACGCGGATGGAAACATCGAAACGTTCGCCGATCACGTCAACACGGCGATTGGTGCTTTCCAGATGCAGGTCCACCTTCGGATAGGCTGTGAGAAACTTGGCAAATAACGCCCCGAACTGGAATGAAATCAGCGCTGTCGGGCAGCTTAACCGAACCACGCCTTGCGGCTCGTCGCGATGTTGCGCGATGAAAGCAGTGGCAGCTTCCGCTTCAACCAGAACTGCCAGACAGCGGCGATAATATTCACGCCCGATATCGGTGACGGAAAAATGGCGCGACGAGCGCTGGATCAGGCGGACGCCCAACCGTTCCTCCAGAATCGCGATACGGCGGCTCAGTTTCGATTTTTGCAGGCCGATGGCGCGGCCTGCCTGTGCGAAGCCGCCATGATCAACCACCTGCACAAAGTAATAAAGGTCGTTCAGGTCTTCCATCGTTCCATTAATAGAACGCAGCGTCGATTTTGACAATCTTTTGCGCTTTTCGTTGCTGAGATAGCTTTCATTCATTCCACCAACGCCAAACGTTACACGAATATACGGGTGGCGATCTATCCTCTGACTTCCTGAAAGGAAACGTCGATGACCAAGCCATATGTACGCCTCAACAAGGATGATGTTGCTGTTCTTCTCGTCGATCACCAGACTGGCCTGCTGTCGCTGGTACGAGATTTCGACCCGGACAAGTTTAAGAACAATGTGCTGGCGCTCGCCGATCTCGCCAAGTATTTCAAGCTGCCGACTGTTCTGACCACCAGTTTTGAAAACGGCCCGAACGGCCCATTGGTGCCGGAGCTGAAAGAAACATTCCCCGATGCGCCCTATATCGCTCGCCCCGGCCAGATCAACGCCTGGGACAATGAGGAATTCGTCAAGGCGGTGAAGGCTACCGGCAAGAAGCAGCTGCTCATCGCTGGTGTCGTGACCGAAGTCTGCGTGGCTTTCCCGGCATTGTCCGCTATCGAAGCCGGTTTCGACGTCTTTGTCGTCACTGATGCGTCGGGCACCTTCAATGAAGTGACCCGCCATTCGGCATGGGACCGCATGAGTGCAGCCGGTGTGCAGCTGATGACCTGGTTCGGCGTTGCCTGTGAACTGCATCGCGACTGGCGCAACGATATTGAAGGTCTGGGTACGCTGTTTGCAAACCACATTCCAGATTATCGCAACCTGATCACCAGCTACAACACAATGACGTCCGGCAAATAAGCCGTCGCGACAATTCCGGTAAGCGAGCTTTGCTTGTCGGTTGGAGCATTGCAAGAGAACGCCGGGTTATAGCCCGGCGTTTTTTGTCATTTCTGATGAGTCAGGCCTGGGAGACTGTTATCGCTTCGCGCAGAACGGAGCGCAGCCAGGCGACAGCCGGATGCGCCCCGAAAGTATTGTGCGACAGCATGTTGATCTGAGTGGCTGGCAACGGATAGGGTGCCTCATGCAGAACAAGACCGTAAGTATCTTTGTAGGTTTCCGCGACACTGCGCGGTAACAGGGCGATCATATTGGTCGCCGCGACAAGCGGCGGTACGGCAAGAATGAGGGAAACCGTTGCGCCAATACGGCGTGACAGACCGACCTCCCGTAGCAGCCCCTCAAGAAATGGCGGATTGCTGGTTACAAACGCGCGCTCGAGACCTTCCTGTTCTTGCATGCCGGCAGCTTCCATTGCCGCGCGGCCTGACAACAAGACATCAATGTGTGGATAATGCCCGAGTGTTTCAATTGTCAGCGGGCCGGAAGAAGCCGGATGGTCTTTGCGCATGATCCAGACATTATCGACAGATACCAGCGTCTCCCGCCTGAATCGGCTGGGAATGCGTCCGAAAGCACCGACAACGAGATGCAGGGTTCCGCGATCCAGTTCTTCGACCAGATTGAGATCATTGAACAATCGAAGCCAAAGCCGGATACCCGGCGCTTCCTTTTCGAGTCGCTCCATGACGGCAGGAAAGAGCGTGCCGATATAGAAATCGGAAGTGGCGACCACAAAGCTCATATCCGCCGTGGCGGGATCGAACTGAACTGGTGAAAGTGCCGCTGATATGTCGGCAAGAGCCGAACGCAGCGGCTGCGACAGCTCTTCGGCGCGTGGCGTCGGATGCATGCCCTGCGGGCCGCGCACGAACAGTTCGTCTGACAGAATATATCGCAATTTTCCGAGTGCGTGACTGACTGCCGACTGGGTGAGATTGAGCCTCTCCCCGGCCTTGGTCACGTTCCGCTCTTCCATCAACGCGTTGAAGACACGGATCAGATTGAGGTCGATATTATGAATGCTGCTCATAATTCAAATTATAACAAATCATTTCAATCATGAAAGGAGGCATACCATATTCGCTCCATCAAACGGCTTTGATTTTCACAAGCCAAAACAAAGTCCCAAGGAGACAGAAAATGAAAAAGATCGTTTTTGCTATTACCGCAATTTTTCTCAGCACCGGTGCCGCTCTGGCTGAAAACCCGTTCGTCGGCCAGCCGGAAGCCATGGCCGCACAGGACAAGGCATTTGTTCTGCCCGGACGGGATGTGAACTCTTCGTTCCTCAAGCTCGACTTCACCAGCACGGCGGCGATCGTTCCTGCAAAAGAGGTCACAGAGAACGGCTCGGCACATCGCTTCGGCGATGCTTCACCTTCCAGCTTTCAGAACTAACGATACTCATCCCATGTCGAAACTGAAGGCGAAGCCGCGGCTTCGCCTTTTGGTTCTCACAGTCGGATATCAATTCAGACAATCAACTCAGGAACTGCGTGTTATGAACAAGCCAGTTGTTCTCTTTCAGCAGCCAGCTCCGGTCAAGGACAAGCCGGAGCCCCTCAAAGCAGCAGGAAAGCCCCGCCGCCGGGCCTATCTCAGTCTTGCCCGCGCATCTGTGATTGTCGCTGGGATCGGTCTTGCCATCGTCATTCCGCTTGGCTGGGGAAGCTGGGTGGCAGGCATGACCAACCAGACGACCGACAATGCCTATCTGCGTGCCGACACAACACCGGTCAGTGCTGAGGTTGGCGGGCGTATCGTGCATTTACTGGTGGAGGATTACCAGCACGTCAAAACTGGACAACTGCTGATGCAGATCGACCCGACCCAGTATCAGGCACAGGTGGATCAGGCCGGAGCTAGCGTAGCCGCCGCACAGGCCGCAATCCGTAATGCGCAGAGCAACATCACCTTGCAGCAGCGTGTGATCGAACAAGCAGAAGCCGGACTGGCGGCGCTCAACGCCGACCGCGAGCGCGTCGTCAGTGAAGGTCACCGACAGACATCTCTGACGAAAGACGGCTGGTCGACAGCGCAAAAGCTGGAAGCCGCGATTGCCGACGTCAAACGCATCGAAGCGCAGATTGCTGAAAAACAGGCCGAAATAGCAGCCGAGCGTCAGAAGCTGGACGTTCTTGCCACCCAATCCGACCAAGCCCAGGCTGAACTGTCCAATCAGCAGGCTGCATTGCGGCTCGCGCAGATCGACCTGGATCGTACCCATATCACAGCACCGATGGATGGTGTTGTGGGTGTCAGCGGCGCGCGCGAAGGACAATATGTACGGGCCGGGTCGCAACTCGTTTCAGTCGTGCCTGTCTCGAAGCTCTATATCGTCGCCAATTTCAAGGAAACGCAGCTGGCCAAGTTCAGGCCGGGTCAGGTTGTCAGCGTGACGGTCGATACATTCCCGGGCAAGGAACTGCGCGGTTATGTGGAGCGGTTGTCACCGGCAACCGGATCGGAATTCAGCCTGCTGCCACCGGACAACGCGACCGGCAATTTCACCAAAGTGGCCCAGCGCGTTGGCGTGCGCATCGCGCTTGAACAGAATGGTGAACTCGACGAACTGCTTCGCCCGGGCATGTCGGTCGTGGCAACCGTGCATACAGACCAGAGCATTGAGACGACAGCCAGTCTCATCAAATAGCTAATTGGGCCGCTTGCCGCGAAACTTCGTTTGAGACGGCAGGCGGCAGGAGCCGAAAAGCCATGTCCACCGCTACGACCGTTCGGGGTTCTGCCCAATCGCGCCCCACAAGCCTACCCAACATGCGGGCTTTGATCGGCGTCGCCGCCGTCCTGCTTGGCACGACGACATCCCTGTTGAACTCGCGCCTCACCGATATCGGGCTTGCCGATATTCGTGGCGCACTTGGTGTTGGCATGGATGAGGCGAGCTGGCTGACGACGGCTTATGTCGTTGCCGAAGTGGCCGCCATACCATCCGCCGTCTGGCTGCGCTCGATCCTCTCGCCCGCTCGCGGGGTCATGATCGGAGCACTCATCTTCACGATTGCATCGATGCTGGCGCCGTTCAGCCCCAATCTCCAGACGCTTATCAGCATTCAGGCGATACGCGGCCTGAGTGCAGGTATCCTGATGCCGATGGCTTATGCCGTGATCATGCGGCATTTGCCACAGCATCTGCGGCTTTACGGCTTGTCGCTCTATGCGCTGGCTTCGTCACTTACACCAAACCTTGCTGTCAGCATCGAGGGATGGGTGATCACTCACTTGTCTTGGCAATATCTGTTCTGGATCAACATTATACCCGGCAGTCTTACACTGCTGGCGGGAGCCTACGGGCTTGCCAACGATCCTATCAAATTCCTGCGCTTCCGCAGACATGACGGTTTCGGTCTGCTGGCACTGTCTTTCGGGCTGGCTGCATTGGTTACGGCACTCGATCAGGGCAACCGCCTCGACTGGCTCGGATCGGGATTGATCGTGGGTCTGCTGGCGTCGGCCTTGTTCTTTCTGAGCATTTATCTCATCCATGCATTGTGGCATCCAGATCCGGTGGTCAGTCCGCGTCTGCTTGCCAGACGGAATATTGGCTTCAGTCTGTTCCTGATGTTCGCCATGCGCATCGGGTTGATGACCTCTGCTTATCTGCTGCCGCAATACCTGATCCGTATTCAGGGCTATCGCGCGCTGGAAAGCGGCACGATGTTCTGGGTCTCTGTTCTGCCGCAGATCGTTCTGACGCCATTCGTCGCCTGGCTGACCTACAGGATGGATCCGCGCAGTCTGGCAGCATTCGGGCTGATGCTGTTCGGCGCAGGTGTTCTTATGCTGTCCGGTCTCACGCATCTGTGGACCTCGGATCAGATATTGCCTTCGTTGTTCGTGCAGTCCATCGCCGCACCATTCACCGCCATACCTCTGATGGTTCTGATAACGGAAGACATCAGCGTCAGGGAAATACCGTGGATTGCGTCCCTTGTTCATATCGTTCGCACGGTTGGCACAGCCATCGGTCTTGCTGCGGTCAGCACATTTACACGCGTGCAGGAGCAGTTGCACTCCAATCTGCTTGGCCTGCATCTGGAACGGGGCGCTGCGGATGTGCAGGGCCACATCGACCGAACCGCAGCCATGCTGGAAGCTCACAACAGCGATCCGACGAGAGTGACTGCCCAAGCCACGGCCATGCTCGCCAGAACCGTTCAACGGGAGGCTTTCGTGCTGGCCTACAGCGACATGTTCGTCATGATCGGTCTTGCCATTGCTCTTGCAGCGCTCGCAACACTCTTCATGCGCCAGCCAAAGCTGCCAGGAAAATTCCTGTGATACCGGCTGTATCTGCTGCAGTTCCCGCTTCAACGCAAGCAACCGTCCTATTTATAGGACATTGAGTACCGAAATCCGAACTACACAGCGTTGCGCCCGACAGCTACTTACAAAGGCATCGAAGCGATCACTGTATTCACGCTTCACGGCTAAATCTCGACAAGGAAATGGACATGAGAAAGTTCGTACTGCCCCTCTTAGCCTCGTTGCTGTCAGTCTCGGCTGCCCAGGCTGCGGATTACAAACTGGACCCAACACATACAAAAGCTGTTTTCTATATTGATCACTTCAATACATCGACAAACAGCGGCGGTTTCTATGAAATCAACGGCGATATCTCGTTCGATCCTGAAACCATGGATGGGAAGATGGATATTTCAATTCCCGTCAAGACGCTGAATACAGGCATGGCCGCATTTGATAAGCACGTGACAGGTGCTGACATGCTGGACGCGGAAAAGTTCCCGACCATTGAGTTCAAGTCGACCAAGTGGAATTTTGACGAAGACAAGCTGGTATCAGTGGATGGCGATCTGACCATGAAGGGAAAGACACTGCCAATCCAGCTCACGGCCACCAAGTTCGGTTGTTACCAGAGCCCGATCTTCAAGGCAGAAGTCTGTGGTGGCGATTTTGAAGCAACTATCGATCGCACCCAGTGGGGCGTGGACTTCCTTGTAAAAGAAGGCATGGCCAAGATGGTCAAGCTTGAAATTCAGGCTGAGGCTATCAAGCAGTAAATCAACTGCCCTGACCACGCATATAGTTCTTCGTCCCCATATGGCAGCCAGCGAGCCAAACGGCTCGCGTGGCCATGGGGACAATTTAGTGTCGATCAACCCGCCGCTTTAAACGTCGCGTCGGCGTTTCAGCTGAGGAACAATTTGACGAGCAGCGGCACAACGAGTGACGTTGCAATAGCGTTCAGCGCCATGGCAATCCCGGCGAAGAGCCCAGCCGTCTCATCGACATCGAAAGCACGTGCAGTTCCGATACCGTGCGACGTCAGCCCAACAGCAAATCCACGTGCGGCGTAGTCCCTTATCCGCATGGCATTCATGAAAGGGGTGACGACAAGTGCGCCGATGATACCGGTAAGTACGACCAATACCGCGGTTAGCGACGGTGTGCCGCCAAGTGTGGAAGAGATCGCCATGGCAACCCCGGCAGTTGCGGATTTTGGCAGAAAAGAAATCAGCACTTCATTGGAGAGATTGGCCCATTTGCCCATCACCACAATGGAAAGAACCGCAAAGAAGGAGCCGACGACCAGCGCTGCTCCCATTGGGATCAGCGCTTGCCGCACCTGATGCCATTGGCGGAATAGAGGCACGGCGATGGCTACTGTGGCTGGACCGAGCAGGAAGTGGATAAACTGGGCTCCTTCAAAGAATCGTCCATAGGGAACATCAAAAATCACAAGCAGACTGGAAAGCAGCACGATGGAAATCAGTACAGGATTGGCCAATGGATGGCGCTTCAGTCGAACGGAAATATGCGTCGCCACGATCCATGCGCATAATGTGAGAGTGAGCCACAGCAAAGGTGATGCTGAAAGGTAAACCCATAGTTCCAGTGGATGTTTCATGACGCTACCTCCGCCCCATGAAGCGTTGCACAAGAATGAAGGTCCAGACCGTCACCGCCAATGTGAGAATTGCCGAGATCACCACAATAGCCAGAATTGCCGTGGCTTGCCCCTGAATCTGGCTCCACATAGCCACCACTCCGACCCCCGCCGGGACAAAAAGCAGGCCGAGATTACCGAGAAAACCATCGGCCGCCGTTTCTGCTTCGGCAAAGATACCCCAGTCGAATATCTTGCACAGTTGCATGGCAACGAACAGAAGCACGAGCCCCACAACGGGGCCCGGTATAGGAAGCCCGCTCGTGAAGATAAAGCTTTCGCCAAGCAGCTGAAACAACAATAGCAGCGCTATACCCTTGATCATGAAGGCTTCATCTCCGGTTCAAATCTCAAGAGCCAAGGTAACCGACCGGCCATCCTACCGTCTATACGGTCGGCAGTGATAGTGTTTCTGATTTGCAAGAACATATGCTCGCCGAGCCGGCCCCGGAGCTTTGCTCCCGGCACAGGCACGTCCAAGGTCGGCGGCGTGCAGCACCACAGTCCAACCGGAAATTCAATATACGGGGTGCCGCCCGAGGCGTTTCTACCGAAGGATCATTGCGCGCGGCGCACGGTTTCCGATGGGAGATAGCCGAAGCGCTGTCGGTAATCCGCTGAAAACAAGCCCATATGATTGAAAGCCCAGGCCATGGCGATACGCGTGATATCCCCCGGCCCGGCGTGGCCGCGGACAAGCTCTGCATGCACCTTGTCCAGCCGCATGTTCTTGAACACGCCGAGCGGCGTGTTGCCCCGGACACTGCGAAATGTGCGGTGCAAGGTACGTGCACTGGTGCCCGTTGCATCGACAAGCTCCTGCAAGGTCAGCTGCTTGTCGAGATTGTCGAGCATGAATTTTTCAGCACGCTGGACATAGCTTGGAACCGCACTCGTCAGCGGCCTTGCGCGCGGCTGCGTGTCGAGCGCCGCCGCAAGCGATGCCATCAGGCTGTCTTCGAGCCGCTCCGACAGACCGCCATGGAAGAATGCTTCCTTATCCTTCTCGATCTCGTTTATGACGAAATGCGCCAGCTGATAGAAGGCATGACCCACTAGAGTATCGAAGGATACGACGCGCTTGTTATGGGTAAACTGTTCGATGAATTCCTTGCCCCCCAGAATATCGATCTGGGTATCGTTCAGGCTGAAGATCAGCATGCGCGTGGAAGGGTGAAATTCGAGATCAATCGCCGAATGCGCGTCGACCAGCTGGGCATTCATGCCGGACTGATACAACAACTCGTCACCGCGCCGGTCGCGCGAGACGAAGATGCCCTGCAACGGAACCTGCAACAAAGTCATGTCGTTATGCGCTTCAACTTCGATGCGGGCATGGCCGCCAATGCGGATCGCAGTCAGGCCGAAGGGACGCATGCGCCCATGTGAAACTTCCGTCCGGTAGGTCCGGCTGGATTTCTTCGAGATGCGGCAAGGCCTGAGGAGACCCGACATGGTGTCCTGGAACGAATCGATGGACGGCGAAAGCCTGTGCATATAGCTCGTAGTCGGCATCACGATATTCCCCGTATCTCATTTAGAGAGCATTTTATTTTAAGATTAAAGTATCACGCTGGAGCGAGAGCGCAAGCGCCACGAAAATTTTGCACGAAAGCGCGTTTCTGGCGGTTTCCTGTTAGGAATGGCGTTTTGGTGATAGACAGCATTGTTCCCGCTTTTATCGTTGGTCCCAGGCGCCAAAGAGCAGCCACGAAAAAGGGAACCGCGAATGAAAGCGATTATCGTCGGAGGGGGCATCGGTGGCCTCACGATGGCATTGATGCTGCACGCACGAGGCATTGACTGCCAGATTTTCGAAGCAGCACCGGAAGTCCGTGAACTGGGCGTTGGTATCAATGTCCTTCCGCACGCCATCCGCGAACTGGCTGAAATCGGCCTTCTGCCCGCGCTGGACGCCACCGGCATCCGCACCCGAGAGCTGATTTACGCTACACGGCAGGGCCAGGAAATATGGCGCGAGCCCCGCGGCGTCGATGCAGGCTATGATGTGCCCCAGTTCTCAATCCATCGCGGCTATTTGCAGAAACTGCTTTATAATGCCGTCATCGAACGGCTTGGACCGGATGCCGTCATCGCGAACCAGCGCTGCGTGGGCTACACCCAGAACGAGGGTTCTGCCACGGTTCATTTTGCCGAAGGTTCAAAAATTACCTCGGCAACTGCCGACATCATTATCGGCGCGGACGGTATTCATTCCGTCATTCGACATCAGATGTTCCCGAACGAAGCCGGTCTCAAATGGAACGGCGTCATGATGTGGCGCGGCGCTGTTGAAAGCGATCCGTTCCTTGACGGTCGCACCATGATCGTGGCTGGCGGCTTTACGTATAAGCTGGTGCTTTACCCGATAGCCAAGGGCACCACGCCCGGCAAGATTCTCAACAACTGGGTCGTCACCTATCGTCCCGGCGCCGACGGATCGCCTGCGCCGAAGCGCGAGGACTGGAGCCGTCGCGGCACGCATGAAGAGCTGATGCCCCATGTCGAAAAATTCGGCATCAATGTCGTGGACCTTGCCGCTTTGGTGCGCGCAACCGATACATTCTTCGAATATCCGATGTGCGACCGCGACCCCGCCCGCTGGTGGACGGATGGCCGCGTGGCGCTGATCGGCGATGCCGCCCATCCGATGTATCCGGTGGGGTCGAACGGCGCGAGCCAGGCGATCATCGACGCACGCACGCTTGCCGACCACCTTGCCGCTGCGGAGCACGGTCGCGCGGCGCTGGCGGCCTATCAGGCAATCCGGCTGCCCGCGACGGCGGAAATCGTCCGGCTCAACCGGCTGGGCGGCCCGGAAGGCGTCATCGATGAGGTTGAACGCCGCGCTCCATCCGGTGTTGCCGATCTGGACGGCGTCATCAGCTTTGCCGAGCGCGAGGCAATCGTTCGCGGCTATGCCGCAAAGGCTGGCTTTTCAACACAGCAAGTCAATCGGGGAGTGTCTCGGGCCTCTGCCTGAAACCTGCGTCTGAATATTTTTTAACGCGCATCTTTTCCGAAAACCGTTTCACACTTTTCGGGGTGCGCTCTAATGAAAGGGAATTAGAGTGACTGTTCTTCAAGCTGGCGTGACCAAATCCGGTTCCTCCGTGGACGGTGTTGTCTGGCATATTCTCGGTCAGACCTATGTGCCCAAGCATGTCTGCGAAAGCTCCATGTCCTGGCACGCAACCTTCCCTCCCGGCACTTTCGTTCCGCCACATATCCACACCACGCAGGAAGAATTCATCTACGTGCTGGAAGGACGCTTCGACCTGCTTCTCGACGGCAAGGAAGCCGTTGCCGAAGCTGGCGATCTCGTCTGCCTGCCACGCAACGTGTCGCACGGTATTTTCAACAAGACCGAGCAGCCAGTGAAGTGCGTTTTCTGGGTTTCGCCGACTGCAAAACTTTGGGATCTGTTCGTTCGCATCGACAATGTCGGTGATCCTGCTGAAATAGTTCGCATTGCACCGGCACACGAGGTTGAATTTTTGCCCGCTCCAGCAGAATAATGCATCCGCCCGGCAGAAGTATGGGAGTACATCTGCCGGGTATCAGAGCATTTCCAGCAAAAGTGTGAAGCGGTTTTGCACCGGATAATGCGAAAGAAAAATAAGACAAAGCAGAACGCTGCAATCGAGGTGGAACAATGAAAATTTCGACGAAAGCGGCCTTCGCGCTGCTCGCCGCAACCATGTTGAACGGAACCGCGCAGGCCGAAGAAGGCAAGATCAAGATCGGTTTGATCTATACGCTGAGCGGGCCAGCGGCCTTGCTGGGCGAACAATCCCGCGACGGTTTTCTGCTTGCCATGGACAAGCTGGGCAACAAGCTCGGCGGCCTCGATGCTGAAATCATCATTCAGGACGATGAGCAGAAGCCGGATATCGGCGTCAACAAGGTCCAGCAGATGATCCAGCGCGACAAAGTGGATTTTGTCGTAGGCCCCATCTTCTCCAATGTCCTGAACGCTATCGTCAAACCAGCGACCGATTCCGGCACGTTTCTGATCTCGACCAATGCAGGCACGTCCAATCTGGCCGGCAAGGATTGCAACCCCAATCTGTTCGTCACCTCCTATCAGAACGACCAGATGCATGAAGTTTCCGGCAAATATGCCGAAAAGCAGAACTACCAGCGCGTCGTGCTGATCGCCCCGAATTATCAGGCTGGCAAGGACGCTCTGGCCGGTTTCAAGCATTCCTACAAGAACGAAGTCGCGCAGGAAATCTATGTGCCGCTTGGCCAGCTCGACTATTCGGCAGAACTCGCCCAGATCGCAGCCGAACAGCCTGACGCGGTCTATGCTTTCCTGCCCGGCGGCATGGGCGTAAATTTCGTCAAACAGTATCGTCAGGCCGGTCTTGAAGGCACCCCGTTCCTTTCGGCATTCACCGTGGATGAGACCACCCTGCCCGCGCAGCAGGATGCGGCAGTTGGCTTCTTCGCCGGTTCGAACTGGGCGCCGGATCTTGATTCCGCACCAGCCAAGGAATTTGCCGCCGCCTATGAAGCCAAATTCAAGCGCATTCCGGCGACTTTTGCGGTGCAGGCTTATGACGCCGCCATGCTGATCGATGCGGCCGTCAAGCAGGTCAACGGCAATATTGCCGACAAGGATGCCTTGCGGGCCGCCATGAAAGACGCGAAATTCACCTCGCCGCGCGGTGAATTCAGCTTTGGCGACAACCACTTTCCGATCCAGAATTTCTACCTGACCAAAGTCGTCAAGCGTGACGACGGCCAGTTCGCCACGTCCTACGTTGAAACGGTCTTCAACGATTACAAGGATAATTACGCAGCTGAATGCAAGATGTAACCCGGTGGAAGGCGGGTGCTCCGATGAGCCCAGTCCTCTCAATTTCCAAGTCTGAAACAGTTCACGCCAGTTTGTCTGGCGTGAAACGGACTTCAGTACAACGAGTTCCGGACGTCCCCCATGCTCAATCTTTTTCTGCTGCAGTCCCTTAACGGGATTCAGTTTGGCATTTTGCTCTTTCTCGTCGCAGCCGGTTTGACACTGATCTTCGGCGTCATGGACCTCATCAACCTGGCGCATGGCGTTCTTTATATGGTCGGCGCCTATCTGACTGCGACTTTCACTGCCATGACAGGCAGCTTCTTTTACGGCATCCTGATCGCCCTGCCCGTCACCCTTGTCATCGGCATTGTGTTGGAAGTGCTGGTCTTTCGACGATTATACGAACGCAGCCATCTCGATCAGGTTCTGGCTACATTCGGGTTGATCCTGATAGTGAACGAACTCGTGAAGATCATCTGGGGCGCGGCTCCGCTCAGCGTGCCGATGCCGGATTCCCTATCCGGTTCCATCCAGCTCTTTGGCAACCTGCGCTATCCCGTCTATCGCCTGCTGATCATCGCCGCTGGCCTCGCCACGGCGGCAGGTCTTTATGTCCTCGTCAATCACACGCGCATCGGCATGTTGCTGCGTGCCGGAGCGACCAATGGCGACATGGTTTCGGCTCTCGGCATCAATATACGCCGCCTGTTCATGGTGGTCTTCGGACTTGGCGCGATGCTTGCAGGCTTTGCCGGTGGCATGATCTCCCCCATTCTCTCCGTTGATCCAGGCATGGGCGATTCCATCCTGATCCTCACATTCGTCGTCATCGTGATCGGCGGCGTCGGTTCCGTGCGCGGTGCTTTCGTTGCGGCCATCACCGTTGGCCTCGTCGATACGCTTGGCCGCACCTTCGGGCCGATGCTGCTCCGCAACCTGCTCGATCCGGCCGCTGCCTCCCAGATGGGCCGCACGCTGGTGCCGATGCTCACCTATATTCTTATGGCAGCCGTGCTCTATTTCCGTCCGACAGGTCTCTTCCCGGCGCAGGGAGGAACCCGATGAGCGAGATTACCCATAACAGCACCCGCGATACCGCCATGCCGGAAACGGCAAAGAGCCGAACCTCGCCTTTGCTGGATGCGGGCCCGTGGCTGGTCTTCGCCGCCTTTGCAATCGTTCCGCTTCTCGCATCCGTATTGAACGACAGCTTTCTTCTCGTGATCGTGACACGCATCATGATCTTCGCGCTAGCCGCGCTTTCGCTCAATTTCATCATGGGTTACGGCGCGCTCGTGTCCTTTGGTCATGCCGCCTATATCGGGATCGGCGCTTATGCAGTCGGCATCCTGTCCAGCTATGGCATCGACGATCTGATCCTCCAGCTGGTTGCGGCCATCGTTGTTGCGGCGTTCTTCGCCCTCGTCACCGGCTATATCTCGCTGAGAACCAGCGGCGTCTATTTCATCATGATCACGCTGGCCTTCGGGCAGATGGCCTTCTTCTTCATGGTTTCCCTGTCAGCCTTTGGCGGCGACGATGGAATGACGCTGTCCACCCGCTCGACGCTGTTCGGCAATATGCTGCTTTCCAGCAATCTGGTGTTGTTCTACTTCGTGCTGGCGGTTCTGATGGGCGCATTTTTCATCTTCCGCATGCTGGTGCATTCACGGTTCGGTCGTGTGCTGCGCGGAACGCGGGACAATCCGGTACGCATGCGCGCCATCGGTTTCTCGCCCTTCTCGTTTCAGCTCACCGCCTATGTCATCGCCGGTGTGGCAGCGGCCATTGCCGGTGTTCTGCTCGCCAACCAGATCCAGTTCGTTTCGCCTGCCTTCATGAGCTGGCAGCGTTCTGGCGAACTGATCGTCATGGTCGTGCTGGGTGGAATGGGCACGCTGATCGGCCCGGTCCTCGGCGCAACCGCCTTCATCGTGCTGGAAGAGGTGCTGGCGCATTTCTCAGAGCACTGGAAACTCGGCCTTGGTCTTTTCCTTGTTCTCGTCGTGCTTTTCAGTCGCGACGGTATCGGCGGGCTGCTCCGCAAGCTGCGTGGAGGTTCCGATGTCGGATGAACTGCTTCAGGTGCGAGACCTGCACAAAAGCTTTGGCGCGCTCAAGGTCACAGACGGTGTGAACCTCACCGTCAAACGCGGTGAAATTCATGCGCTGATCGGCCCAAATGGCGCCGGAAAGACGACATTGATCCACCAGCTTTCGGGCAATCTCAAAAGCGACCGCGGTTCGGTCATCTTCGATGGCCGTGACATTTCCGGTCTGCCTATGCCCAATCGTGTCCATCTCGGCCTTGCACGTTCGTTTCAGATCACCTCTGTTCTTGAAGGTTTCAGCGTGCTTGAAAATGTTGCGCTTGCCGTTCAGGCACGATCCGGTTCGAGCTTCCGCTTTTTTCAGGCGGCAAACAAGGAGGTCCAGATCAACGAACAAGCCATGACAGCGCTTGCCCGCGTGCGGCTCGACGACCGCGCCCATCGCCGGGCCGGAGCGCTGTCGCACGGCGAAAAGCGCCAGCTTGAGATTGCCATCGCGCTCGCCACCGAAGCGCAGATGCTGTTGCTTGATGAGCCACTGGCTGGCACCAGCCATGAAGAATCCGTAGTGCTGGTCGAGCTGATGCGCGCATTACGTCAGACGCATACGCTGGTTCTGATCGAGCATGACATGGATGCCGTTTTCTCGCTGGCGGATCAGGTGAGCGTCCTCGTCTACGGATGCGTCATCGCGTCCGGAACACCCGCTGCCGTACGCTCTGATCCGGACGTGCGCGCCGCCTATCTCGGCGAAGAGGAGGCCGCGTGATGCTGAAGGTCGAAGGACTCCAGAACGCCTATGGCCAGTCTCGCATTCTCTTCGGCATCGACTTTGAAGTCAGTGCAGGAGAAGTCGTCACGATCCTCGGCAGAAACGGCATGGGGAAAACGACGACCATCAAGTCGATCTTCGGCTTGCTGCCGCCCAAGGGCGGCAAGGTGTTCGTCAATGGCCATGACGTTACCGGCAAACCGCCCTACGCAATTGCCCGCGAGGGGCTTGGTCTCGTCCCGGAAGGACGGCAGATATTCCCGACGCTCAGTGTCGAAGAGAACCTGCTGGCCACCCGGCGTTCGGAAGCGCGTTCATCCAAATGGACGCTGGAAAGCATCTATCGGATGTTCCCACGCCTGAAGGAGCGGCGGCGCAACATGGGCAACCAGCTTTCCGGCGGTGAGCAGCAGATGCTGGCGGTTGGTCGCGCCCTGATGACCAATCCGAAAATGGTCGTGCTGGATGAGGCGACGGAAGGCCTGTCGCCGCTCATGCGCGAAGAGATCTGGTCCTGCCTGCGCAACATCAAGGATGAAGGCGAGGCAATCCTTGTCATCGACAAGAATGTCGATGCGCTGGCGCGCTTCGCAGACCGTCATGTGGTCATCGAAAAGGGCCGTGTGGTGTGGAGCGGCGACAACGCCGCCCTTTTGACCACCCCGGACATCAAAGAACGTTACTTGCACGTTTGACCCAGCAGTCGAACGCAAACTGGCATTGACAGGAGACGAGCATGCACCCCAGCGCTCATGTGGACACATTCGTTCTGGATAATCTCCCGGCTGCGGAATTTCTACCGGATATCATCAACCTCGACGCACTCGGCTACCCGGAACAGCTCAACGCCACCTACGAACTGGTGGATGCACATCTTGCAAACGGCAAAGGCGACCGCATTGCACTGCAGGCGCCGGGCGTACGCTGGACCTATAGCGATCTCGCCGCAATGATCAACAAGATCGCCAATGTGCTGACCGACAAGCTCGGCATGAAAACAGGCAATCGCGTGATGATCCGCTCGGGCAATAACCCGACCAAGATTGCGCTCTATATGGCGATCATCAAGGCGGGCGGCGTTGTGGTCGCGACCATGCCACTCCTGCGCGCCCGTGAACTGGTCCAGATCATCGACAAGGCCGAAATCAGCATTGCATTTTGCGATCACGCGCTGATCGGCGAGATGCAGAATGCCGTGGCACAGACCGATTTCATCAAAACTCTGGTGACCTGGGAGGGCAATGCTGGCGGGGAACTTGGCGCATTGCTGGCCGGTGCATCCAGCGATTTCGATGCGGTCGCAACACGGGCCGACGATCCATGCCTGCTGGGCTTTACATCCGGCACCACCGGCTTGCCGAAAGCGACGATCCATTTCCACCGCGACCTGCTGATTGTCTGCGACTGCTATGCACATCATATATTGAACGCGACCGAAGATGACATTTTCATCGGCTCGCCGCCGCTGGCGTTCACGTTCGGTCTTGGCGGGCTGGTCCTGTTTCCCTTCAGGATCGGCGCTTCCACGGTGCTGCCAGCAAAGACAGCACCGCACGATCTGGCCGTGGCTATCGGAGAATATAAACCGACTGTCTGTTTCACCGCGCCGACGGCTTACCGAGCCATGCTTTCCAAGATCGATCAGTACGATCTTTCTTCCCTGCGCAAATGTGTTTCAGCTGGTGAAGCCCTGCCGCTCCCTACTTTCGAAGCGTGGAAGCGCGCGACCGGGCTTTCGCTGGCCGACGGCATCGGCGCGACGGAAATGCTGCATATCTTCATCTCCGCGCCGGAAGACGACATCAGACCCGGAGCGACTGGTAAACCCATCCCCGGTTATGAAGCACGTGTCATCGATGACAATGGGCAGGAATGCCCGCCCGGCACCCCCGGACGACTTGCCGTTCGCGGACCGCTCGGCTGCAAATATCTGGCCGACGCGCGCCAGACCAAATATGTCGAGAACGGCTGGAATATCACCGGCGACACCTATGTCATGGATGCGGACGGCTATTTCTGGTATCAGGCCCGCAACGACGACATGATCGTTTCCGCTGGATACAACATCGCCGGACCGGAGGTCGAAGCCAGCTTGCTTGCCCATCCCGCCGTGGCGGAATGTGGCGTGGTGGCTGCTCCAGATGAGGAACGAGGCTGCATTGTCAAAGCCTATGTCGTGCTGAACGAAGGATATCATGGCGACACGAACTTGCAGGAAACACTGCAAAGCCACGTCAAAAGCGAACTCGCGCCTTATAAATACCCCCGCGTGATATGCTGGGTTTCAAGCCTGCCCAAAACAGAATCCGGAAAATTGCAGCGATCCGCCCTGCGCGCGCAGGCGGCAACCGAAGCCCGCGCCTGACGTGCGGCTTCAAGCATGAAATACGCAGGAGACTTCTGTGCTGCACGACTACGATACCGCTTACGACAATATGAAGGCCATCAGCGATTCCGCCACCTATCCGCCGCGCTGGACGGAACTGGCATCCGGCTTTCGCGAGAAGATGCGCGATCAGGGTCGCTTGATCCCTGACATCGCCTATGCCGACGGCGCGCGGAACCATTATGACCTCTTCCTGCCGGAAGGTACGGCCAAGGGCACACTTGTTTATGTCCATGGCGGCTATTGGAAGGGACTGGACAAAAGCTTCTGGTCGCATCTGGCGCAAGGCGCGCTTGCGCGCGGCTATCGCGTGGCCATGCCAAGCTATACGCTGTGCCCCGAAGCGCGCATTTCCGGTATCACACGGGAAATAGGGCGCTTCCTCGACCATCTGGCGCAGGAAGTGGACGGTGATATCGCCTTGACCGGCCATTCCGCCGGGGGGCATCTGGTCAGCCGCATGGCGTGCGAAAATGCGCCCATTGCCGCCGCAACGGCGGAACGGATAAAGCGTGTTCTTTCTATCAGCGGGCTGCACGATTTACGCCCGCTTCTCAAAACCGCGATGAACAATATTTTCTCTATGGACGAGGCTGAAGCTGTCGCGGAGAGCGCGGCACTCCAGCGCCCGCGTATAGATATTGCCGTTCATTGCTGCGTCGGCGGCGATGAGCTGATGGAGTTCAGACGACAAAATGCGCTGCTGGCAAACATCTGGTACGGGTTGGGGATAGAAACCAGCGCTTGGGAAATCGACGGCACCCATCATTGCAATGTGATCGATACGCTGTGCGATCCCAAAAACCGCGCCGTTAAATTCCTCTGCCCTTAGTAACGCGGAAAGCGTTTTCAGAAATGCTCTATGGGAAGGCCGCGCCGTTCCTGTCCCGACAGGACAAATCCGACCGGCTCGGCTTTCCTCCCACCGCTCATGCGGTTGATCAGAACGGCCACTTCGGTTCTGTTACGAACACCGAAACGCTTGATCAGGTCGTCGACATAATCCTTCACCGTATGGGGCGAAAGCTCCAGATGTCGCGCAATCTGCTTGTTGGTATTGCCAGCTGCAAGCAACCGGGCGACCGTCGATAGGCGCGGCGACAAGCTGGTCAGATTGGCGTTGGGCGTCTTCGCCGGACGCGCTTCCTGAATGTTGCGCAAGGCAAGCGCCGACGAACGGCACAGCAGCGAAACCTGTTCTTCGAGCTGTGTTGCGTGCATCTCGAAACCGGCGGCATAGATCAGCGCCTGTATGTTGTCGCCGACGTAAACCGGACAGCACAAGTTATCGTTGTAGTTCCATCGATAGAGCAGCGTTCGCATCAGCGGCACATTTCCCGCCGCATTCTGGGGCAATCGCGAGCCCGCAATCGCGCCAGCATTCTGCACCACTGCCGCAATCATCGGATCCGAATCCGCAAGCCCATTCTGATATTCAAGAAGAAAGCCGGTGGGTGTGTTGATGCTGTGAAAAAGGCGCGGCCGATTATTCTCCAGCAAATAAATTCCAAGCGATCGAACCCGCAGGACATTCGCGGCAAAATAATCACAAGCTATTGTAAAATCGTCATAATTACGGCTCTCCGCAACGGAAAGCGCTGCAGATATCCGCTCGTCTGTCGATAATATTTGCCTGGGCATTCTCTCTCCCGAGTTCCCAAGCCCCCCATCTGGGGGGAATGTCCGTTCCCACTCTTATCCGTATCATTCCTGCTTATAACCACTAAATCAAGGGGAACTAACTTGGATACCAGCGTGCACCGGACTCACACGACCGACAACTATTCCGCAGTCCTTCAGGGCTTCAATGATCGCCTTCAAGCGATTCTACCCTTGATTGAAGAAAAGGCGGAAGAGGCAGAGACACTCGGACGGATGCATGACGACGTCGTGGACGCCATGCGCAAGGGGGGCTTCTACACAATGCTGTTTCCCAAGGAAGTCGGCGGCGCGGAATTGCGCCCAATCGATGCCATGAGATTAATGTCCGCGCTTTCCTATGCCCACGCATCATCGGGCTGGTGCACGATGGTCAACAATATGGAAGGCACCACCATGGCGATCTACCTCGACGACGAGGGGATTGCGAATGTCTTCAAGGACGGCGTCGATGTCACCATTGCAGGCAATGGCGTGCCGCGCGGCTTTGCCCGCAAGGTCGATGGCGGCTACATGATCCGCGGCAACTGGGCTTATGGAAGCTCCATCTTCCACGCGGAATGGATTCATTCCGGCTGCTTCCTTCTCGATCCCAAGGACCCGAGCGGAAAGGCACTTCTTAAAGACGAAACCGGCGCACCGCAGATCATCGTCGCACATCACCCGCGCTCGACGATCCAGCTGCTTGGCAACTGGGATGTGCTGGGCCTGCGCGCCACGGGCAGCTTCGACTACACGCTGGCAACCGATGAAGACCTCTTCGTGCCGGATTCAATGACCTATAGTTTCACGCAGTCCGCACCGAAGCGCGGTCAGACACAGGGCCATCTCGGGCTGGCAGGCTACAGCGCCCTCACCCATACAAGCTGGGCCATCGGCGTCGGTCGCCGGATACTCGACGAACTCGCCAAGGTGATCCGTCAGCGACAGGATCCGTTCGGCAAGAGCGCAGACAGCGCCAGCCTGCGGTTCCAGTTTGCCAATGCCGAAGCCCGTTACCGGGCCGCACGGGCGCTGGCCATGGAAACATGGGAAGACGTCTCGCAGACCACCGCATCCGGCGGCGTCCCGTCCCTCGACCAGATGACGATGGTGAAGCTCTCGCTGCGCTATATGCACGACATCGTTTCAGATGTGGCGACATTCGCGCATCGTGCGGCTCGTGGAGCCTCGCTGCACAACACGGCCATGCAGCGCTTTTATCGCGATATCCATTCCGGCACCCAGCATATTTTGCTCGCCGACCAGATCGTCGAGGAATGCGGCAAGGGGCTACTTGGCCTTTCAGGCGCCGATGCGCGATGGACCGTTTTCGGCATCAGCGAAAACTGAGACCGGCCATGGCGCGAAATATTGTCAGCTTCGTCGGGTGTGATCGCCCGACGAAAGTTCACCGGCTAACCCAGGCGATTGCCGCAAGGCTGGAAGCGGAAGACGATGTGTCGGTCACGCATCTGGACCTGTCGCATGCCGGGTCGAACCTGTTCACGGTCAATCGCAAGGCACTGGACCGGCAATCCGAAAGCCTCATTTCAGAGATCGAGCATTGCGATGCGTTGATCGTCGGTTGCCCTGTTTATCAGGGAAGCTATCCCGGTCTTTTCAAACACGTGTTCGATCTCGTCCATCCGCTCGCGCTGCGCGGTCGCCCGACCGTGCTGTGCGCAGTGGGCGGCGGGCATCGTCATGCGCTGGTCGTTGAACATCATCTGCGTCCGCTCTTCGGCTTTTTCGAAGCGGGAACCGTCGCAACGGGCATCTATGCCTGTTCGGCGGACCTGGAACCGGATGGGCTTCTGCCCCCGGCCTTGGAAGCGCGGATCGACAGCGCTGTCGATCAGATGAAAAAGCAATTGGTCCAGTCACACCAAGCCAGCGGCATAAGGTGGAAAGATGTTGAATTACTCGAGCAGTTTTGAAAAACGCACGGTCGTAATCCGAGGCAAAACCGTCACCTATCTTGTGAAGGGTGAAGGTAAGGATGTGGTCTTTCTGCATGGAACCGGGACATTTCCCGGCTTTGACAGCCTGGCCGACATTGCTTCGCGAAACCGGCTCATCATCCCGTTTCATCCGAATTTCGGTGAAAGCGACGACGACGCCGATATCGTGCAGATCGGCGACTATGTGCTCCATTACATGGATTTCTTCGATGCACTCGCACTGGATCAATTCAGCCTTGGCGGCTTCTCACTTGGCGGCTGGATTGCAGCAGAATTCGCGATAAGACAGCCGGAAAGGCTTGCCGCGCTGTTTCTCGCCGCACCTGCCGGTCTTGATCTTCCAACAATCCCTCTCCCCGATCTGTTTCAGGTCGCGCCTGCCGATATCCCAGCCCATCTCACGCATGATCCGGCAGTTGCGCTCCGCTATTTCCCGACCGAGCCCGACAGCCGGTTCGATGCGGCGCTCGGACGCGAAATGGGTGCGCTGGCGCGGGTCCACGCAACGGACGGACGCGGCAATAAAACGCTTGGCCATTGGCTGCACCGGCTTCACATGCCGACCCTGATCCTCTGGGGCGAGGAAGACAGGGTCATCCCCGTGCAATATGCCGAAGAATGGCAGCGCGGGACCGATGAAGCACGGCTGGAGAAACTCGGCGCGACCGGACATTTGCTGTTTGAAGAGGCGCCAGCTGCGGCGACACTTGTGCGCGATTTCCTGTCTACGGTCTGATATCCGACTTCAAACATTGGGCACCGCACGCTCCCGCGAGGAAGCATCATAACTTTGCAGGTAAAAATAAGGGGAACCAGACCATGCAATGGGAAAGCCTATCGGACTTCGATCAATCCAGAATAAAGCGCTGGCAATGGGGAATGCTGGCGCTGGCGCTTTTATGCGAAATGTTTCTCGCCGCTGACTGGTACGCCTTTGCGGCAGTGATACCGTTCATTTCAGAAACGCTCCAGCTTGATTCCGCGCAGGCCGGTCTGGCACAGGGGATTTTCGCACTGACCTATGGTCTCGGCATGATTGTCTGGTCGCAATTGAGCCGTCGCATGAATGCGCGGTCGTTGCTGCTGATCGGTCTGTTCTGCACCGCCATCGGCATGGTGGCGCAAGTCTATGTGCAAACCTACGCCCAGCTGATTGCGTTGCGCCTGTTCATCGGTTTCTTCGATGCCGCAATCTTCCTCGGCAACATGAAACTCATCATTGGCTGGTTCCCGCAGAAGCGGCGCGGCAGCATGATCGGCTTGATCCTCGCGGCCTATAGTCTTGCAATCACGCTGGACTTTGCGATTGGCATTCCGCTTTCCATCACCTACGGCTGGCGCACCTTCTTTGCCATTCTTGCCATCGGAACGCTGGCGACGGCGGCTGCCGTGCTGCTCTTCACCCGCAACAATCCGGCTCATATCGGCTATAAGGATTTCCGCTGGGAACCGGAAAAGCAGCAAACCTCCACGGCGTCTCTGGCCAGCATCTTCCGCTCGAAATGGATTATCGTCGGCAGCCTCGGCATTTCGGCCTGCACGATGGCCATTGCCGGAACCGCCACCTGGGTCATTCCCGGATATATTGCCGTGCATCAGATGCCGGTGGAAGACGCCGCCCTAATCGGCACCTTGATGGGACTGTCGCAGGTCGTGTTTCTCGTCATCGGCGGTTACGCCGCCGACCGCCTGAACAAAACAGGGATGATCAAGTTCGGAACCGTGCTTGCCGTCCTCGTCGCGGCAATGTTCACCGTCGGCATGGCCATACCGCTTGGCTTCGGCTGGCTCATCCTGATGGCGCTCCTGAGCGGCATGGCACTTTTCGGCGGCGGTGCGATCTTCGCCTTTCTCAGTGAAAAATACCCAGAAGAGCTGGCAACAGCAGCGGTTGGTTATGCCGAAATCTTCGCCATCCTTGCGACGTTCATTTCGCCCTGGGTCATGGGCGTGGTCATCAAGGTTTCGGGCGGGTCCTTTGTCAGCGCCTTCCTGACCTTCGCGATCATGGAAGCGATCATTCTGGTTATCGTTCTTGTAGTCACCCGCGAGAGTTTCAGCCTCAACGACGATAAGGTTGCCATTGCCACCAGCGGCAACGGCATCTCGGGTGAGGCCTCCCGCCCCTGATCCAGAAACAGCAGCGGATGCGATTGCAAGATCGCATCCGCCTTTTTCTCTGGCATCTTTCCACAACCGATATTAACACCGATGAGAGCGCCTTGTTGCGCCTGATGCCTCACCGCATCGGGCGCATGACTATTGTAACCATGATCTAAAGTGAGGGAATTCATGGAGGAACGCTTCTCAGGTACGGTTCTGGCTTCCGAACATCAGGAGGAGAACCCCGCGCGTTCGCTGGGCGAAATCGGCCTGAACAGTTTTGCGCCCTACCTGATGAACCGCCTGATGGCACGCTACAATGCGAACCTTGCGGAGGCGCTGAAAGGCCGCCAGATCACGACAGTCAAATTGCGAACGCTGGCTGTCCTGAGTGTCACGCCTTCGGCGACGATCAATGAGCTTGCGGTCTTTACCGTGACCGAA
The DNA here is from genome assembly GCF_000017405.1 of Brucella anthropi ATCC 49188. Lineage (NCBI taxonomy): Bacteria > Pseudomonadati > Pseudomonadota > Alphaproteobacteria > Hyphomicrobiales > Brucellaceae > Brucella > Brucella anthropi. The sequence continues at coordinate 1,427,567 of NC_009668.1, forward strand.
CAATCAACGATGAGCCGCACGCTCGATTCCCTTGAAGAGCAGGGTTACATCCGCCGTCAGGCGCGTGCAGAAGACATGCGCATTCGCGATATTTCGATGACCGAAGAAGGCCGCAACATTTTTAACGAAGCATGGCCGGTCATGTATGATCTGCTGTTGCAATTGTTTGAAGGCATCGATGAAGACGAGCATCGCGCCTTTGTCGGCACCTTGCAGAAAATGCTGCGGAACATCCGTAAAAACGAACTTTGATATTATGTTCGATAATAGGCCGATCCGCTCTTGGGAGCGGATCGGCTTTTTGTGGCTTAGTCCGTCGAGCGTGACGGGATCAGCGCGGTTGCCACAGCGGCCAGTGCAGCGACAATGGCGAAGATATAGAAGTTCCATTGCGGACCGACATTAAGGCTTGCGATCAATCCGCCCAGCAGCGGACCTGACAACGCTCCAATGCGTGAGAAGCTCAGCGCCCAGCCGGTTCCGGCAGAACGGATCGAGGAATCGAGCCGCTGGGCCAGAAAGCCTGTCAGAACCAGCGACGCGGACACGGTGCCAAAACCGGCAATCGCGACAAACACATAGTTCATCAGCAGCGAGCCCTTGAAGGCGAGCGCCACAATGCCAAGCGCGCCCAGCGCATAGGAGCAGGCAACCGTGCGGCGCACGCCAAAGCGATCCGCCCATGTGCCCAATACAATACCGCCAATCGCCGAGCTGAGGCTGAAGACGGCGAGAAACAGCAGGCTGTTGCCAAGATCATAGCCATTCTTGCGCATGATCTGCGGCAGCCATTGCGCGAGACCATAGACCAAGAGCAGCCCCATGAAGAGCGCGATCCAGAAGCAGGCTGTTTCGAACGCCTTTTTCGGGGAGAAGATTTCACTGAAAACAGTGCGCCAGCCGACCTTGCCATGCTTGCGGACAATTGCCGCCGGAACGCCGACGCCCATGCGCGCTGCCGTCTTGCGCGCTGCATCATGCTTACCGCGCTGGACCAGCGATTCCACGCTTTCCGGCAGGAATGCGAGGAAGATCGGAACAAACAGCAGCGGGATTGCGCCGATCAGAACGATGGTGCGCCAGCCATGGACTTCCAGAAAGCCACGACCGCACAAGGCGGCGGCAAGCAATCCCATTGAATAACCCGAATACATGAGACCGTAGTTGAAGCTCTTCTTCTTGATCGGGGAATATTCCACCGTCAGCGCGGCGGCGACCGGAATAATCCCGCCAAGCCCGATGCCGGAAATGAACCGGCTCAATCCGAAGATGAAGGGTGTCGGCGCCATGGCGCTGACGATCATGCACAGCGAAAACAGGGTGATACAGGCGACGAATAGCGGTTTGCGCCCATGAAACTCGCTCAGCGTGCCCGCAAGAATGCCGCCGATCAGCATGCCGATCACCGTATAGCTGCCGATAGCGCCAAGCTCTATCGGCGTCAGTTGCCAGACCGGATCGACCGACAAGGCGGGCAGAATGGCTCCGATGACGCCGACATCATAGCCTTCAGCAAAAATCGCAAGCCAGCACAGGCCGACGACGAGCAGGCTTTTGCCTGCCGATATTTCCTTTCCGGCAACAGCCGGCGCATCTATGCTCTGCGCTTGAGACATAGTCCTTCCCCTTTTTTCTTTGAAATAGCGGCGCGCTTCTCTCAGAGCGTCGCGATTGTTTTCAGCGCGCCATCAAGCGCGATACCCTGTTCGTCCAGCAAGGCTGCCTGCCGCAGGCGCCGCAACCAGGCCGCGCCGTCGTCCCGCTCGGTCAGAACAGGCAAGGCGGACAGAACGCGGTCGAATTTCGACAGGCCACGCGAATGCGTGTCGGAGTAGCCCTTGACCAGACGGCGGCAGGCTAGAACTTCAACTGCGAGATCGTAATTCTTTGGTAAGGTGGCCAGCGCCTGCGCCAGCCAGGCTTCGCGATGTTCAACCTCGCGCTGATGGCGCAGGCTGCCGCGTCGAAAACGTCGCAGGCCAGACACGACATAAAGCCCGGTGAACCAGAACAATGTTCCCGTATTCACCCGGCGACCCTTGCTGATGCGCTTGTCGAGCCAGGCAAAGAGTTTTGGTCGATTTTCGATCCAGGCGCCGATGCCTTTCGGCAAAGTGCCGCACACTTCTTCCATGCGCGGATGCATATATTCGGTCGTATAGGCAATCTGGTCTTTCTTGAGGCCGATTTCCTTGCGCACCCGCTCAAACCGCGAGCCGCGCACCTTGATTTCGGCCACCCGGACCACATCGTCATAGGCCATGGCGATAGCCACATATTTTGCCGCCTGCTCGGTGAAGGCAAAGCCGTGAGCCGTGCCGCCATTATCGCGATCGGCCTTGAGCAAGGCAGCGCAACGGGTCAGATATTCATCCGCATAGGCCGGGTCCTGAAACTCGGTCAGTTTCTTGATGCCCGCAAAAAGCATCGGATGACATTCACCCGGGAATTCGCTGCGAATGCGCTTGATAAGCCCGTCAAGTGCCGGATGATCGGACCGTTCGGGCAGAGGGTCGAGCCGCTTTGCGGGCGTTGCCGCAAGCTTGTCATTCGCGCCGCCAAGCGTGCGCTGATAGGCAGCCTCAAAAGCTCTCAGACTTGCCTCGATGCCCTTGCCGCCAGACTTGATAGTCGTTTCAAAGGCGGCCTTGTCGAAAGGCAAAGCGCCGGAAGCCGCAAGCGCGCCGAACAAAGCCGAAGACACCACGCTGCCGCTTTTTGTCGCCAGCGCTTCCATGTCGAAAGCGATGGTCTTGCGCGCAGCAAAAGCTGTCGCGTCCTCGACGACCACCGGATTGCCGATGCCGTCACCCGGCTTTTCCTTTTCGCCCACCGCGAAGGAGCGATGGGTGGAAGTGATGAGCAATGTCTTGTCGGGCGTCACGAGGCCGCGCAGCACCGAGCGCCCCGCTTCCATCAATTCAGCCGCGATGACGATATCGACGTCGCCGGGCGTGGGCATCAGCGACAGGATCGGATGCGCCCCTTCGCGGGCCCGCAACAGTTCGAGATAATAGATCGTCGCGCCGGTTCTCTGCGCCACGCCGGGCACGGAGGTGGTCTGCGCAACCCAGCCATTGTTTTCCGCCAGTGCCACAACCCAGTCGGCCAGAACGCCACCGCCCTGCCCGCCCATGGCGAGGATGGCAATCGATAGCGGTTTGTCCTGCGAAAGAAGGGCGGACGGCGATGCATTCAATGTAGACATGGCCTGTTCCTCAATCCGCAAAGACAATGCGAGACGCGCGGCGGCGCTTTTGCAGCCAGCCGATGACGCCGGAGCGCAGGCGATGCACGAACTTGTCCCAACCCGTCGGGTTGTGGATGACATCGGCGCGATAGAAGGACGGGCACAGAACTGCAGCTTCCGAAACCTCACCGCAATTGCCGCAACCGACGCAGGAATTGTCGATGGCCGCAACCGGATCGTCCTTCAGCGGATCGTCGGTGTGCTTCACCGAAAGCGACGGACAACCCGACAGACGGATGCAGGCGTGATCACCGGTACACACATCCTCATCGACACCGAAACGCTGCTTGACCATCCGCTTGCCGTCCTTGACGGCCTTGGCGAATTGCGGCTTCACGCGGCGCTGCTTGTTGAGCATGCATTCCGACGACGCCACGATGATCTTTGGGCCTTTCTCTTCCGTCGTCAGCGCTTCCTTCAGCGTGTCGCGCATCTTTGCAACGTCATAGGTGTGGTCGATCTGGCGGACCCAGCCCGCACCAATTCCCTTGACCGCATCGACGATGGAATTGTTGGTCTTGCGGCGCGGATTGATCGCTCTGGAGGACATCACGTCCTGACCGCCCGTCGCCGACGAATAGTAATTGTCGACCACGAGGATGACGCCGTCCTGCTTGTTGAAGACGGCATTGCCGACCGAAGTGGCAAGACCGTTGTGCCAGAAACCGCCGTCACCCATCACGGAAATGGAGCGTTTGCCCGCAGGCACGTTGAAAGCGGAGGCCGAGGCCGGACCAAGGCCGTAACCCATGGTCGTGCCGCCGAGATTGAACGGCGGCAGAATGGAAAAGAGGTGGCAGCCGATATCCGCTGACACGTGATGCTCGCCGAGCTCCTTTTCCACCAGCTTCATGGCGGCGAAGATCGGGCGTTCCGGGCAACCGGTGCAGAAACCTGCGGGGCGCGGCGGCACCACTTCGGCCAGCGCCTTGACGCGCTCATCGGCCAGAACCGGCGACGGATCGGGCAGCGGCGGACGGTTGCCGAGCAATTGCGGCGCATGCGCATCGAAGAACGCCGTCAAGCCCTTCAAAAGCACAGGCGTTGTGTATTCGCCGCCGAGCGGCAGCACGTCCTTGCCGGACAGTTTTGTCTGGATATCGCGGCGGCGCAGCAGCGTATGCAGCGCCTGCTCGATATATTCGGGCGCACCTTCCTCCAGCATCACCACGGCTTTTTTGCCGGCAACGAAGTCGATGACCTCGTCGTCTATCATCGGATAGGCGACATTCATCACATAGAGCGGAACCCGGCTTTCGCCGTAAACATCGGCCAGCCCCATTTGCTGCAAGGCGCGCATGGCGCTGTTGTAAAGCCCGCCTTGCAGGATGATGCCGACATCGCCCTCTTTCGGGCCGAAATATTCGTTGAGACGATTGGCTTTGACGAACTCGACGGCTGCGGGCCAGCGCTTTTCGAGCTTTTCCTTCTCATGCAGGAAAGATGCAGGCGGCAGGACGATGCGGTTGACGTCGCGCCTTGGATTTTCCAGTGCTTCGGCCAGCGTGTGGGCAGGCCGCTTGTTATCCTTCGCCACAAACTGACCATGCACGTGGCAGCTGCGAATGCCGACCTGCAACATGACCGGCGTGTTGGAGGCTTCCGACAGTTCAAAGCCTTTTTCAACGGCTTCCACAATCGAAGGCAGGTTGGGCCGTGGCGTCAAAAGCCACATTTGCGATTTCATCGCATAGGCATGGCTGCGCTCCTGCATGATGGAGGAGCCTTCGCCATAATCTTCGCCGATGATGACAAGCGCGCCGCCAGTCACACCGCCAGAGGCAAGGTTGGACAGGGCATCGGAGGCGACATTGGTGCCAGCCGTCGATTTCCACGTTACCGCGCCGCGCACCGGATACATCACGGAGGCGGAAAGCATGGCTGCGGCTGCGGCTTCCGACGCGGACGATTCGAAATGGACGCCCAGGTCTTCCATCACGTCCTTCGCATCCGCGAGAACATCCATCAGATGCGAAATCGGCGAACCCTGATAGCCGCCGACATAGGACACGCCCGACTGCAACAGCGCCTTGGTGATGGCGAGAATGCCTTCACCACTGAAAATTTCGCCTGAGCCGAGTTTCAGATCCTCGACCTCGCGGGCGAATGACCGCTCCGCCATGATAGTTCCCCTTTTCCGTTTGCCGGAATATCAATTCATTTGCATCAGCATATTTTCCAATTCTAAACTGTGTCAATAGCGGTTTTTGGTGTGATTATAATTATTGCATTTGCATATTTTAGTTCACAGCCATTTCCCCTGTGTCGCAGGCGATATGAAAAAGATGGCGATTTTTTCACTTGACGCGTCGAAGTCGCCAATTATATTTTAAACTTAAAATAATTAACCGGCGCCGTTTGGCAGCATATCGGAAAGGGAACTCAACATGCGTATCGTGTGTATTGGAGGAGGTCCGGCCGGCCTTTATTTCGGCCTTCTGATGAAAAAACTTCATCCGGAACATGACATTACGGTCGTGGAGCGGAACCGCCCTTACGACACGTTCGGCTGGGGTGTGGTGTTTTCCGACGCGACCATGGAATCCATGAAGGTCTGGGACCCGGAAAGTGCGGCCGAAATTCAGGACGCCTTCAATCACTGGGATGATATCGAGGTGCTGTTCAAGGGCACGCGCCAGCGCACCAGCGGTCACGGCTTTGTCGGCATCGGGCGCAAGCGCCTGCTCAACATTCTTCAGCTGCGCTGCGAAGCGCTGGGCGTGAAGCTTCAGTTTGAAACCGACGTGGAAAGCGATCTCGATTTCCCGGACGCCGATCTCATCATCGCTTCGGACGGCCTGAACTCCCGCATTCGCAATCGCTATGAGGATGTGTTCGAGCCCGACCTGATCGTGCGGCCCAATCGCTATATCTGGCTCGGCACGGAAAAGCTGTTCGACGCCTTTACCTTCGACTTCCGCAAGACCGATCATGGCTGGTTCCAGGCGCATATCTACAAGTTCGACGACAAAACCTCGACCTTCATCATCGAAACCACCGAGGAAGCCTATCTGGCGCATGGCCTGGACCAGATGGACCAGACAGCATCCATCGATTTCTGCGAAAAGCTGTTTGCGGAAACGCTGGAAGGCGTGCCGCTGATGACCAATGCGCGCCATATGCGCGGCTCGGCCTGGCTGAACTTCAACCGTCTGATTTGCGGAAAATGGAGCCACTTCAACGGCAATTCCCATGTGGTGCTGATGGGTGACGCAGCCCATACCGCGCATTTCGCCATCGGATCGGGCACCAAACTTGCCATCGACGACGCGATTGAACTGGCCAACCAGTTCCAGAAACTCGGTCACGGCAAGGAAGGCATTCCTGAAGTCCTGCATGCCTATGAGGAAATCCGCCGCGTCGATGTCGCACGCATTCAAAACGCTGCGCGCAATGCCATGGAATGGTTCGAGGTCGTAGGCCAGCGTTATGCCGACACGCTGGAGCCGGAACAGTTCATGTATTCCATGCTGACGCGCTCGCAGCGCATCAGCCACGAAAATCTGCGCCTGCGCGACAAGAACTGGCTGGAAGGCTATGAGCGCTGGTTTGCCCGCAAACAGGGGTTGAACGTGACGGAAGACGAGCGTTGCCTGCCGCCGATGTTCACGCCCTATACGCTGCGTGGCGTGACGCTGCCAAACCGCATCGTCGTGTCGCCGATGGCGATGTATTCCGCGACCGATGGCCTGATCGACGATTTCCATATGGTGCATCTGGGCAGCCGCGCCATGGGCGGCGCGGGACTGGTCTTTGCCGAAATGACCTGCGTGTCTCCTGATGCGCGGATTACGCCCGGCTGTCTCGGCATCTGGAACGATGCACAGGCCGAAGGCTGGAAGCGCGTTGTGGATTTCGTGCACAACAACAGCAATGCCAAAGTTGCCATGCAGATCGGCCATGCCGGGCGCAAAGGTGCTACCAAGCTTGCATGGGAAGGGATCGACCAGCCGCTGGAAGAGGGTTCATGGCCGCTTCTGTCCGCTTCCGCCCTTCCCTATCTCAAGCACAGCCAGACGCCAAAGGCGATGGACCGCGCCGACATGGATCGGGTGAAAGCGGACTTTGTCGCCGCCACCAAGCGCGCCGCAGAAGCTGGCGTCGATTGGCTCGAACTGCACTGTGCGCATGGCTATCTTCTGTCGAGCTTCCTCTCGCCGCTCACCAACCGGCGCGAGGATGAATATGGCGGCGCTTACGAAAACCGTGCGCGCTATCCGCTGGAAGTCTTCCACGCAATCCGCGAAGTCTGGCCGCAGGACAAGCCGATCTCGGTTCGTCTTTCCTGCCACGACTGGTTCGAAGGCGGCAACACGCCGGAAGATGCAGCCATCTTCGCGGACATGTTCAAGGCCGCAGGTGCCGATCTGATCGACTGTTCGTCGGGTCAGGTCTGGAAGGAAGAAAAGCCGGTTTATGGCCGTCTGTTCCAGACCCCGTTCTCCGACAAGATCCGCAACGAAATCCACATTCCGACCATTGCCGTCGGTGCGATTTCGGAAGCCGATCATGCCAACTCGATCATTGCTGCCGGGCGCGCCGATCTGTGCGCCGTGGCACGCCCACATCTTGCCGATCCGTCATGGGCGCTGCATGAGGCGGCAAAAATCGGCATCAACTCCATCGCATGGCCGAAGCAATATCGCTCCGCCAAATATCAGTATGAAGCCAATCTCGCCCGCGCCGCCACAGCGCCGCAAGGCGCGAAGTAACGGGAGATTGCGATGAACGATGCCGCTGTTGGCCTTGCCCTTTCCGGCAAGCATGCGCTGGTCACCGGCGCCGGTAGCGGCATCGGCGCCGCGATCGCCGTTGGCCTTGCGCGCGCCGGGGCGAATGTGACCCTGGCGGGTCGCCGCCGCGAACCGCTGGAAGCAACCGCCGCCCTTCTGGACTGGCAGCGATGCTTCATTGCCGATGGTTTCGATGTGACCAACCGCGAAGCCATTGCAACCGGGCTGGACAGCGCGCGCGCCGCTTTCGGACCGGTCAGCATTCTTATTAATAATGCAGGGGAAGCGCCGAGCGCACCTTTCGAGAAAACCAGTCTCGATATGTGGAGCCGCGTTCTCGATGTCGATCTGACCGGCGTGTTCAATGTAACGCAGGCCACCCTTGACGACATCAAGGCGGGCGGCAAAGGCGGGCGCATCATCAATATCGCCTCCACGGCGGGCCTGAGCGGTTATTCCTATGTCTCGGCCTATTGCGCCGCAAAGCACGGGGTCGTCGGGTTGACCCGCGCGCTGGCGTTGGAACTCGCCCGCAAGGGCGTGACCGTCAACGCCGTTTGCCCCGGCTTCACCGATACGCCGATCATTTCCCGCTCGATTGCGGCCATTGTCGCCAAGACCGGGCGGTCGGAGGAAGATGTGCTGGCGGAATTTGTCAAGGCGAACCCGCAGGGACGCCTGATACAGCCGGAAGAAGTGGCTGAAACCGTGCTGTGGCTCACATCGCCCAGCGCGCAATCGATAACTGGACAGGCGATTGCAATCGCCGGTGGGGAGGTAATGGCAGGATGAACGACGGCACAATTTCGATGGCGAGCAATCTGAAGCCTTTCAAGGATTATCAGGCGACGCATTTTCTATGGCAGACGAGCGAAGACGGTCGCGTTGCCACGCTGACCCTGAACCGCCCGGACCGGAAAAATCCGCTGACGTTTGAAAGCTATGCCGAGCTGCGCGACCTGTTTCGCAATCTCGTCTATGCCTCCGACGTGCGCACCATCGTCCTGACCGGCGCTGGAGGAAACTTCTCGTCGGGCGGCGATGTTTTCGAGATCATCGAACCGCTGACCCATATGACGATGCCAGATCTTCTGGCTTTCACGCGCATGACCGGCGATGTCGTCAAGGCCATGCGCAAATGTCCGCAGCAGATCATTGCCGCCGTTGACGGCATTTGCGCCGGTGCTGGCGCTATTCTCGCCATGGCATCGGATTTGCGCATCGCCACGCCGGAAGCCAAGACGGCCTTCCTCTTCACCCGCGTCGGCCTTGCTGGCGCCGATATGGGCGCATGCGGCATTCTCCCGCGACTGATCGGTCAGGGCCGCGCGTCGGAACTTCTTTATACCGGACGTTTCATGAGTGCTGACGAAGGCGAGCGCTGGGGCTTCTTCAACGCGCTACATCCGCAAGGCGATCTTTCGGGTAAGGCCGAAGCGCTGGCGCGTAGTATTGCCGACGGTCCATGGTTCGCGCATGGCATGACCAAAACCATGCTCAATCAGGAATGGGCGATGGGCATTGAAGAGCTGGTGGAATCGGAAGCGCAAGCACAGGCGATCTGCATGGCAACGCAGGATTTCCGCCGTGCCTTCGAGGCTTTCGCAGCCAAGCAGAAGCCCGTTTTCGAGGGGAACTGACGATGGATAGTTCCGCAGCAAAACCGCTGACGCGGGAGCATCTCGACTGGCCGTTTTTTGGAAGCGCCCATGCCGACTGGGCCGCAAAACTGGATGCCTTCGCGGCAAGCCCGGCGCTGGCCGGTGTCGACCACAGCGACACGGACAATGCCTGCCGCGCGCTGGTGAAGGCACTCGGCCAAGCCGGGCTGCTGGAAGCAGCAGTCAGCCTGACGGGCGGCGAAGGTATAGATTCCCGCAAGCTTTGCATTGCCCGCGAGACACTGGCCTATCATGACGGTCTCGCTGATTTCGCTTTTGCCATGCAGGGCCTTGGCACCGGTGCGATCAGCCTCACGGCATCGGACGAACTCAAGCAGACCGTGCTGCCGAAAGTGGCAAGCGGCGAATGGATTTCGGCCTTTGCCCTGTCGGAAAAACTGGCGGGGTCCGACGTGGCGGCGATGAGCTGCGCCGCCAGAGCCGACGGCGATGATTATGTGCTCGACGGTGAAAAGACCTGGATTTCCAATGGCGGCATCGCCGATGTCTACACCGTCTTTGCCCGCACGGGCGAGGCACCGGGAACACGGGGCATTTCCGCCTTTGTGGTTTTCGCTACCGATCCCGGCTTTTCCATCGCAGAACGCATTGATGTGATCGCGCCGCATCCGCTCGCCACGATCCGCTTCGACAATTGCCGCATCCAGGCCTCGCGTCGCCTCGGTGCGCCGGGCGAAGGTTTCAAGATCGCCATGCGCACGCTCGATATTTTCCGCGCATCGGTTGCGGCGGCGGCACTTGGCTTTGCGCGCCGTGCAGCCAGCGAGGCGCTGTCCCATGCGCAGTCGCGCCCGATGTTCAGCGGCGCTTTGGCCGACTTGCAGCTGACACAAGCCACGCTCGGCGACATGGCGACCGATATCGACGCCGCAGCACTTCTGACCTATCGCGCCGCATGGCGGCGCGACGTTCAGAAGCTGAACACCACCAAGGAAGCCGCGATGGCCAAGATGGTTGCGACGGAAAACGCCCAGCAAACCATCGACAAGGCCGTGCAGATGTTTGGCGGTCGCGGCGTGAAAAGCGGCGAAATCGCCGAGCGGCTTTATCGCGAGATACGCGCACTTCGCATCTATGAGGGCGCAACGGAAGTGCAGAAACTCATTATCGCGCGCGAACTGCTGAAGGCCAACTAAGCCTTTCCCGCACGTATTTTCTGGAGACACAACATGCATAAGACACTTCAGCCGCAAGGCTGGGCCCGCCCCATCGGATATGCCAATGGCGTTGAAGCGCGTGGGCGCACCGTCTATATCGGCGGCCAGATCGGCTGGAACGAACAGCAACAGTTCGAGACCGACGATTTTGTCGAGCAGACCGAGCAGACATTGAAGAACATTGTCGCCATTCTGGCGGAAGCTGGCGGCAGGCCGGAGCATATCGCCTCCATGACGTGGTACTTCACCGACAAGGCGGAATATAACGCCAATCTGAAAGGCATCGGTCGCGCCTATCGCGATGTGATCGGCAAGCACTTCCCCGCCATGGCGGCGGTGCAGGTGGTCGCGCTGGTCGAAGATCGGGCCAAGATCGAAATACAGGCTTTTGCCGTAATACCGGACTGAGACCACCATGGCCGATAGACGCGAATTCTCCCCCGTTGTGACAGGCATGGTTGTCGATGGCATTCTTGTCGTCACGATCGACAACCCGCCGGTCAATGCCACCTCTGCCGAGGTGCGCAAAGGGCTTGCCGCAGCCATTCACCATGCTTCCGCAACAGCTGCGATCCGGGCGACCGTGCTGAGCGGCGCAGGCAAGATCTTCATCGGTGGGGCGGACATTCGCGAATTCGGCAAACCGCCGGTTGAACCGACATTGCCGGATGTCATCACGATCATCGAAAGCGCCGACAAACCCGTGGTGGCCGCAATCAACGGCCCCGCTTTGGGCGGCGGGCTTGAAGTAGCACTTGCGGCTCACGCCCGCATCGCATCGACCAGCGCCTCCTTTGCCTTGCCGGAAGTCAAGCTTGGGATCGTGCCCGGCGCTGGCGGCACGCAGCGCCTGCCCCGATTGATCGGGCCGCTCGCAGCACTGGACATGATCGCCACGGGACGCCAGATTGCCCCGGACGAAGCGCAGCAACTGGGCCTGATCGACCGGATATCGAGCGGCGATCTTGTGGCCGACGCCGTTGAGCTTGCCAAAGCGCTAGTCGGCACGTCCTTGCGCCGGACCGGCGATCTACCCGTTACCGCACCCGATGCCGCCACCTTTGAACAGGCCAAAGCCAAGATACTGAAGAAAGCGCGCGGCGCGACCGCGCCCATTGAAGCGGCAAGGCTCGTTCAACTCTCGACAACGACCGCGATTGCCGAAGGTCTGGCTGAAGAACGCACAACCTTCATCCGTCTGCGCGACAGCGAAGAGGCAGCCGCCTTGCGGCATCTTTTCTTTGCCGAACGCGCCGCTGGAAAAGTCGAAGGCATGGAGGCAAAACCTCTGGCGCTTTCGACCATCGGCATTGCCGGGACCGGCCTGATGGGATCAGGCATTGCCGTCGCCAGCCTTGCCGCTGGCTACACGGTTATCGGCTATGAAACGACCGCGGAAGCAGCTGCCAAAGGCCATGCGCGGATTACTGATATGATCCAGAAAGCCGTCGATACCGGCAGGCTTTCCACCGAAGCCGCAGACGCGCAACGCTCAAAGCTCTCCGTCAGTGCCGATATGGCTGCGCTTGCCGATGCCGATCTCGTCATCGAAGCCGTCTTCGATGATTTCACCGTCAAGGCATCGCTGTTCCGCGAGCTCGACGCTTTACTGCCTCCGGCAACCATACTGGCAACCAATACCAGCTATCTCAATCCGGATGAACTGGCCGCCGTTACGAACCGCACCGACCGGGTGCTGGGCCTGCATTTCTTCTCGCCAGCCAATATCATGCGGCTCCTGGAAGTGGTGCGGTGCGCGGAAACCTCCGACGAGACGCTTGCAACGGGTATCGCCTTTGCCCGCAAAATCAAGAAGCTGTCCATCGTCACCGGTGTCTGTGAAGGATTCATCGGCAACCGGATGTTTTCGGCCTATCGCACGGAAGCAGAGAAAATGCTGGCTGAAGGCGCCTATCCCGAAGATATTGATCGTGCCATGGAAGCCTATGGCTTTCCGATGGGACTCTTCGCGGTTTACGACATGGCCGGCCTGGAAATTGCCTGGGCGCGGCGCAAGAGAGCGGCGGCAAGCCGCGATCCGAACCTTCCCTATTTCGACGTTGCCGATAAATTATGCGAAGCCGGGCGTTTTGGCCGCAAAGCCGGTCTCGGCTGGTATCGCTATGCGGACGGTGTCCGCACAAACGACCCCGACGTCCACGCGCTGATCGACGATTACCGCGCGCGCAACGCCATTGTTCCTCGCAGTTTCAGCGATGAAGCGATCATGCAGCGCCTGCTCGCCGCCATGGCGCATGAAGGGCAAGCCCTGCTTGAAGAAGGCATTGTGCGCCATTCCGACGACATTGATCTCGTTCTGGTCAATGGCTACGGCTTTCCCTCGATCAAGGGCGGCCCCATGTTCGCGACACGCCAGACTGGAGAAACCCGATGACAGAAGCTTTCATCTGCGACTACATCCGCACCCCCATCGGACGTTTTGGCGGGGCGTTGTCCAGCATCCGCACGGACGATCTTGCCGCTATTCCGCTCAAAGCACTGGTCGAGCGCAATCCGGCACTGGATTGCGAGGCGATTGAGGACGTGATTTTCGGCTGCGCCAATCAGGCAGGGGAAGATAACCGCAATGTTGCGCGCATGGCGGCACTGCTTGCTGGTTATCCCGTTACCGCCACCGGTACGACGATCAACAGGCTTTGCGGTTCCGGGATGGACGCCGTGCTTGCCGCCGCGCGCGCCATTCGTGCAGGCGAAGCAGAACTTATGATTGCGGGTGGTGTGGAAAGCATGAGCCGCGCGCCCTTTGTTTTACCTAAGGCAGACAGCCCGTTCTCCCGCCGCGCAGAAATTCACGATACGACAATTGGCTGGCGTTTCGTCAATCCGGTGATGAAAGCTCAATACGGCATCGACTCCATGCCGGAGACCGGGGATCACGTGGCTGTCGATTACGCGGTCACACGCGCCGATCAGGATGAATTCGCCTCGCGAAGCCAGAAGAAGGCTGCTGCAGCACAAAGCAACGGCCGACTGGCGCAAGAAATAACGCCCGTTTCCATTCCTCAGCGCAAGGGTGATCCCGTGGTCGTCGGTGCTGACGAACATCCGCGCGAAACCACGCTGGACGCACTGGCCAAACTGAAACCAATCAACCGGCTGGAAGGTGCCACGGTTACAGCTGGGAATGCGTCGGGCGTCAACGATGGAGCGGCAGCGCTCATCATTGCTTCGGAAGCCGCTGCCCGCAAGTTCGGCCTCACGCCTGTTGCTCGAGTTCTGGGTGGTGCTACGGCAGGAGTTCCTCCACGCATCATGGGTATCGGCCCAGCGCCAGCCAGCCAGAAATTGATGGCACGGCTGGGAATGAAGCAGGAGCAGTTCGATATAATCGAACTGAATGAAGCCTTCGCCAGCCAGGGATTGGCCACGTTACGTCTTCTTGGAATTGCCGACGACGACATCCGCGTCAATCCGAATGGCGGTGCCATCGCTCTCGGACATCCGCTCGGCATGTCCGGAGCCCGTATCACCGGCACGGCAGCACTGGAATTGAAACTTGGCGGCGGTCGCTTTGCGCTCGCCACTATGTGCATCGGTGTGGGGCAAGGTATCGCCATCGCGCTTGAAAGGGTTTAACGTCCATCGCAACGATCAGCCCTTTAGAGCGCGTCAGTCTGCGATCAAGGCAAGCGTATCTCGATGCCTAACAAAGTTTCTGCAAAAGCCGTTGCGTTGCTTCAATGTCCTGGATCATCAGGCTGCCCGCTTTTTTTGCGTCGCCGGCACGAATGGCATCCAGCATTTCGTAATGATAGGCTGAATAAGGATGGATAATACCCTGGTCCACTTGCTGACGGACATGATTGGAAAGAAGGCGCATATAGGGTCCAAGTCGCAGCCACAGCGTTTCAATCATCTGGGGTAATGTTTCCGATCCCGATAGTTCGTAGATCGTGAAATGAAACTCCTGGTTCTTGCGCAGCATCTCATAGATCTTGCCTTCTTGACCGAGAGCTTCATGCTCCCGCGCGAGCGTCAGACAGCGGTCAATATCGGCAGCCGTCATCCGCGGCGTCGCAAGTTCGGTGGCAAGCCCCTCGAGAGCAACGCGGACCCGACAAATGTCATCCAGCCGTGTCCGCGAAATATCAGGCACACGTGCCGATCCATTGCGGGCGATTTCCAGTCCGTTCTCCGCCGCCAGCCGTCGCAGCGCCTCACGTACGGGCATATGGCTTGTGCCGAACTCCTCGGCAAGTGAAGCGATCGTCACCGCCTGCGACGGCTCGAATGAGCCCCACATCAAAGCCTGGCGAAGCTGTTGGTAGACACCGTCCTGCACAGTTACGCGCGAGGATACCTTCAACAGACGGGTTTCACCGATCATTTGCTTCAAATCCCTTGTCTCCGTGTTCCTCAGTTATAGCATTTTACCACCCGATAGGATCACCGGGTGTCGCATAAATACGGTGAAAACAACAGGTTCGAGCAGAAGTCAGCATGGAACCAAAAGGTTTAATCGAGCGCCAGCCTATCCAGCGCATCACACAAGGCTTCCGTTTCCATCAGGGAGGTCACCGACCCAGGTGAAAACCGCAGAATACGACTGCGACAATCACAGTAAAAATTTTCAACCTTCAATGCGGTTACGATCGCGGCCGCCCTTTCAGCCGAAACCGCTTGCACCATCACACTGCCGCCGCGCTCTTCAGGCCTTTCTGGAGAGACCAACGACAGTGCAGTGTTGGCAGCGACCCGTTCCACAATCTTGCCGGTCAACAGTTCGTTGTGCCGGGCCAGCACGTCGACACCTGTCGCGGAAACAAAATCAAGGCCGGGTTGCGAGGCTATAGCCGCCAGCACGGCAGGCGTGCCATGGTCGAAGCGCCGCGCATCGTCGGCATAGGCAAAAGTATCAAGATCCCAGGAAAACGGATTAGGTTGACTAAACCAGCCACGCAATTCCGGCTTGCAAGTCGTCAATAGTCCCGGACGCACATAGATTGCCCCTGCTCCCGAACTTCCACAAAGCCATTTGAGAGACGATCCCACCACGACATCTATCTCTCCGACGGAAAAGGGGCGGATGCCTACGCCCTGGGTGACATCTGCAACGATGATCGTGCCGTGCTGCCTGCCGTGTTGGGACATCAGGTCCAGGTCGGCGCGCTTCGATGTCGTGGACGACACCCATGTCACCAACGCAATCGCAACATCGCTGCCCCAAGCATCGATGAAATCCTCGTCGCGTACAAAACTCTCGCCCTGTCTCATGGGTACGGTTTCGAGCGTAAATCCGAACCGCGCCTGCAACCCGGCCAGCAAAAAATGCAGACTCGGGAAGCAATCGGCGGCGGCCAGAATTCGGCGGCCGCGCAATAATTCCTCAGGCAGTGCACCGATCAGACTGTAAAGGGCCAGTGTCACATTCTCTACGGTAGTCATGGAGCCTGCGGGGGCGCCAATCAGGTTCTCCCAGCTTCGGATGAAATGCCCGCGCTCCGCCAGCATTGCCGGCCATTGAGAGTCATTTTCTGCCGACCAGATATCCGAATAACGACTAAGTGCCGCTTTCACCTTTTCCGCTTTACCCGGAAAGGTACCGATCGAGTGATAGAGAAAATAACCGCTCATATTATGCCTGCCATTGCTGTTGCCGATATCCGTCGATGAAACCGAAATTGGAACTATCGGACTCTTTCCTTTTTGAACCGCGCCTCAAGAAGCGCGACCAAGCGCACAAGCGGCAGCAGGAGGATGAGATAGATAAGCGCTGCGCCGATCAACGGTGTCGGATTGGCATAAAGCGCCTGCGCGTCCTGCGCTTCCTTCAAAAGCTCGGGCAGAGCCACAGTAGACGCCAATGCGGTGTCCTTGAACATGGAAACACAATTGCTGGTAGTCGGCGGAATGATGATACGGATCGCCTGTGGCAAAACCACTTTCCACAGAGTAACCGGGAATGGAATTCCAAGCGCAGAAGCAGCTTCGAACTGGCCGCGTGGTACACTTTCGATGCCGGACCGGAACACTTCCGCCGAATATGCCGCCATAACCATGGAGAAAGACATGATGGCAGAGGTCCAGGCAGAAAAGCGTATCCCGATGAATGGCAGTGCATAATAGATCAGGATCAGCACGACCAAAACCGGCATGGCGCGGAATACATCGATATAGGCGATCGCGAGATAACGAAGAACCTTCGGTCCGTAGATACGGACAATACTGATCAGCAAGCCCGACAGAACACCAAAGAAAATGCTGGCGATACCGATGAGAAACGTATTGAGCAGGCCACGTCCAAGCGCTGGCAGGCTCGAAACGAGAACATCGGTGTTCAAGAAGGTTTCGACGAATGTCATATTGGCGTCCTTCGCAGGCAAATCCTGGGAGCGCACGACCGGTCAGTCTGAGAAGTAACGGTCGAAGATGGGCCGATCCTGCAAATGCGGCCCATCTGTCACCAACGTCAAAAGATTACGGCTGCGGGATCGGCACGACGGTGACTGTCGAGGAATTGGCGGCAGGGTCCGTACCGAACCACTTTTTGTGAATAGCCGCAGTGGTCCCATCCTGCTTCATGGCGGTAATCGCATCGTTGAGCTTGCCAAGCAACGGATGGTCCTTCGCCATCATCAGACCATATTGCTCCCCGGTCTGAATTCGGTCTTTCACGGCAAACCCCTTCATCTTCAGAAAGAGATGTTCCATGCCGGGTATGTCGGAAATGACGGCATCTATGCGGCCTGCACCGAGATCAAGAAACAGATCCTGTTGCGAGTTATAGCCTTTGATATCGGCGAAGCCTTTGGCCTCTTTGTTTTCCTTGACCCATTTTTCGCCGGTAGAGCCGGAAAGGGCACCAACGGTCTTGCCCTTCAAATCGGCCAGTCCGGTGACAGCGCTATCGGTCTTGGTCGCAACCCCGATATCTGAATCGTAGTAAGGCTGGGTGAAGGACTGTGATTTCAGGCGTTCCGGCGTGATTGTTATGGACGAAACCGCCACGTCGATACGCCGGGAAGTCGTTGCGGCAAACAGGGCCTGAAACCCGTAATCAGCGATTTCCGGCTCCAGTCCGGCCCGTTTGGCTGCCTCGGTCGCGATATCGATTTCGAAGCCTTCGAACGTCCCATCGGCATTTTTCAACTCGAAAGGAGGGTTGCTGGGATAGGCACCGATATTAAGTGCGTCGGCAGCCAGAGATGCAGATGTCATGGCAAAGGAGCTCGCAGCCAGAGCGCTTGCAAGGCCTGCCATAGCCAGAAAATTACGGCGACAGATCATCATGTTGTTATTCCCTCTATGGGTCGTTTCTTTTCGGCAGAAGTCCCTGCTCCTACCTGCGTCGACCTATTTGATTATTTGATCATATGGAATTTTAAGTTTCAACTAAAATCGCATTGGTCTGAGCAACCAGACCGCAGCGAAGATGCTCCAGTCATTCAAAGGGAACCAAAGAACCGCTGAAGGCGATCCATGGCTTCATTGACACGTGCAAGCGATTGCGAACCGAAACAGACACGCAAATGCCCTTCACCGCCCGCTCCGTAAAAACTCCCCGCTTCCAGCACAACGCCCGCCTCTGTCATGATGCGTTCGGCCATGTCCTGCGACTTAAGACCCAATGCAGCGATTTTGGGAAACGCGTAGATCGTGCCTTCCGGCCAGTCGCACGTGACACCAGACATTTGATTTAACCGCGACACGACAATGTCGCGCTTTACTTTGTCTTCCGTCACCAGTTCGGCCAATATCTCCTCCGGCCCTGAGATCGCCGCCAGCGCCCCCGCCTGAATGAATGTGTTCACGTGAGTGACGTCGTTGGTCGTGATCTTCAAGATACCTTCGATCATATGCTGCGGTGCTGTGAGATACCCAAGTCGCCAACCATCCATGGCAAAACTCTTGGTAAAAGCGAACATTGAAATCGTTCGCTCCTTCATGCCGGGCAACGAAGCGATCGAAACATGGCGCGCGCCATCGAACAGTATCTCTTCGTAAACCTCGTCAGAAACCACCACCAGATCGTGACGGCGAGCAATATCCGCCAGAACTTCCAGCTCCTCGCGACTGTAGACCCGTCCCGTCGGGTTACACGGATTGATCAGAACAATCATTTTTGTGCGGGCCGTGATCTTCGGTTCGATCAGTTCCGCCTTGATCGAGAAACGGTCGCTGGCATCCAGCGGCGCCAGAACAGGTTTGGCTCCGGCGAGTTCTATCTTGCCGATATGCTGAGGATAATAAGGTTCCAAGAGGATTGCCTCGTCGCCCGGGTCAAGCAGCGCCATGAAAGCGGCAAAGGACGCATGGGTCAGCCCGTTAGTGACAACGATATCGGAGGCTGAAACATCCATGTCATTCTTCTCACGCAGACGGGCGGCCAGGGCTTCGCGCAATTTTGGGATTCCCTGAAAATGCGAATAATGGACATCGCCTGCCATCAATGCATTGACCGTCGCCTGCTTGATATGCAGTGGCGTATCGGCATGGGGGCTGCCAAGCTCCATGTGGATGAGGTCACCGGCATCCGCTCCGAGTGCCGCTGCCCGGGCATACATGCCAAAAGATTTGCTGGAACTTTCGGTGATGCGTCTGGCAAGGCGGATCATGAATCTATCTCTCCTGTTGTTTTCCGTCTCAGCCCCGCCCCTCAGCGAGTGTAAAAGCCGGCCTTCCGGGAGCCTGGTCAGCTTGGCGTAATCAAACCAGCACCGTCCTGTCCCTTTGTTTTCACATCTTCGTCGTGAGCACACTGCATGAACGCAGCTTCAACCTGGATTGGCTTCCCAACATGCGCGCATCTAAAGATCATTTGATCAAATAAGCAAGTGAAATATTTCCTGATAATTTCTGCAAGTGCAGGAATTATATCATTCCTCATATCCAATTGTTATTGTTGTGTTTTTTATCGTATCTCAACGCGAAGGCAGAGAGTAGATCAGTCATCCATATCGAATGGCGGAGCTGGGAATGCTATTCCTCATTGTCATCCATGAGGTGATTGCCGGCCGATTTTTTGAGACGCTTCATATCTCTCAGCAACGAAGCGATGGTGTCGCGATCGACCTCGGCCATCAGATCACGTAACCAGCTTTCATGGACCCGCGCCATTTCTGCGAACACCGTCTGCCCAGAATCAGTCAATCGCGCGACGGTAACGCGTCTGTCGGCACCGGGTGTTTCACGACGCACAAGACCGTCGGCTTCCAATCGCTCAATCAAGCCGGTGATGTTGCCATTCGTCACCATGGTCCGGCGCGAGAGTTCCCCGAGCCGTAACCCGTTCGGTTCCCGGTAAAGTTGGGCAAGAATGTCGAATTGTGGCAGCGTGACACCAAATTCTTTGCGCAGACGGCGGCGGATTTCCTGTGAAACCAGTCTGGTTGTTGCAAGCATACGCAGCCAGAGGCGCAACTCCTGCTTTTCGCTCTCATCGACTTCGGTGACTATAAATTCGAGATCCATTATCCGCCCGGTGCATATCGTTGCGCTGCAATCAATGAGAATTGCGCCAGACAGCCGATATTTCAAGCCTAAATTAACCTGACCGCTACACCCCTGCCCTTTATTGGTCGGCAGATCACACAAAAACCTTCCCTTAAAGCAATCGAACTGTGAAGAATGCCGTCGACATGCGAGCCCAGTTTTTACAGATGACCGATATTATACTTGAATGCATATAACTGCATTACCTTGCACGAGGTTTCACTACCAGTCACGACAGGACGCACGGACAAAAAAGTCCAGAAAATTCGGTTTATTGGCGAACGCTCTTCTGCCGCGAGAAAATTCCTGGAAGATTCTGTAAAAGAGATACTTGCAAGAGCATATTCCCTGCCATAGGCTTCGAGTGAACGTCCGAAAGAGACCGGTTCATCAAGGACCGCACAATAATGCCGGCGCCGGCTCAGGGCGAAATGGGGATTTCATGAACGATACATCTGCTCTTTCCAGCCTTGCGTCCGGACTGCTGTCTGGCACCGTCAAGGTCGTTGACATCACCGCGCCACTCGGTCCGGATACGCCCGTCCTTTACCTTCCCCCACAATTCGGCAAAAACACACCGAACGTTAAAGTTCACACTATCAGCCAGTACGATCAGGACGGTCCGTTCTGGGCCTGGAACTGGATAGAGCTTGGCGAGCACACCGGCACCCATTTCGATGCCCCGTGTCACTGGATCACCGGCAAGGATCACTCCAACAACACCACCGATACGATCCCGCCACAGAACTTCGTTGCTCCCGTAAACGTAATCGACCGTTCCGCACAAGCCGCCGCCGACGCTGATTATCTGCTGACGGTTGATAGCATCAGGGAATGGGAAGCAGAGCATGGCGAAATTGAAGCCGGGTCATGGGTTTTGATGCGCACCGACTGGTACAAGCGCAATGGTTCAGCCGATACATTTCTGAATGCCGATGAAAACGGTCCACATTCTCCGGGACCAACGGTTGAAGCAATCGAGTATCTGCTTTCCAAAGGCATTATCGGTTGGGGTCAGGAAACAGTCGGTACGGATGCAGGATCCGCAGGAGCCATGACCCCTCCATTTCCGGCACACAACCTCATGCACAAGGCAAACCGATACGGACTGGCAAGCCTGAGCAACCTTGATCAGCTACCAGCCAAGGGGGCGATCCTGATCGCAGCACCCTTGAAATTCGTGAAAGGAACCGGCTCGCCGGTCCGTGCACTCGCACTCGTCGTCGGAGAAAAAACGACCGGACAGTAGCATCTGCGACAAGGAAGTCCTGCACCGAGCCAAGAAAGGCTACGTCACATACTATAAAGTATGTTGCGTTTCACTGTCTCCAGCGATTGGAGGCAGTGAAAGCGCGCTTTGATTGAACTGATTTCGAACGGTCGGTGATTGAACCACTTCTTCCGACCACAGTGCGCGGCAAACCTCATGTCGATGAACAGCACATTTCGAACGGTATTCTCTGGCATCTGAGAACAGGTGCACCCGCATTCCAGTTCGGTACGATCCTCTTCTTGGAGGCTTGCTTTAGGAGTTTTTGCCTCTTTCGTCATTGCGCAGGCGGTGCGGGCGGAAAATCGCCTTGCAACTGTGGCGACGGCGACGGCGACGGCGAAGATAGCTGCGGCTCCGGTTCAGGTGCCAGAGGCGACGGACTGTCGATCATATTGCCGCTGTCCGGCTCCGCATTGAGCAGAGACGTATCGGGTTTGTCACCGAAGATGCCGAGACGCGCTTCCACAGCCTTACGACCCGCTTCGTCATAGGCACCACCCGGAACAGCCTTCGCCCAGCCATTGGCAACCAGCCATGCGGCTGCATCTTCATTGCCCAGCATGCATTCGGTCGCGACCGCAGCACCGCTGTCATTTTGCGGCAGGCGGCACATAACGGCACGGGAACGCAACCATTGCCGGAAGGCAGTGCGCGCCTGCATGCCGCACGGCCAGCTTTCACCGGAAGCGGTCTGGCAGGTCTGTTCTAAGGGTACGATTTCGATGCCCTGCAATTCAATCATACGGCCCTGACTTTCAAGCCGTCCGGCCGCCACAGCGACAGGTCGCTGCAAAAGCTGCATCTGTTCGCCCGCATCGACAGGCGTGGCCGGTGCCGGTGGCTCTGGCGGTTTGGGCGTGGATGCAAGACCGAGATCGCTCAGCGGTGGACGCGGTGCCTCGCGTTCAATGCCGTTGTCATTCACCTGGTCGTTGACCTTGCCGTTCTCTTTCCACGCAGGCGGCTGCCCTTCAACGGGGGCGGCTTGGCCCGGTTGCGGCGACGTCTCCTCTGAGGCATTGCCCGTTTCAGGCGATGTCCCCGGCTCGTTATAGTCGAACTGTTCGACGACGATGCCGCTTCCCGTACCGGATTCTGTCTTCGTATCACCGGAGTTGATGACGACCACCGGGCGATCCAGTGCACCATAGAACGGCGCCACGAAGGCTGCGATCAGAACTGCGCCTGTTATGCCAGCCAGACCGCCGAAAACGGCGCGTGCATGGCTTCTATCCTGCGATTGCGCCATTACTGGCTCGCCCATAAAATGCGGGCGACCCATTCGATATCCTTGGACTCGAAAATGCGGTTCGGATGTTCGGGATTGAGCGAATGGAGCTCAATGGTTCGTGGCGTCTGGCGATGCAGGATCTTGGCCATCACTTCTCCGTCTTTCGTCCGCACCACCACGCGATC
Organism: Brucella anthropi ATCC 49188; assembly: GCF_000017405.1. Lineage (NCBI taxonomy): Bacteria > Pseudomonadati > Pseudomonadota > Alphaproteobacteria > Hyphomicrobiales > Brucellaceae > Brucella > Brucella anthropi. The sequence continues at coordinate 1,450,531 of NC_009668.1, forward strand.
GCCCCGGCGAATGGCGGTATTGGGTGCTACGATCAGCGTATCGCCATCACGGTAAAGGGGCAACATTGAGTCGCCCGAAACCTCCAGCGCGTACACACCTTCTCCCGATCCGGCTGGGAATTCCACAATGTCCCAGCCTTGTCCAGCCGGAAACCCGGCATCATCGAAATAGCCGCCAGCGCCCGCTTCGGCCATGCCGAGCAATGGAATGGACTGCATGTCCTGCGTATATTCGCCGAATTGCGGCGTGCGGTTTCCGCCACGGATGAGCCGCGTGAATTCATCGAACGTCGAGCCGGTTGCTTCCATCACCTTGGCCAGCGATTCCGTCGAAGGCCAGCGCGCACGCCCATCGGAAGCATAGCGCTTGGATTTGTTAAAGGTCGTAGGGTCGAGCCCTGCACGACGCGCCAGCCCGGACGCGCTCAGGGAATGACGTTCAGCCAGGGCATCAATGGCCGCCCACACGCTCTCGTGAGAAAACATAGTAATGATCCGCCACCTAGGTTCCGACATATCTTCCTGAATAATCCCCATCAGGAAAGATATGTTTCAAAGGATTTTAAACCTATTATTCCGTCCCATCTTCGGCTTCAACCTACCGAAAAAGCAGTAGTTGCGCAAGACGGCTGAATTAGCAGGGAAAATTTTCTTACCCGGGAATGGTGCAGTTCAGCTATGGCAAGGAGCACAAACAAAAAGCGCGGCATGAAACATGCCGCGCCTGATAATCTTGCGAAGGATTAAGCTTACGCTGCCTTCTTTGCTTCCGTCTTGTACGGGTTGAAACGCTGGTAGAAGCTTTCACCGTTTTCGGCCATGTCGAGCAGAAGTTTCGGCGCCTTGAACTGCTGGCCGTACTTCTTCTGCAACTCCTTGGCAAGCTTGACGAATTTCTTCGCACCCATGCCATCGATATAGGACAGCGTACCGCCGGTATAAGGCGCGAAACCAAAGGCAAGAATGGAGCCGACATCGGCTTCACGCGGATCGGTGACAATGCCTTCTTCCATCACGCGGGCCGCTTCCAGAGCGATGGTGACGAGGAAGCGCTCTTTAAGCTCCTTCACATCGATCTTGTCCGGATTCTGCTGTGGATAGAGATCCTTGAGGCCCGGCCACAGATGCTTCTTGGCAGGCTTCGCCGGATAATCGTAGAAGCCCTTGCCGTTCTTGCGGCCCTTGCGGTCGAACTCGTTGACGAGACGATCCACCAGTTCTACATGGCGCGGATCGACCGCCTTTTCACCGAGATCGGCAAGGGTTGCCTTGAGGATCTTCTGTGACAGGTCGATAGCGGTTTCGTCGTTGAGCGCAAGCGGACCAACCGGCATACCGGCCATACGGGCGGCATTTTCGATCATGGCCGCCGGAACACCTTCAACCAGCATGTTGTAGGCTTCCGACATATAGCGCAGCACGCAACGATTGACGTAGAAGCCACGCGTGTCGTTGACGACAATCGGCGTCTTCTTGATCGCACGAACGTAATCAAGGGCTACGGCCAGTGCCTTGTCGGACGTCTTCTTGCCGAGGATCACTTCCACCAGCATCATCTTGTCGACAGGCGAGAAGAAGTGGATGCCGATGAAGTTCTTCGGACGCTTAGAGACTTTCGCAAGACCAGTGATCGGCAGGGTCGAGGTGTTGGAAGCAAAGACTGCGGAAGTCTTGAGCACTTCCTCGGCCTTCTCAGTCGCAACACGCTTGACTTCGCGGTCCTCGAACACGGCTTCGATCACCAGATCGGCACCTTCGAGAAGCGCATAATCAGGCGTTGCGGTGATGAGCGACAGGAGCTTTTCCTTGTCTGCTTCCGTCGCGCGGCCCTTCTGCATTTCCTTGGCGATGAGGTCAGCCGTATGCGCCTTGCCCTTGTCGGCAGACTCCTGATCGCGGTCGATCAGCACAACCGGGATGCCTGCCTTGGCCGTCACATAGGCGATGCCTGCACCCATGAAGCCAGCGCCGATAACGCCGATCTTCTTGAGCTTGGTCGGCTTTTCATCGACCGGACGGCGTGCGCCCTTGTTCAATTCCTGCAGCGACACGAAGAGCGAACGGATCATCATGCCCGCTTCGGTCGTCTGGAGAATTTCGGTGAAATAGCGCTGCTCGATCTTGAGGCCGGTATCGAACGGCACCAGCAGGCCTTCATAAACCGACTTCAGAATGGCAAGCGCTGCCGGATAATTGCCGGATGTTTCGCGACGCAGGATTGCCGTTGCGGCAGGCCAGAGATTCGCACCGGCAGCCGAATAGATCGCGCCACCCGGCAGTTTGAAGCCTTTTTCATCCCATGGCTGAACCGGCTTGAGACCGCCCTTGATGAGCTTCTTTGCGGTTTCGACCAGCTTCTTGGCCGGAGCAATCTCGGTGACGAGACCCATTGCCTTGGCGCGCTGCGCGGTCAGGCTGGAGCCGGTCGTCATCATCTGGAGCGCATCCTGCTGATTGGCAAGGCGCGGAACGCGCTGCGTGCCGCCAGCGCCCGGAAACAGACCGACTTTCACTTCCGGCAGAGCCATCTTCACGCCCGGTGCATCCGACACCACCCGTGCATGGCAAGCGAGCGACATTTCAAATGCGCCGCCCATGCAGGTGCCGTTGATAGCCGAAACCCAAGGCTTGCCGCAAGTTTCAAGCTTGCGGAAAAGACCGCTCATCTTGCCGACATTGTCGAACAGGGTCTGGACCGCGCCCTGCGGGTCTTTGGCCTTCTGCTTCTGGAATTCCTTGAACATGCCTTCCAGCATGGTCAGGTCCGCGCCGCCAGAGAAGCTGTCCTTACCTGACGTAATAACAACGCCCTTGATCTTATCATCGGCAGTCACCGCGTCGATGATGGAATTCAGTTCCTGCATCGCCTCGACGGTGAAGACATTCATCGACTTTTCAGGCATGTCCCAGGTGACGAGAGCAATGCCATCGGCGTCGGTTTCAACTTTGAAATTTACATAAGCCATTCGTAAAACCTCCCTCGCCTTAAACGCGCTCGATGATTGTCGCCGTGCCCATGCCGGCACCGATGCACAAGGTCACCAGTGCGGTGTTGAGATCGCGGCGTTCCAGTTCATCCAGCACCGTACCGAGGATCATAGCGCCGGTTGCACCGAGCGGATGGCCCATGGCAATGGCACCGCCATTGACGTTCATCTTGTCGTGCGGAATGTCGAAGGCCTGCATGTAGCGCAGAACAACGGCCGCGAAGGCTTCGTTCAGCTCAAACAGGTCGATGTCCGAGATTTTCATCTTCGCCTGCTTGAGAAGCTTCTCCGTCACATCGACCGGACCGGTCAGCATGAGCGCCGGTTCGGAACCGATGTTGGCAAAAGCACGAATGCGCGCACGCGGCTTGATGTCGAAGGCCTTGCCAGCCTTCCTGGAGCCAACCAGAACGCCAGCCGCACCATCGACGATGCCCGACGAGTTACCGGCATGGTGGACGTGATTGACGGTTTCGATTTCCGGGTGGGCCTGAATGCCGACCGCATTGAAGCCGCCCATTTCGCCCGGCATCACAAAGGACGGATTGAGCTGGCCCAGAGCCTGCATATCGGTCGTCGGGCGCATATGCTCGTCATGATCGAGAATGGTCAGGCCATTCTGGTCCTTGATCGAAATGACCGAGTTCTTGAAATAGCCCTTTTCCCACGACTTGGCGGCACGCTTCTGGCTTTCGACGGCATAGGCATCGACGTCATCGCGGCTGAAGCCATATTTCGTGGCGATCAAGTCGGCGGAAACACCCTGCGGCATGAAATAGCCGGGGAAGCCGACCGATGGGTCCATGTACCAGGCACCGCCCGACATGCCCATGCCGACACGCGACATGCTTTCCACGCCGCCTGCAATCACCAGATCGTCGGAACCGAAGGCGACCTTGGCTGCTGCCAGATTGACCGCATCGAGGCCCGAGGCGCAGAAACGCGAAATCTGGATGCCCGGCGCCTTGAAGTCGTAACCGGCTTCAAAAGCTGACGACCGCGGGATGACCGCACCAGCTTCACCGACCGGGTCGACGCAGCCGAAAATAATGTCATCGACCTTTGCCGTGTCGATACCGTTGCGGTCGCGCAGGGATTCCAGAACTTTCGCACCCAGACGAACGGCAGGCACTTCGTGCAGGCTGCCATCCTTCTTGCCACGTCCGCGCGGTGTGCGCACGTGATCGTAAATATAAGCCTCAGCCATGTTGACTCCTTCCCGCTAAATTCGAAATTTAGCTCAATCCCTAACTCAGAATGTGTCCGCGTTGAGCGCCATCATCGAATCCGCGCCCGACTGGATGCGTGCGAGATGTGCTGCGCTTTCCGGCATGATCCGCTCGAAATAATAGCGCGCGGTAACAAGCTTAGCTTCAAGGAACGCCTTGTTGCCTTCGCCACTGCCAAGCTTTTCTTCCGCGATCTTGGCCATGCGTGCCCACATGAAGCCGAGCGCCACCAGTCCGAAGAGATGCATATAGTCGTTGGAGGCAGCACCGGCATTATCAGGCTTGGCCATCGCATTCTGCATCAGCCACATGGTGGCGGCCTGAAGATCGTTGAGACCCTTCTTCAGATGCTTGGTGAAGAAGGAAAGCTTCTCGTTCTCGCGATTGGCTTCGCAGAAATCGCCCACTTCCTTGAAGAAGGCGGTGATTGCGCGGCCACCGTTAAGCGCCAGCTTGCGACCGACGAGATCAAGCGCCTGAATGCCGTTTGCACCTTCATAGATCATCGCGATGCGCGCATCGCGCACATACTGGCTCATGCCGTGTTCTTCGATATAGCCATGGCCACCGAAGACCTGCTGCGCCATGACGGCGTGTTCAAAACCCTTGTCGGTCAGAACGCCTTTCAGAACCGGCGTCAAAAGACCAACGAGATCATCTGCTGCCTGACGTTCCGCCTCATCGCCTGCACGATGGGCGATATCGGAGTTGAGCGCCGTCCATAGGATAAGCGCACGACCAGCTTCATTGAAAGCACGGATATTCATGAGGTTGCGGCGGATATCCGGATGCACGATGATCGGATCGGCCTTCTTGTCCGGTGCCGCGGCACCCGAAAGCGCACGACCCTGAATACGTTCGCGCGCATAGATGGCGGCATTCTGGTATGCGGTTTCGGCAATCGAAAGGCCCTGCAAAGCCACACCAAGACGCGCTTCATTCATCATGGTGAACATGGCGCGCAAGCCCTTATGGGCTTCGCCGATCAAAAAACCCTTTGCCTCGTCATAATTCATGACGCAGGTGGAATTGCCGTGGATACCCATCTTTTCTTCGATGGAACCGCAGGACACGCCATTACGCTCGCCGGGATTACCGTTTTCATCAAGAATGAACTTCGGCACGATGAACAGCGAAATGCCCTTCACGCCCTCCGGCGCGCCGTCGATACGAGCCAGCACCAGATGGATGATGTTTTCGGACATGTCGTGTTCGCCAGCCGAGATGAAAATCTTCTGGCCGGAAATCTTGTAGGAACCGTCTTTTTGCGGCGCGGCGCTGGTGCGCAGCAAGCCCAGATCCGTACCGCAATGCGGCTCGGTCAGGTTCATCGTGCCGGTCCAGGTGCCTTCCACCATCTTCGGCAGATAGGTGTCCTTCTGCTCATCGGTGCCGTGGGTCAGGATTGCGGCAATCGCACCCTGCGTCAGGCCCGGATACATGGTGAGCGCCATATTGGCTGACGACATATATTCGCCGACAGCCGTGTGCAGGAGATAAGGAAGCCCCTGCCCGCCATATTGCTCCGGCACGGCAAGGCCGAGCCAGCCGCCTTCGCGATAAAGGTCGTAAGCCTGCTTGTAGCCTTTCGGCGTCGTCACCGAACCATCCGAATGACGCTTGCAGCCTTCGCGATCAGCGGTCTGGTTGACCGGAAACAGGGTGCCCTCGGCGAGCTTCGCACCTTCAGACAGGATTGCCTCGACGACATCGGGCGACGCGTCGGCAAAGCCCGGCAGATTGTTGTAGCGCTGATAATTCAGAACGTCATTGAGAACGAAATTCGTATCCTCAACTGGCGCGCGATAGCTCGGCATAGAAATCCTCCAAATTCACCACCTGAGCCGTTCCGCGATGGCTGGAACGAGCCCGTAACCGCGTTTCATGCCTGCATGCCACATTATAGCAAAACGTTGTGACAGCGCGCATGTTGCAACAAAAAGGGATGATTTTCTGCGAAAACAGCCATTTTTGCCGCTTTTTTGACTGACCACATCACGGAATTCGCGCTCGTCCAGTCAATTTCGGCTCGAAGCTAACCTACTTTGACGTTTCCGTAAACGTCAAAAATTACACAAGTTCGTGCGGGACGGGGAAATGTTCATGTAAAGACGCTTTTCATCCTGATAGTGGTCGAAGGGAAAGTGTGATAAGCGCCCGCAAGCAACAACAGGAGTATAATGGTGAGCGAACCTACTGTAGCGGAAGCGACAGACCGAATTTATGAATCGCTTCAGGCGGATAATGTCGACATCGATTTACATATCGCCGCCCTGAAAGCAGCGCTTGAGCGCGCGGGCCTAAAAGAGGCTGTGTTCGATCCGGCCAAGCTGGTGCAGAACAATCGCTCCGGCAGGAAGCTCATGCAGGCATATTTTCGCCAGCATGGTGTTATGGTCAAGTTTGCGGCTTCGTGAACGGTCATTTTTGACCGGTAACGCGAGCTGAACGGTGAAAATCACGCCGATTGCGTAGACCGGATGACCACATGTGAGACATGAGAAAGGCGGCAATTCTGCCGCCCTTCTACTATTCATCGCCCCTTGAAGGCTTACTTGACCCATACAACGCGGCGGGTCTGCGTATCGATCAGAGCCGGACGATCTTCCACATAAACATAGGAATAAGTCGGCTGCTCCGGAACAGCCACCAGCGGCACATCCTCGGGGATGACCATGCCTTCGGCTATATCTCCTTCGATGATGACCGGATCAACCGGATTGGTTTCGATGTAGGTCACGACTTCATTCGGCACCAGCGGACCAGCATTCGGCCCTTCGGTATAATAGACGACCTGACGGTTCTGCATGGAAAGGATCACCGGTTCACCATTGACATAGATGTAACCGAAACCCGGATTGTCGGGGATCGGATGAACCGCGATTGCATCGGGGAGAACATAACCGTCACTGATTTCGCCCTCAATGACGACCGGGTCCGAAGGATTTTCGATGACATAATCGCGTGCTGTCTGAGGCACTTCGATAAGCACTCGATCCTGCGCCAGCGCAAAACCGGAGCTGGTGAGAAACGTCGCTACGGTCAGAACAAGAGCTTTTTTCATTGTCAGCCTCACTTTCGCATCAGAGCGAATTCGATCTGATTGGATCAGACCGGCGCTCCATCTGTTCGTTCTGGGCACATCTTGGATGCGCCATCAGTCGCAAGGCTGGAATAACCCCGTCGATGCGTCGAGGTTCCCACTCCACGGCACACTTCATGCAACAGGCTGAAACATTCGGACCTGCCAGGCGGAGTTCGCTCCGACTTCGATCTGGCCGAGGCCGCACATTCGTGGATGCACACATATACCCAAATTAAAAAGATGACGGCGAATAATTGTGAACCGTAGTTTCATCGTCCAAAGCCGCCCCAGAGCGCACTTGGCGAGACACAAGTCGATACAAGTTTTCAGGAATCCCAGAACGAAGCCTTCCGGAAGCTTCCTTGCGGATAATTCAGTTATCCGAAAATTACATTTCAATTTTTAGCGCTAGTTAAATTAGACAATGGAGATTGAGAAATCTTACCCAGCAAGTTGCTATTTTAAGATCGATCTAAATCCAGTTAAGATGGCTTTGTTTTCAACGAACAGGAGGTTTTAAAACTCTTTCTTATTGCTAAACGCGACCCGTTCTCGCTCTGCAAGCAACATCTGTGTTGGTGGATTAGACCAAACACAGCATGCGGAGCAAAAACGGAGGATGCAAAATGGCTTGTATATTACCGATACAGGATAGGCTATTCCGTCATTCCCCGTATGGCGTCAAGGTCTAGATTGCATTCTAAAGGCGTTGATTTTTATATATATTTTTTATTACGAGCAAATAGGCTGCCCTTATCTGTCCTGCCAATCAGATAGGGGCAGCCACATTTTCAAACTTCATACACCCGCAATCAAAACGACTGTCGCCCCATTCGTGCGAGGATGGTTCGCAGCTCTTCAACCGACCGATCCACCTCGTCCTTCTTCTTCTCAAGCTCGATCAGTTTTTTCTTGAAACGCTTGCGTAGCTTCTCCACTTCGACAGCGTCGCGGGTCTCATTTTCCCACACGCTGATCAACTGTCCCATCTCGCTCAGTGTGAAGCCGATGCGCCGCCCAAACAGGATAAGACGCAAGCGTGTATGGTCGTTGTAATCATAAAGCCGCGTCACGCCCGCGCGGCGTGGATTGAGCAATCCCTTGTCTTCGTAGAAGCGCAAGGCGCGCAACGTCAGGTCGAACTCCTCCGCTAGATCGCCGATCCGGTATAGTTGACCGCCTGACTGACCTTCCTTTCGCATATTCCCGCTTGCGCCGGTTAGCAAATCCGCAATTGCTAAATCTGCGACCAGCCCTGGTGCGTTAGCCTGTTTACTCATGTCCTACCCTGTTTCCGCCCCCGGAAACGCCCGGTCACCGCGCGATTGCGCGATGGAACCACTGTTGATGACAGCTCACATTGACATTGCTGTCAGTGCCGTAGCTTCGATTTACATTTTGCCGCCGCGGTTCACGCATCTTTCGTATTCGATAGATCCGCTTTTCATGCCGGGTCGCGTTTGACACGCTGAATTCAGCCCGCTCAACCATGGGATGCTATTCGGCATCCACGAAAGCACTCACTTAGCCGCATATATTAACGAGTTATTTACCACGTTTGTACAAATGTAAGCAGAGCAAATTCTTGCCTGTTGCGCTGGTGAAATTTGCTCCCGGCGGCCTCTATCATTAGAAAAAGTGAATTTATCATGGCAAATCCAGATATGGCGTCAGGTTCACGATCAATTATTGACGATTTGAATGCCCGCCGCGAGCGCCGAGCGTCATCACCTGCCATGGAAGAACTTAACCGCACGCTGGCGAGCCTTGAGAAACGCCTGATGGATCTGGAGCACGACAGCGCCCCGGACGTGCGTGATATTCTGCGTTCCGAACGTCACCCAGTTCGCCATCCGGACGAGACTGTAACCGGCCTCGCCGAGATTGCCGAAAATCTCCGTCGGATGCGCGGTAGCCATGAAGAGCCGCAGCCACATTATGCCTCAAGCGCCGAGGTCAGCCGTGCCAGCCGCGAGATGACCCGCCTTCAGCGCGCCGCAAGCGAAGAAGGCTTTTCACAGCAGATGAGCGATGATTTCGAGCGTATCAACGACAGTGTACGCCTTCTCGCCGAACGCAGCAGTGAGGCAAACGCGCAGGCGCTCCGCCGCCAGCTCGAAGAGCTCAATCGCACCGTCCAGAGCCTCGCGCGCGAAGAAACACTGCATCGTCTCAACAATCGTTGGGATCGCTTCGACGCGCGTTTCGAGGCCTTCGAACAGCGCCACAACGCCGTCGATCCGGCGTTGGATGCGATAGGCTCGCGACTTGAGCAGGTGCGCGACGCCATCGGTACGTTGCCCCAGTCGAACCGCCTGAGCGCAATCGAGGATCGCATCGGCCAGCTCGCGAATTCCATCGAGGAATCGCTCAGCCCACAACACGCGTCGTCGCTCGATCAGAGCCGTCTGCAGCAGATCGATGAGCGGCTGGACGAAATCAGCCGCGCTATCATCGCCACCAGCCGCGCCCAGCGCCCGGATCAGGACAGTGCGCGCCGACTGGAGCGTATCGAAAGCCGTTTGGCAGAGCTCGCAGAACAGCTCGCCACTTCGGCAACGCAGCAGAATTCCGACACGCTCTATCGCAAGCTCGGCGAACTTTCCTCTCGCATCGACGGTCTTTCAAGCGGCTCAGCGCTACCGGAAGGCGTCATCGACCAGCTCGCACACCAGATTAACCTGCTTGCCAATCAGGTTGGCAAGGTCATGGAGAATCTGAACCAGTCCGACTATCACGTTGTAGAGGCACGTCTTGAAGCCATCGGCGAGAAGCTCGAAGCTGCCGAGCGCCGGGTAGAGGAGCCGCATCCTTCCGTTCTGGACAAAATCGACCGCCGCTTTGCAGAACTGACCGAGCGTCTCGACGCGCAATATGCCACGCAGCATGTCGACAACAGCGCGATCCACACTCTGGAAGGCCGCCTCGACGATCTTTCGCAGCAGATTTCACTGGGTCTGCTTCAGGCGCCGACCTATGACGGCCCTGGACTGGATGTGAAGGCAATCCGCAGCCTCGAAGATCAGATTGCAAATATCGCCCATCATCTTGCGCAGCCCGTTGCCGAGATCGCAGAATTGAAGCCGCGTCTCGATTCCATCGAGCGCTCCATCGCCTCCAATCGCGAAACAGTGCTGGATGCAGCGCGCGAAGCTGCCGAAAGTGCTGTCGCGCGCGTTCTGCAGCATGGATCACATGGCGACAGCGTGATCGCCCGGCAACTCGCCGAAGACATGAAATCGCTCGAGGCCCTAGCGCGCAATTCCGACGAGCGCAACGGCAAGACATTCGAGACCGTCCACGACACATTGGTCAAGATCGTTGATCGTCTGGCCAGGCTTGAGCAGGACGTGGCAGGCAAATCAGACACGTCGGACACTGAAAAACCGGCCTTCACCAGCCCCAACGCTGGATCGCCGCGTCCGTCGGCACCGCGTTCCCCGGCTGCAGCGGCAGCGGAAGCAGCTTTTGCAACCGTCCAGAGCGAAGCCGGTCCCGCCGATATGCAGGCAGGTGACTTGACCGGGAAGTCATCGCTCTTCGGAGGTTTCGCGAAAGCTATACGCGGTCGCCGCGCCGACAAATCCGTCGGAAAGAACGACGAAACACTCGAAGCCAGCGCTTTTGACGCGACGCTTGATGCGCCAGCCTTCGAAAGCGATCTTGCGGCCATCGAGCCGATCACACGCGAAGAACCGGAGCTGGAAACGACTCCATCCCCTCGCCCTCAGGGCGAAGGCATGCCGGACCTCAATTCGATTATGAAGCGGGTGCGCGAAGAACGCCGTCAGCGCGAAGACGCTGCCGATCTGGCCCTTGCCGCCAACGGCAAGGTGGACTTCATCACGGCAGCGCGGCGCGCCGCCCAGCTTGCGGCCGCAGAATCCGAACAGCTTCAGAAGGGCGCGACCAAGCGCACCGGTAAGAAAAAGTCATCAGTCGGCGACATGATCCAGCGCCAGCGCAAGCCGATCCTGATGGCAATCGGTGCTGTGATGATCGCGATGGCTGGCCTGCAGATCGGCTCAGCTTTCCTCAACCGCGACGAGCCGGTGGAAACGGCAATCGATACAGTACCGCCGCAGATCGACACCACTGCCACCGACAACACGCCTGCGCCAGCCGACGAAATCGCTGCAAAAATCGCGTCGGAAACGGCACCTGCGCTCGAGCCGTCCGCCCCCGCAACAGTGCCTCCGGTTACGGAGCCGCGCTCGGAGAAAGTTGCGCAGGAAGAAATCCCGGAACCAGCAAACGAGCAGCAGGCAGCGGTGGAAATACCGACAGAGGTTGAACAGCCTGCCGCAACAATCGCCAATCCGGTGAAGCCTGTTGAAACGGCGGCATCGGCCGAACCTGCCGCAAAGCCTCAGGCGGCCATTCCGCCTGTACCGGAAGAAGCCGGTCCGGCAGCGCTTCGCGAGGCTGCGGCCAAGGGCGATGCTCGTGCGCTCTTCGAGGTCGGCAATCGCTATATGGAAGGTCGCGGCGTTGCCGCCGACTTTGCCAAGGCGGCGAAATGGTATGAGATTTCTGCAGGTCAAGGCTTTGCCCCGGCGCAATATCGTCTCGGCAACTTCAACGAGAAGGGCCTTGGCATGGCCCGCGATCTCGAAAAGGCCAAGACCTGGTACCAGCTTTCAGCGCAGCAGGGTAACGCCAGCGCGATGCACAACCTCGCCGTCCTTTTCGCAACCGGCGCCAATGGCAACCCTGACAATGCTTCCGCCGTGCGCTGGTTCACCGATGCCGCCGAACTCGGCGTGAAGGACAGCCAGTTCAATCTCGGAATCCTTGCGGCCAAGGGACTGGGCATGCCAGTCAATCTGGAAGAAAGCTACAAGTGGTTCTCGCTTGCCGCCAATGCTGGTGACAAGGATGCTGCCGACAAGCGCGACCAGATTGCCAAGGCATTGAAACCGGAACAGCTTGAACGCGCCAAGGATTTGGTCAAGCTCTGGAAGGCCAAGCCGCTCGATCAGGCAACCAACTCCATCGACGTCCCGGATGCTTGGACCGAGAGCAAACCGCTCACCACCGGCTCGGTGGATATGAAGAAGGCTGTTCGTAACATCCAGCTTATTCTCCAGAAGAACGGCTACGACGTCGGCACTGCCGATGGCTTGATGGGCGGCAAGACCCGCGCTGCAATTGCCGCCTTCCAGAAGGCGAATGGCCAGACGCCGACCGGCGACGTTGACCAGCAACTGGTCCAGCTTCTTCTCGAGAAGAACAAGTAACACATTGAAGTAAATCGGATTTTTCGAGGGCAGCAGAAGCTGCCCTTTCTCGTTTCAATCACAAGCGTCTGAAAGAAGTGACAGGTTGAATCGACTCGTTGAGCCTTATTATCTAAGCCCTATCAACGAGGGGATAGACGATGCTCTTGCACGTAAACAACGACATGGAAAACGGGATCATCGCGAAGATTCCCCTCGCGCTCGACAAGGACATCAAAAGCTTCCAGGGAGATGCGATCGACTTTGAGATTTCTTCCGGCGACAAGCAACTTATCCCTGCCGAGGATATTCATCCGTACAAATCCATTTTCAAAGTCCTATCCGGCAGTTTCGAGCTGAAGAACATCTTCATAGGCGTGTCGTTCAATGCGAATTTCACCACACCAGACGGCAAAAAGACCTGTCTCACACGGTCCAGCCCTATGGAAGAATGGAATGTCATGAATGGCAACTACTATGCCGAAAGCATGAACTGCTTTGGCTTCAAGTCCAGCAGCCGCTTTGCTGGAAACTTCAGCGTAAACCTGACCAATCCCTATCTTTATATCATAAAGAACGGCAGCCTGACCGACAGTAAAATGTCCGACAACATTTCGATCCGTGCACAGTTTTACCCATCGTCTGGTCATTCCGTCATCACGCCGAAAGAAGATATCAATATCGTCATCAGCAACCGACAGAACGCTACCGACTGATCGACAGTGCATCGTGGCCAGATTGCGCTCATGTATTTCCTATATATTCTATGGGATTATACCAACAATGACTGTTTTAAGCTCTCTTCAAGGCTCTTTTTGTTGTTCTTAAACAACACCTAGCATTTTTCCTCGAATAGAGTTTCGCGAGATAACTTTATCAGCAATCGGCGTTTGACTTCGCGATGGCGACAGAGCAAGACATTATGAGAAGTGGCCGGGCTGAAACTCACGTGTGGAGTTAAGCCTAACTACTTGTTTTCATGCATTTCCGCACGCAGAACAGTTTCATAATTTTGCCGGAGATGTTTTAGTAGAGTGAAACATCTTGCGGAGAAGCGCGACCGCAAGCAGCTGTGTGTCATGCGTTCGTGAAAGCCGGGTTCGGAATTGGGTATTTATCTTCCCATTGCGGAATTATCGGTCAACATGCTGGTTCTTCTCGGCATGGGCGCCGCCGTGGGTTTTCTCTCCGGACTGTTCGGCGTCGGCGGCGGCTTTCTGATCACGCCGCTTCTGATCTTTTATAACATTCCACCTGCAATCGCGGTCGCCACCGGTGCCAATCAGGTCATCGCCTCGTCGGTTTCCGGCGCACTGGCGCATTTCAAACGTCGCACGCTCGATATCAAGCTCGGCCTGTTTCTCGTGGCGGGTGGTGTATTGGGTTCCCTCGTCGGTATCTTCGTGTTCTCGTGGCTGCGCGATCTCGGCCAGTTGGACCTCATCGTTTCCATCCTCTACGTCTTTTTTCTCGGCACTGTCGGCGGTCTGATGCTGGTGGAAAGCCTGCGCGCCATGCGCCGCGTAAAAAAGGGACAAGCAGGTGCTGTGCGGCGGTCCGGCCAGCATACGTGGATACACCGCCTGCCATTCAAGATGCGGTTTCGCGCCTCCACCATCTATGTCAGCATCATTCCGGTTCTCGGCATCGGCTTCTTCATCGGCCTTCTGTCATCGGTGATGGGTGTCGGCGGCGGTTTCATTATGGTTCCGGCGCTCATCTATCTGCTGCATGTTCCGACCAATGTGGTTGTCGGAACCTCGCTGTTTCAGATCACCTTTGTGACCGCAGTCACGACCGTCCTGCAGGCAACGACCAACCAGTCCATCGATATCGTACTTGCTTTCCTGCTGATGGTTGGCGGCGTTATCGGCGCGCAATACGGCGCACGCGCGGGCCAAAAATTGCGCGGCGAACAGTTGCGCCTTTTGCTGGCGCTTCTCGTGCTTGCCGTTGGCCTGCGCCTCGCCTTTGGCCTGTTCGTGCGGCCCGACAATCTGTTTTCCATTTCGATTGCGGATATCTGACATGCGGAGCCTTACGCTTTCCTCCGCATTGATGTTCCTTCTAATGACGGGAAGCGCATTGGCGCAGGTCGATTCGAGCGGCAACGGCAACACGGTTCCGCAATTGCAAAACCCTGCGGATGAAACCATCGAAATCGGACTTTCAACCGAAACCATCGCCATCACATCGAATTTCGGCGGCACTGACCTCACCATATTCGGCGCGCTCGACAATGCCGATCCGATGATCCAACGACAAGGCCGTTACGATATCATCGTCGTGCTACAAGGCCCCTCGCGCGATCTCGTGGTGCGCAAGAAGGACCGTTATCTCGGTGTCTGGGTGAATTCGGATTCGGAAACCTTCATGGGCGTGCCGCTCTCCTACTCGCTGGCCTCTACCCGCAATCTGCAGGACATTACCGAAGAGAAAATCTACCGACAACTTTCGGTGGGCGTGCGCAACTTCTATCTCGTCCCGGAAGATCCGGGTAGCCTGTCGGGCAATATCCCGACATTCGGCAACGAACTGCGGGAAATGAAAATCCGCCAGGGCCTCTATACGCAGCGCATCGGGGGCGTGGAGTTCATTTCCCGCACCTTGTTTCGCGCCACATTGAACCTGCCCGCCAATGTGCCGGTCGGGCGCCACAAGGCTCGGGCGCTTCTGTTCCGCAACGGTGTTTTTTTGCGTGAAGCCAATGCCAGTCTCGAAATCGTCAAGGCTGGTTTTGAACAGAGCATCTACAACGCCGCCCACCAGAACAGCTTTCTCTACGGCCTTTTTGCCGTTTTCCTTGCCGTCTTCACCGGCTGGTTCGGACGCATTCTGTTCCGCAGGGATTAACCCCCATAAAGCGCACCGCGCGCAATAGGGTAAACCTTCCCCTGTCCCAGCATATAGGCGCGCAGGGTCTCGTCAGCGAACAGCCCTCGGAAAGCGCGATCCAGAATATTCAGCGCACCCGTATAGGCTCCAAAAGCAGGCATGATGAGCCTTTCGCCGTCGCTTACAAAACAAGGGCGACGCACCGACCGACCACGTCGCACAATGCGGGCCGCCGGATGAAGGTGACCTGCAATCTCGCCCTGCCCGGCCTTGCGCGATGGTTCATGCCGGAGAACAAGCGGCCCGACTGCCAGTTCCTCCACACAATCGCCCGGTAGGTCTACCGGGCGATCCGGATCGTGATTGCCGGTGATCCAGAACCAGTCCCGATGCTCCATAAGCGACTTCAGCCGGATGGCATAAAGCGACGGCAGGCGCTCGCTGGCCGTGGCATCATGAAAACTGTCGCCAAGGCTGATGACGGTTCGCGGCTGATAGCGTGCGATGGCCAGCGCCAGCATGTCGAGCGTCGCTGCTGTGTCATAAGGTGGGATGAGCTGGCCGCGCCGGGCAAAGGATGAACCTTTTTCCAGATGCAGATCGGAAACGATCAGCATATGCAGGTCGGGCAGGAACAGTGCACCGGATGGATCGCACACAGCTGCAACGCCACGCACTTCCGCATGGGCCAGACTGTAGGCCTCTCCATTGCCCCACACGGCAGTCTTCATTGCATCGCCTCTCTGACCAGATCGTCCGCAGCCTCTTCAAGCAGCATTTCATCGCCCTCACCTGCCACACGCTCACGCCCGATTTCGAGCATCACAGGCAGCGCCAGCGGTGAAATCCTGTCGAGCGGTTTGTGCAGCAGATTACCTTTCACGCGCGCCAGCATGTCGCCAAGGCGCTTGATATCAAGCAGCCCTGTCGCAGCATCCGCGCGCGTCGCCTGCAACAATATATGGTCAGGCTCATGGGTCCGCAGCACGTCATAGATCAGGTCGGTGGAAACCGTAACCTGACGGCCTGTTTTCTCCTGTCCCGGATGACGGCGCTCGATAAGCCCCGAAATCACGGCACAATTGCGGAAAGTGCGTTTCAAAAGATAGCTTTCATCAAGCCAGGCTTCGAGATCGTCCCCCAGCATATCCTCGTCAAACAGACGGGTGAGATTGAGCTTTCCCGTGCCGATCAGCGCGCCCATATCCTTGAGGCCCCAAAGCCCCAGCGAATAATCGGTAGCGACAAAGCCAAGCGGATGCGCGCCCATGCGTTCCAGACGGCGCGTCAGCAACATGCCGAGCGTTTGATGCGCCAGCCTGCCCTCGAACGGATAGGCGACCATGTAGAAGCGATTGCCGCGCGGAAAGGTTTCGATCAGCAGCTCATCCGTTGCAGGCAGCACGGATTTCCATTGCTGCACTTCAAGCCATTCCCGCACCTGTTCCGGCAAAAACTGCCAGCGCGTGCGGTCGGCAAGCATGGCGCGCACCTGCGCGGCAAGATAGGTGGAAAGCGGAAACTTGCCGCCTGCATAGACAGGAATTTTGGCATCCTGCCCGGCAGCATTGGAGGCGATGCACTCGTTTTCACGGATGCCTTCAAACCGCAGCACCTTTCCGGCAAACAGGAACGTGTCGCCAGCCGTCAACGTCTCAAGGAAGTATTCTTCGATGCGACCAAGAACACGTCCGCCACGCGCGTTTCCACCCTTGCCGCCACGAGTAAGCCGCACATTCAGCTCTGGCGCTTCGACAATCGTGCCAATATTGAGCCGATATTGCTGCGCGATGCGCGGATTGGACACCCGCCACGTGCCGTCCACGGTCTTGCGGATTTTCGCGAACCGCTCATAGGTCTTGAGCGCGTAGCCGCCAGTCGCCACGAAATCCAGAATACGGTCGAACGTGTCTCGCGGAAGGTTCGAATAAGGTGCAGCACTCTGCACTTCACGATAAAGCTGATCGGCGTTGAAAGGCTCGGCACAGGCCATGCCAAGCACGTGTTGCGCCAGCACATCCAGCGCCCCGTCGATCAGGGGTGGCGTATCCTGCGCGCCCAGATAATTGGCGTCGAGTGCGGCGCGGCACTCCATCACCTCGAAGCGATTGGCGGGCACAAGAATGGCACGGCTTGGCTCGTCCATGCGGTGATTGGCACGGCCAATGCGCTGCGCAAGGCGGCTCGCCCCTTTCGGTGCGCCGACATGAATGACCAGATCGACATCACCCCAGTCGATCCCCAGATCAAGCGTCGAGGTCGCGACCACAGCCCGCAATGTGTTGGCAGCCATGGCTTGCTCGACCTTGCGGCGCTGGCTGGCATCGAGCGAACCATGATGCAGCGCTATCGGCAGCGTGTCCTCATTGACCCGCCAGAGCTCCTGAAACAGCATTTCCGCCTGACTGCGCGTATTGACGAACAGAAGCGTCGTGCGATGCTGGCGGATCGCCTCATAAATATCGGGAATCGCATAGCGCGAGGAGTGGCCAGACCATGGCACCCGCTCATCGGAATCGAGAATCGTGATTTCCGGCTTGGCACCGCCATCCACCGTCACAAGACCGGCCATCGGCCCAGTGCCGTCCTGTTCCACCAACCAGCGGCGCAGTTCATCGGGCTCCGCCACCGTTGCGGAAAGGCCGATCGTCTGCAATTGCGGTTGCAGACGGCGCAGCCGCGCCAGCCCGAGCGCCAGCAAATGCCCGCGCTTGGAAATCACGAGCGAATGCAATTCGTCCAGCACCACGTAGCGCAAACCCTTGAAGAATTGTTCCGCGCCTTTGGAAGCGATCAACAGTGCAAGCTGCTCTGGCGTCGTCAGTAGAATATCCGGTGGCGCCAGCTTCTGCCGCTGGCGTTTGTGCGCAGGCGTATCGCCGGTCCGGGTCTCGATTGAGATGTCGAGACCCATTTCCTCGACCGGCACCGTCAGATTGCGATGAATATCGACGGCCAGAGCCTTCAAGGGTGAAATGTAAAGTGTATGAACACCTCTTTTGGATTTTGACGCAATTCCGGACTGAAAACCGGTTCCCACTTTTCCTGGAATTGCTTTGCTTTGTCGCTTTTCCAGATCCACCAATGCAGGCAGAAACCCGGCCAGCGTTTTACCTGCCCCGGTGGGCGCGATCAGAAGCGTAGACTGTCCCTGTTCGGCACGGGCCAGAAGCTCAAGCTGATGCGCGCGCGGCGACCAGCCCTTGGCCGCAAACCATTCGAGAAAACGGTCCGGCAAGGGAAAAGCGGTAGATGCGGCAGCGGGTTTCAGGTTCAGTGTCACGCCGTCAATCTAATGGCAGCGAGGCAAGCCGCCAAGGTGTTTGTTCACTTTTGTTCTCATTTTGTCAGCAGACGCAAGCTCCCTCTCTTTTCGGGGCGAACTTCGTGACCTATCTTGAAACCATGCGTTTCAACCAGCTTCTCTGCTCCTCTCCCAAAGGCCTTTATTGCCCGCCCGGCGATTTCTACATCGACCCCGTGCGTCCAGTGGAACGCGCGCTCATAACCCACGGGCATTCCGATCACGCTCGCTCGGGCCACACCCATGTGCTGGCAACGCCCGAAACGCTCGACATCATGGCGCTACGCTACGGCGCGAACTTCGCCGAAACCACACAACCGATTGGCCTCGGTGAAACCCTGACGATCAACGGTGTTCGGGTCCGTTTTCATGGCGCGGGCCATGTGCTCGGCTCGGCCCAGATCGCGGTGGAAAAAGATGGAACCCGCATTGTCGCTTCGGGCGATTACAAGCGCGCAGTCGATCCAACCTGCGCGCCTTTTGAGCCGGTCGCCTGTGATGTCTTCATCACCGAAGCAACCTTTGCGCTGCCGGTGTTCCGTCACCCTGATGCGTCACACGAGATCGCGACGCTTCTCAAATCAATCCGGCAATTTCCTGAACGCGCACATCTTGTCGGCGCCTATTCACTGGGAAAGGCACAGCGGGTTATCAAACTCATACGCAATGCAGGCTACTCGAAACCGATCTATATTCACGGTGCACTGGAAAAGATCTGCGATTATTACCAGGCACAAGGTATCGATCTCGGTCCGCTCGAACCGGCAACCGTGGAGCGTGACGAGGCGCAGCCGGATTTTACAGGCAAGATCATCGTCGGTCCTCCATCGGCTTTTTCCGACCGTTGGGCGCGGCGTTTTCCCGATCCCATTTCAGCCTTCGCCTCCGGCTGGATGCGCATCCGCCAGCGCGCCAAACAACAGGGCGTGGAACTGCCACTCATCATTTCCGACCATTGCGACTGGGATGAACTGACGGCGACAATTACGGAAATTGCACCCGCCGAAGTATGGGTCACACATGGGCGCGAGGAAGCGCTCGTTCGCTGGTGCGAACTGCAGAACATACCAGCCAAGCCGCTGCATCTCGTCGGCTATGAAGATGAGGGCGATTGATGCGCGCTTTCGCTGAACTTCTTGACCGGCTGGTTCTGACACCGCAGCGCAACGGCAAGCTTCGTCTGCTTATTGACTATTTCCGTGCTACTCCCGACCCGGATCGCGGTCTGGCATTGGCGGCAATCACGCGCGATCTCGAACTGCAAAGCGTGAAGCCCGCCATGCTGCGTGCACTGATAGCCGAACGCACAGATCCCGCACTCTTTGCCTATTCCTATGATTATGTGGGAGACCTCGCCGAAACGATTTCGCTCATCTGGCCCGGCCCTAGTGAAACCGCGCCCGGCGCAAATCTGCCACTTGGCATCGTTGTCCACGAATTGCAGAATGCTTCGCGCCGCGAAGGCCCGATGCTTGTGGCCGGATGGCTCGATCTGCTCGGCATTTCGGAACGTTATGCACTGTTGAAGCTGGTCACCGGCGGTTTACGCATCGGGGTTTCGGCCCGCCTCGCCAAACAGGCTCTTGCTGATTTCGGCGGCGTCAACGTTGTCGAAATCGAGGAACTCTGGCACGGCCAGTCACCGCCCTATGAGGTGCTTTTCGCCTGGCTGGAAGGCCGTGGCGAAAAACCTGCTGCCACCGCAGCCGCACCGTTTCGCCCCGTCATGCTGGCGACAGCGCTTAATGAAACTGAAATCCCCTCGCTCGACGCATCCGCCTACAGTGCCGAGTGGAAGTGGGACGGCATTCGGGTGCAGGCCGTTGCGGAAAACGGCGTGCGCCGCCTCTATTCACGCACCGGTGACGATATTTCCGGCGCATTCCCGGATATTCTGGAGGTGATGGATTTCGAAGGGGCAATCGATGGCGAATTGCTCGTCGGGCATCACGGCGAAACCGGCATAGAAACGGCTACGTTTTCCGACCTCCAGCAAAGACTGAACCGCAAGACCGTGAGTGCAAAACAGTTACACGACTATCCGGCTTTCGTGCGGGCCTATGATCTGTTGCAGGAAGGGAACCAGCAGACCGGCACCGATTTGCGCGCCCTGCCCTTTTCCGAACGCCGTGCCCGCCTGCAAAAATTCCTCGGCAAGCTCGACCCCCGCCGGTTCGATCTTTCGCCACTACTGCCTTTCGCTGACTTTCAGGAACTGGCGCAGTTTCGCGCCAATCCACCCCATCCCGTCATCGAAGGCGTGATGCTGAAGCGTCACGACAGCACCTATCTGCCCGGGCGCCCCAAGGGGCCATGGTTCAAATGGAAGCGCGATCCTTTCACCGTCGATGCCGTGATCGTCTATGCCCAGCGTGGGCACGGCAAGCGCTCCAGCTATTATTCAGATTTCACCTTTGCCGTCTGGACGGGACCGGAAGACGAGCCAGTGCTGGTGCCGGTCGGCAAGGCTTATTTCGGCTTTACGGACGAAGAATTGAAGCTGCTGGACAAGTTTGTGCGCGAGAACACCACCGAGCGCTTCGGCCCGGTGCGATCTGTCCGCGCCGAGCCCAATCATGGGTTGGTGGTGGAGGTGGCTTTCGAGGGTCTCAACCGCTCCACGCGCCATAAATCCGGCGTTGCCATGCGCTTTCCGCGTTTTTCGCGGCTTCGCTGGGACAAGCCGCCCCGCGAAGCGGACCGGCTTGAAACGCTGGAAAAGCTACTGAGCTGACTATTCAGCCGCCGTTGAAACGCGGATTTCGTAGATATTGACCGGCTTGCCGGAACCGCTCAAATCCGAGTTGACCGTGATCGTGCCGGCGCGACCTGCCTTCTGGCCGGACGAAATATCCATATCGAAAAGGAAGTCGCTCACGGAATCGCGAACGTCGTAGCGCCTGCGCCCGCAATCGCCAAGACCGCCGAAATCACAATTGACTGACATCTGGGTCGTCTTGCCATCATCCGCTCGCGCAACAATGTCGAAGGTCGCCTTCTTGCCTTCCAGCTGGTTCAAAATGCCTTCG
Organism: Brucella anthropi ATCC 49188; assembly: GCF_000017405.1. Classification (NCBI taxonomy): domain Bacteria; kingdom Pseudomonadati; phylum Pseudomonadota; class Alphaproteobacteria; order Hyphomicrobiales; family Brucellaceae; genus Brucella; species Brucella anthropi. Next base: position 1,472,219 of record NC_009668.1, read on the forward strand.
CCCACATCGAATGTGACCGTATCTTCGGCACCGGAAGATTGTACACGTGCGAAACTGCGTGTGCCTTCCTGCCTGATTTCCGCCGTCGCACGTCCCTTGACGGACATTCGTGTTGCCTCAGACGGCTGGAAAATCGTGATCCATTTCAATCCGCCGGGCTCTTCGCCTTCTTTCAAAGGCGCAATACTGCCATCGCTATGCAGCGGATTGTTCGCCGGTCCACGGCTCAAATCGATAAAGCTGTTATAGAGCGAATAACCGATGAAAGCGGCAACAGCGAGCACAAGCGCCGGAATACCATAGCTATAGAAAGGTGAATGACGTTTCTTTTTCCTGCGGTCCTTACGCGAAACGCCGCCCTCATAACCGAGATCGGCATTGCTGCGCTTCTTCTGCCGCGAGGTCGCACGGATGTCGCTGGTATCGAGCGCAGGCGATGCCTCTTCCGCCTTACCGCCAAGGATCGGATCTTCCCTGTGCGGAGCATCAAGTGACGGGTCGTGACGCTCAGTCTTGTCACCACCGGTCTTGAATTCCTGTTCAATGTGCGAGATCGCGTCCTTTAGCTTTTGGCGGCGCTGTTCCTTCTGCACATCGCTGAGCGCGGTATTTGCCGCAAGAGCGCGCTCATGCGCACCCCAAGCGGATTCATAGATTCGCTGGCGGGTCGCCGGATTATGCGCATCCGCCTTGGCAAATGCATTCCTGATCGCGCGCTCAATACTTTCCAAAGGCTGCTCTTCCCTTGTTCGTTCTTCCCGCCGTTTCGTCACGCCCTCAACAGGAGCAAGCGGTCTCCGATGCAGACGATTTCATAAGCCTCAGCGAAATTAACGTCTGAATCAAGGCATTTAGCTGTTCATCACCCGCTTTGACTAGCCAATAAGCATGTCGGAGACACCAAATATTAACTCTGACTGCGGTTTTCCCCCATCCGTATGGTTTTACAGCGCCGAACTGCCCCATGCGAATGAACGAGACATCCCGAAGTAGGCTGGCGATTCCCTCCCCTCCGGGCAATTCTGCTAACCATGGAGTGTCCATGCATCAAGAATGTCCCAATCAGTTGGTTTCCGTCACTCCCTGTCAAGATTCTCGGAAAACCGCGGGCGACCTGTATTGATAGATCGGCTCGCGCGCTTTTGATATTGCCGTTGAGCGAGGAGATGCTAAAACTATTACGTTTACGGAAACGTCAATCATGGAGGACGATTGAAGATGGCCTTGCCGGATATCCTGAAAAGCAGACTGCGCATCCCGGTGGTTGGTGCTCCCCTATTCATCATTTCGCATCCGGCTCTGGTCATGGCGCAGTGCAAGGCAGGCGTCGTCGGTTCCTTTCCCGCACTCAATGCCCGTCCTGAAGCACAACTGGACGAGTGGCTGGCAGAGATCACAGAAGGACTTGCCGCTTACGACAAGGCCAATCCGGATCGGCCATCCGCGCCCTTCGCGGTCAACCAGATCGTGCACCGTTCCAACAACCGCCTTGAGCACGATCTCGGCCTTTGTGTGAAATACAAGGTGCCGATCGTCATTTCCTCGCTCGGCGCTGTGCCGGAAGTGAATGCGGCAATCCATTCCTATGGCGGTATCGTCCTTCATGACGTCATCAACAACCGCCATGCCAATTCAGCAATCCGCAAGGGCGCGGACGGCCTCATCGCGGTCGCTGCCGGTGCTGGCGGCCACGCCGGTGCGCTGTCGCCCTTCGCGCTTGTGCAGGAAATCCGTTCTTGGTTCGACGGCCCCTTGCTCCTTTCGGGCGCCATCGCCAATGGCGGATCGATCCTCGCCGCTCAGGCCATGGGCGCCGACCTCGCCTATATCGGCTCGCCCTTCATCGCCACGACCGAAGCGCGCGCGACAGATGCCTACAAGCAGATGATCGTAGACTCGAATTCATCCGACATCGTCTATTCCAACTACTTCACCGGCATCGGAGGCAATTATCTGAAGCCGTCGATCGCCAATTCAGGTCTCGATCCGGAAAACCTGCCGGAAGCCGATCCATCCAAGATGGATTTCGACAAGGCTCAGCAGGAAGGCGCCAAGGCCTGGAAGGATATATGGGGCTGCGGTCAGGGTATCGCCGCCATCCACGAAGTGGCACCTGCCGGGCAACTGGTCGACCGGCTGGAGCGTGAATATAACGACGCCCGCCAGCGTCTTTGCGCAGGCGTTTGATTCTTTGATGGTCACGGAACCGCGCCAGCTTAAAGGCTGGTGTGGTTCCAGCGTTTCACACTCAACGGGTCATTGTCGCATGCCTGCTGTAAAAACCGGTTGATTTCCGCCCTGCCTGACGCTGGCGGTATACATGTTGTGAAAGCTTTTGAACAAACAACGAGATTGTTTGATTTGGGCCTTGCTTTCCTTCATGCTTTTGGTTATCAGCGCACCGTTCAACCGGAAACGGTTGGCTTCCTTCGGGAAATTGGAATGTAATGTTCCGGGCCGCTTTAGCTCAGTTGGTAGAGCACATCATTCGTAATGATGGGGTCAGGTGTTCGAGTCACCTAAGCGGCACCATAAAATCAATGATTTAGCCAGTTTTCGTTTTCACCACATTGACGCTAGCAATCAAATAGCAATCATCGTCGTGTAGCGCGCAAAATCGAATGACAACAGTTTTACGATTTCAAAGAGCTGAGCGGAACGTTCATTGAAGCCCCACTGAAGGGGCCGTTAAGCCCTCCCGCTAATTATCAGTTCGTTAACCACGGTCCCCTTACCGTCAGCCGCTGCGCAGGTCAGGCCCACATCTTCGATGTCGAAGGCCGAAAAGATCGATCGGATCTCCGGCACGTCGTTGATGGACATGATAAAGCGACCCTTGATGCGACCGAGGCGCTCGGCCATCACCTCGTATTGGCCTCGGCTGAACAACTCCTTCCCATAACAGTCCTCGCTGCCCCAATACGGCGGATTGAGATAAAACAGCGTCTCCGGTCGGTCGTAGCGGTCGATGAAGGCGCTCCAGTCGAGGTTCTCAATGACGCCAGACGCAAGGCGTTCATGGGTTCTGTCGCAGTGGCGTCAGTCTCACTGCATGAAGCGGGCAATAGCACCACTACGCGGCTGAACCGAAAGGTCTTCATCATCCTGATCGGTTTCGAGCCGCTGCAGAATCGGGCAATGGGGGCGATGGTCGCCGTGACAGGCGTTGACCAAGGTCGTGAGTGTCTGGGTCATGTCTTGCAGATCGGCGATCTTCTTCCGGAGTTCGTCGATATGAACTTGTGCCAAACGTTTGACTACCGCGCTCTGTCGCGTCTCGTCACGCCATAACCCGAGAAGATCACCTATCTCCGCAACGGAAAAGCCGAGATCTCTGGCTCGCCGTATGAAACGGAGCATATGCACGTCTGTGTCCGAATAGTCGCGGTAGCCGGAAGCTGTTCGGTCGGCAGCAGGTATGAGGCCGGTCTGCTCATAGTAGCGGATCATCTTGGCTGATACGCCGGATGCTTTAGAGGCTTGTCCAATATTCATGTAATCACTCCCGCAATCTTCAGGCCAGCAAAGCCTTAAGAGCATTTTCGCGAGAGCCGATCTGGAACGTGCAAGTATCGCCTTTATTGGGTAGACAGATTGCTGCGTTCCTCGTCTCTGGAGTTCTAACAAGACCATTCATAGCTGACTCCTTTTTCGTTCCGAAATTCAGGTTCAGTCGAAGTATGGTTCTTCCAACCGTGGGAAGGTCAATGATATTTTCTTGTTTTTTCCGCTTGACCTTTCCACGGTTGGAAGAACCACCTTGCATGTCATGAGACCCAAACAAGGAGAAATCTCATGGAATTGAAAATCGAAGGCATGACCTGCGGCGGGTGCGCCAAATCTGTAACTATGGCGATCCAATCGGTAGATTCCGGCGCTAAGGTCGACACCAATCCGACAGAGCGCGCGGTCAAGGTCGAAACAACTGCGACACTGGCGTCTGTCTTGAAGGTTCTCGAGGAAGCAGGTTATCCCGCAACCGCTAACTGAATAGGAACAAGATCGCGCTGATATTCATCACGGATGTGCTTGCGATCAGCGCGGGCATGGCGATCGCACAAGGCTAGATGACAACGGATAATCCATGCACTGTCACGATATGTCTGCAATGTAGAAGCCCTTTGTCGAGCAGCCCTTCGACAAAGGGCTTCTACAGTCTCCATGGATACCATGATGAAGAAATGAATCGCCGATCACAGCGACTAGCTGCCTGGAACCGCCGCCGCGTATCATGACCATACGCAGCGGCGGCTTTTTATTTCAGTATTATTCTCCGCCGGATATCATCGGTATGGGGCTGTCCTGTCTGGAATGCATCTCGGAAAAAGTGAAAAGGTTTCGAACAGGTCGGCTTTCGGAGCAAAGTTAAAGGGCGCAAATCTGATCCAGACCTGCGCTCTATCATCACGTTGTCCACTTCGTCGACTTGCACAGCGATTTTAGTGGCGAGCAGCAATATTCTGAGTTTTCGCCGCCTGCTGCCGGCTCATCTGTTCAAGCAAGGCTCGCAACTGGTTTTCATCCACAGCATCTGCAGCCATGACAGCGCGGATTATGGGATCCGAGAGTAGTTCCTGAGCGGTTGGCTCCGGGTAACAGTCGAATCTATTGCACATATGAATTCTCTCCCTTCGCACTCTCTCAGGATTGATCCTTGATCCAGTTCACTGGGCTGGTGTTTGGTTGGGGCCGTCATCGGGCGTGAAAAACACATCGGCATGCATGTCCTCACCACGTAATCCGCGCGCCAAGGCGAGCTGAATGGCAGCGTCAACCATTCCCGGTGGGCCGGCGACATAGGCCTTCCACCCATCAAGGTCCATCAGGTCGTCGGCAACCGCCTTTGTCACAAAACCACAGCGGTACTGTGTCGCTTCTGCCTCGGATAACACCACCACAAAGGTAAGATTGGCATACTGTTCGGCCAAGGACTGAAAATGCTCGACGAGGTAGAGATCACACTCGCTGCGTGCTCCGAAATAAACATGGATCGGCTGCTTCATGCCGTGAGCAAGGGCGGTCTCAACGATCGACTTGATCGGCGCAAGGCCGGAACCGCCAGCGATGCACAGCATCGGGCCGGAATGATTTTGGCGCAGATAGGAGGAACCAAGGGGAAATTCGAGTTCAACTTTGTCACCGGACTTCAGCGCGCCGTGTATGTGTTCGGACGTAATACCTCCTGCGACGCGGCGAACGTGAAATTCCAGACTGCCCTCACCTACACGGTTGGCCATGGAATAGCTGCGCACCGGAGTTCCGGTAAATCTGATCTGGGCATATTGTCCGGCGGTAAACGGCAAAGACGAGCCATCTGCAGGCGCAATTCGTATCAGTTTGATGTCGTGCGTGAGGTCATATAGTCCGATCACGACCGCATCAAGACGCCGCGGAGCCTCCACGGCCTTTTCGTCGCTGACAAGCCACGCGACAGCGACATCCGTTTGCGGCAATGCACAGCACGCGAGGATCAAGCCGTCGGATTTCTCCTCCTCAGTCAGTGCAAAGCGCGAGTGCTGAAGCAATTGAACCTCACCCTCGATCAGGCGCGATTTGCATGAACCGCAGCGACCGGATCGGCAGCCATGAGGATAGGAAATACCGGCAGCGAGTGCGGCTTCGAGGATTGTTTGTCCGTTCGAGACTTCCAGTCGGGTCCGTGTCTGTCGTATATCAACGTTTCTTCTGGTCATCCGGTTTTCCTTACAGTCCATCATTCAATCCGAGGGCCTTGAGCAAACCTGGCTTCTGCCGCACGAATGTTCCGTAGAAAATTTCAGAACCGACAATCGTGATCGGAGCCACCCGAACCCCTGTGCGCGCTTTGGCTTCCTCGGCAATCTCCGGCTCACTGAGGTCGCGCTCCTCATAGGAAAGCCCCTGCTCGGAGAGCCAGCGCTTAAGGGCATGACAATCCGGACAAGTCGGGGTTGTGTAAATGAGAATGTGCGGCGTACTGGTGTGCGTCATATCTGGGCCTTTCACTCGGTGGACGTGCTTGCGTTCCCAGTCCGGCCGACAATCGACTGGCGTTCTGAGCGGAATTTTTGTCAACCTGCAGCTTCCAACACTTGTAAGGTCAAGACCGTTTTTTTGCGCAGGGACGTGACCCGATCACGAACAGTGCGAAGGCTCCGGCCCTCACATGCAAGAGCAGCATCGTTTGATCGATCGCTTCTTCCCTTTCCCGGAATATTGGCGAAACAACGCGCCAGATTGGCCGCCAAACGAGGTTGCAGCTGCCACCAATACTCTCCTTGGGAAAATAACTCTCAGGGCCTTGACCTTTCCACCGTTGGAAACAGCAAGGTCGTCAAATGACCGTCGTCATGTCCCGCTGGCAGACGCTGCGGCCCTATGAAGGAGAACGAGAATGAGTAATAGAGCCGCCGCCCTGTTCCTGGCCGGCGCCGTCATCGTTGGTGGTACCTTTTATGCGGTCTATCGAGACGATATCGAGCCATATACCCAAAGATTCCTCTCGCTTGTTTCATCCGCAGCCGCACAGCCCGCTCAAATGCCTGCTCCCCAAGTACCGATTGCCGAGGTCGTCACACGCAATGTTGCCCCATCCGTAGAGTTTACCGGTCATACCGAGGCAACAAGGACAGTTGACCTGCGTCCACGTGTAGGTGGGGCCATAGTTAGCGTCAGCGTTCCTGAAGGCCGCCTTGTTCGACCCGGCGATCTTCTGTTCCAGATTGATGCAAGGCCGTTCCAGGTCGCATTGGATGCAGCCAAAGCTCAATTGCAGCAGGCTATTGCTTTGCTTGATCAGGCTGAGATCGATTTCAAACGCGCTGAAGCGCTGGCTCCGAATGGGACTGTATCGCGTAAGACCTTTGATGATGCGAAGGCTGCACTTCGGCAACGCAAGGCTCAGGTGGAGATCGTCAAGGCTGCCATTGCAGCTGCAGAACTCGATCTGTCTTTCACGCGTGTCACAGCACCGATTGCCGGTCGCGTTGATCGCGTTCTTGTCACAGAAGGCAATCTCGTTACCGGCGGCAATGCGGGGGCTGCCACGCTTCTCACCACGATTGTTTCGACCGATCCACTCTATGTTTATTTCGATATCGATGAAGCAACCTATCTGGAATTCGCAGCTCGTGGACGCGCATCCGTGACGGAGGGCGAAGCGGACAGGCTTCCGGTTAAGGTCGGCTTGATGACCGATAATGGCCACCCGCTTGTCGGCGAACTCGATTTTCTCGGCAACCGCATCGACCGGGGCACAGGCACGATCAGAGCCCGTGCAATCGTTCAGAATTACGACGACAGACTGGCTCCTGGCCTTTTCGTGCGAGTGAAGCTCGTGACTGCCGAACCGACCCAAACCGTACTCATTGATGAGCAGGCGATTGCCGTCGACCAGGGGCGACGCTATGTGCTGGTACTCGGAGCGGAGAATAAGGCAGAGTACCGCCCGATTGAACTGGGGCCGATGATCGACGGAATGCGCGTTGTTTCTGCGGGGCTCAAGTCCGGTGAAAAAATCATCATCAAGGGGCTCGTTCGCCCCGGAATGGAAGTCGATCCGCAGATAGTGCCGATGCTCTCCAACCAGCAGGGCGAAGCTGCCCAGGCTGCAGCAGGTGTTCGGGAGGCGCATCGATGAACATCCCGCGCTTTTTCGTAGACCGCCCGATCTTTGCGGTTGTCCTCTCTGTCCTGATGTTGATTGGTGGAGGGCTCACACTCCTGAAGCTGCCCTTGAGTGAGTATCCGCAGGTAACTCCTCCAACGGTGCAGGTTACGGCGAACTATCCGGGTGCCAGCCCTGAAGTGATCACCGAAACGGTCGCCGCGCCGCTGGAGCAGGTCATTAATGGCGTGGAGAATATGCTCTATATGAGCTCGCAGGCTGCCACCGATGGACGTATGACGTTGACCGTGACGTTCCAGCAGGGCACGGATCCTGACATGGCGCAAATTCAGGTGCAGAATCGTGTCTCACGCGCGCTTCCGCGTCTGCCGCAGGAGGTTCAGCGCATCGGCGTGGTGACGCAAAAGACTTCGCCCGATATCCTGATGGTGGTTCATCTCGTATCACCCGATGATCGCTATGATCCGCTCTATCTGTCGAATTTCGCCACCTTGCAGGTACGCGACCAGCTTGCGCGTATCTCGGGTGTAGGCGATGTGCTTGTCTGGGGGGCTGGTGAATACTCCATGCGGGTCTGGCTTGATCCGGCGAAAGTGGCCGCCCGCGGTCTGACCGCTTCGGACGTCGTGGCAGCAATTCAGGAGCAGAATGCCCAGGTAGCCGCAGGCTCGGTAGGCCAACAACCAGATGCCTCGGCTGCACTTCAGGTTACGGTCAATACACTCGGCAGGTTATCCAATGAGGAACAGTTCGGCGATATCGTCGTCAAGACCGGCGCTGATGGTCAGGTTACCCGGTTGCGGGACGTTTCACGAATCGAACTAGGGGCTGACGGCTATGCTCTACGCAGTCTTCTCGATGGAAAACCGGCACTGGCGATGCAGATCGTCCAGAGCCCCGGCGCCAACGCACTTGATGTAGCCAGTGCCATTCGCGGCACCATGGAAGAACTGCAGAAGGGGTTTCCCGAAGGGATCGAATATCGCATTGCCTATGATCCCACAGTCTTCGTGAAAGCCTCCCTTGAGGCTGTCGTGATGACATTGCTTGAAGCCATTGTCCTGGTCGTAATCGTTGTCGTGCTCTTCCTTCAGACTTGGCGTGCTTCGATCATTCCTTTGGTCGCCGTGCCGATATCGTTGGTCGGCACATTCGCCCTCATGTATATGTTCGGTTTCTCGCTGAACACGCTATCTCTGTTCGGCTTGGTGCTATCCATCGGAATTGTGGTCGATGACGCTATCGTCGTCGTCGAAAATGTCGAGCGTCACATCGCGCTCGGCGAAACGCCCAAGCAAGCTGCTCGCAAGGCTATGGACGAAGTGACGGGACCAATCATTGCCATTACGTCTGTGCTCTCGGCGGTCTTTATCCCCTCCGCATTTCTGTCCGGCCTGCAAGGTGAGTTCTATCGCCAATTCGCCCTTACAATCGCAATTTCGACCATCCTGTCGGCAATCAACTCCCTCACACTTTCTCCTGCGCTTGCAGGTGTGCTCTTGAAGCCGCATCACGGCGACGTCAAACGTGATCTCCTGACACGGGTGATCGACGGTTTGTTCGGCTGGTTCTTCAGGCTCTTCAACCGGTTCTTCGACAGTGCATCGACTGCCTATGTCTGGTCGGTGCGACGGGCCTTGAGGTTGAGCGCGGTCGTCCTGTTCGTCTATGCTGGCCTGCTCGGCATGACATGGATGGGGTTCCAGACTGTACCTAGCGGATTTGTTCCGGCTCAGGACAAATATTATCTCGTTGGTATTGCGCAGCTGCCAACGGGAGCGTCGCTCGACAGAACCGAGGCGGTGGTTAAGAAAATGTCGGAGATCGCACTTGCCGAACCCGGCGTGGAAAGTGTGGTCGCTTTCCCGGGGCTTTCGGTCAATGGCATGGTCAATATCCCGAACGCTGCTGTCATGTTCACGATGCTCAAGCCCTTTGACGAACGCAACGATCCCTCCTTGTCCGCCTTTGCCATAGCAGGCCGCTTGATGGGCAAGTTCAGCCAGATACCTGATGGTTTTGCCGGTATATTTCCGCCACCGCCGGTTCCTGGCCTCGGTACGACTGGAGGTTTCAAAATCCAGATCGAAGACAGGGCCGGCCTGGGGCTTGAAGCGCTTGCCGGGGCGCAAGGGGCAATCATGGCCAAGGCGATGCAGGCACCGGAACTCGCGGGCATGCTTGCAAGCTTCCAGATGAATGCGCCACAGGTTCAGGTGGATATCGACCGGGTGAAAGCCAAATCGCAAGGTGTGCCCCTCAACACAATTTTTGAAACGCTGCAGGTGAACCTTGGTTCTCTCTATGTGAATGATTTCAATCGTTTTGGCAGGACTTATCGGGTGGTTGTCCAGGCAGATGCGCCTTTCCGGATGCACCCGGAAGATATTGGCCGACTGAAGGTGCGCAACATGGCGGGCGAAATGATTCCGTTGTCGGCGCTTTTGACGATCCAGCATAGTTCGGGACCGGATCGTGTCATGCATTACAACAGCTTTCCATCAGCTGATATCAGCGGCGGTCCGGCCCCCGGCTATTCGTTCGGACAGGCAACAGCCGCAATAGAACGCATCATGACAGAAACCCTGCCATCCGGCATGGCCTTCGAATGGACGGAGCTCGCCTATCAGGAGAAGCAGGCCGGAAACACGGCAATGTATATCTTCCCACTTTCCGTTCTACTCGCTTTTCTCATTCTGGCTGCCCAGTATAATAGCTGGTCATTACCGCTTGCTGTATTGCTGATCGCGCCGATGGCTCTCCTTTCGGCAATTGTCGGAGTCTGGCTTACCGGTGGCGACAACAACATTTTTACTCAGATCGGTTTCGTCGTTCTGGTTGGCCTTGCTGCCAAGAATGCGATCCTGATCGTCGAGTTCGCGCGAGCGAAGGAAAATGAGGGCGTCGATCCGTTAAATGCGGTGCAAGAGGCGGCACGGCTTCGACTTCGACCCATCCTGATGACTTCGCTCGCCTTCATTGCCGGTGTCGTGCCACTTGTGATCGCAACAGGAGCGGGTGCCGAAATGCGGCATGTCATGGGCATAGCCGTGTTTTCCGGCATGCTCGGTGTCACGTTGTTCGGGCTGCTCCTGACGCCGATATTCTACGTCGTGGTGCGAAAACTCGCATTGCGTCGAGATAAAAATGTTGCAGGATCGGCACAAGAACAGAAACCATGACAATAAGCCGAAGCAACCTGACATAAGGAATGCAGAAGAAAACCTGGACTATCAAGAAGATGGTTCATGTATTCATACGAAGACAATATCCGAGCAAAAACACATTAAACGGCCAATTCCAAGAATACGGCGTCGGCTTGATCTGCGTTCAGAGTTTGCTCCCCGAGCCCTGAATACTCAAATGTTCACAGGGGCCGTTGTTGAACAGTTTAAAAGAGAAGGCGGTGCCATAACGGCGAAAGGCACTAGCCGGAACTCCAACGGATTCCGGCTAGTGCTTCGTTCTCTCTTTGCCGTCCGGTTATCATGCCTTATGGAGCGATTGCCCGTAGCGATCGTGACGGCGCACCCAGTCCATGCCTCCGGCTTCGTTGCGACCTTTCGGAGCGAGATCGAGCATATTGTAAGTGCCCATCATTACCTCGACGCCGCGCCCATAAGTGGAGTAGGTCCGGAAGACCTCGCCCGCATCGTCTTTGTAAAAAGCGCTGACGCCCGGCCATTCCTCGCCAATTTCCCTCCATTCGCCGAAGTTGTAATCGATTTTTCCGCCAGCAACCTCATCAGGTGTGAAGCTTACTCGAAAATCGTAGTTGAAGTCGGTACCGAAGGATGACACCCACTTGAACTGCCAGCCCATACGCTCGCGGTAACGTTCAATGTCGGCAAGCGGCGCGCGGGAGACGGCGATCATGGTGACGTCGTGATGCGCAAGGTGCTTGTTCATACCATCGGTGTGGTCAGCCATGAAGGAGCAGCTGGGGCAGCCTTCCTTCCATCCCGGCGCGAACATGAAATGCTGCACCAGAAGTTGAGATCGGCCATCGAAGAGATCTGCCAGCGTGCTTGAGCCGTCCGGCGTGTCGAAGACATATTCCTTGTTGATGCGCACCCACGGCAAGGCGAGCCGCTGCTGGGCAACCTTGTCGCGAAGACGCGTCAACTCCTTCTCCGCTTTCAGGAAATCCCGGCGAGCGGTCAGCCAGTCATCATGTGAAACAACAGCGTGTTGCATTGTGAGTCTCCTATGGTTTGGTATTGGGGAGTTGGAAACGGGCGGCAAAAAGCTTCATCCACGGCGGTAGGTGAAAGAGGCTCATCAACACGTACATCACGGCCATACTGTTGACGGAGACGAAGGTCGATGCGCCAGAACACATCATTATGTCCTGCGAGCCGACTGCAGACATCCACGCCATCAGCGCGAATGTCGGGGTGGCGGCGAGCCCAATCCAACCGGACGCATCACTCGTCAGCTTGGACGACGAACCAACTTTTTCTGTTAAGGTGCGCCTTGGCATTTCTGCTTCTCCCATCGAATTGCCGTTTCCAGCCGTTGCGATACAATCAAGCTAGCTCGGATGGAGGGGATCATGAGAGTTACAAGTATGACGGGATTTCAATGGACCCGCTGATCGCCGCCGCTGCAAACGCTCTCTCGGCAGGCGACCCCCTCGCTGCCCTGAAAAGGGTTGCACTACGCGACGATCCGCCGGCACTGGCGTTGCGCGGCATCGCAATGGCGCAACTCGGCGACTTCGTGCGTGCCCGAGGACTGCTGCGAAGCGCGGCGCGCAGCTTCGGCTCGAAAGAAATTGTAGCGCGTGCGCGTTGCGCCGTTGCCGAAGCCGAAATCGCACTTGTTTCGCGTGATCTCGGCCGGTCATTGCAAAGGCTCAATGCAGCCCGGTCGGCACTTCAAGCGTTCGGTGACCGCAGCAACGCGGCCCACGCCGGCTATCTCGAAGCCCGGCACCTTCTCCTGATCGGCCGTCTTGATGAAGCCGAAGCATTGCTCAGTCAATTGGATGACAGCGCTCTGCCTCGCGCGTCGCTGGCCGGTCGGGAACTAGTGGCGGCTGGCATAGCCATCCGCCGCATCAGGACCGAACCGGCGAAAGCAGCTCTGGAACGGGCAAGACAGGCGGCGACAGACGCACGTATTCCGGCGCTCTCGACCGAGGTCGACCGGGCAGCACAAGCATTCGGCGCGCCAGCAGCTCGCTTGGTAACCTGTGGCAAAGAGCGTTTGCTCCATCTCGAAGACATCGAAAGGCTTTTGGCGTCCGATACACTCATAGTGGATACCTGCCGCAATGTGGTGCGTGGAGGGACAACAATAGTTCCACTCATCACTCGTCCGGTGCTGCTTAAACTCATGCGCGCTCTGGCGGAAGCTTGGCCGAAGGATGTAGCACGTGAGACGCTTCTCAAACGCGCTTTCAACGCGCGGCAAGCTGATGCGTCACACCGCGCGCGCCTGCGTGTTGAAGTTGCCCGGCTGCGTGAGGCCGTCAAACCGCTGGCGACACTGAATGCAACCAGGGACGGGTTTGTTCTGCAACCTCACACCACGCGCAATGTCGCCGTGCTGGTGCCGCACGTAGAAGGCGACCGTGCCCAAATCCTAGCTTTGCTCAGCGATGGGGAAGCCTGGTCGAGTTCGGCATTGGCGCTGGCCTTGAACGTGAGCCCACGTACGGTGCAGCGAGCACTCGAAGAGCTTGCCCGCGACAACAAGGTCGAGACGTTCGGGCGCGGAAGAGCATGCCGCTGGATCGCGGCGAGTGTGCCTGGATTCCCGACAAGCTTGTTGCTCCCCGCCACACAGATTTACAGTTAGGATGAAGACATGAAACACTCAACCGCTGAAATCATCCGTGAATATGGCCCCTTCCCCGATGCAGATGATGTGGCCGGGGTCAGCTTCGACGGCAATAAAGTTTGGTTTGCAACGGGCAAAAAACTGAATGCTCTTGACCCCGAAAGCGGGGAGATCCTGCGCTCGCTCGACGTCGCGGCCGATGCGGGAACCGCGTTCGACGGCGAGCACTTGTTCCAGATCGGTGATTCCGTCATCCGAAAGATCGACCCCAAGACCGGGGAGATAGTCGCCACAATACCGGCTCCCGGAAATGGCGGAAACTCCGGCCTGGCCTGGGCAGAAGGTTCGCTCTGGGTCGGACAGCATCGTGCTCGAAAGATACATCAGGTGAACCCCGAGACAGGAGAAGTACTGCGCACGATCGAATCCGATCGGTTCGTCACCGGCGTCACTTGGGTCGACGGCGAACTTTGGCACGGTACGTGGGAAGACACCGGGAGCGATATTCGCCGCATCGATCAGAAAACGGGTGCCGTGCTAGAACGTTTGGACATGCCGGACGGAACCGGAGTATCGGGACTTGAATCCGATGGCGGCGACCTCTTTTTCTGCGGAGGTGGAAGCAGCGGAAAGGTAAGAGCCATTCGTCGGTCCCGGCATGACATCAAATGAGCGCATCGTAGCGGAAGCGCCGGTATAGGCTGAGTGCTGTTCGGGGCACTACTACATCCGACAGCTGGACATAATGAGCGAAAGCCTTCGCCATATGCGTTCATTGTAAACAAAAGGGTCAATACGATCAGACTAATTGCAACAGGTTGGTGCATGACGAATGGGCATCCAGACAGGGAAGCCGATGGCCCACGACAAGCCTGACGCCTATCGTCTCATGTTGGGGCGATTTGAAAGCATCCCTCAGCTTCGTAGACCGGCTAACACTGGGAGGCGCATCGCCGCTTGTCATACCAGAAGCCGCCCTCGCCTTTTCGTAAGCTGACAATCCTGTCGAAGTCTGCCTGTCACCGATTTGATTTCATCTGCAGTTTCCTTAACTGCTGACCCACAAATTGAAGTGCGAACTCATAGATGCCTTCATAAGAGATTTTCTTTTTATGTTGTGTAACAATGCCTTATGGAAACTCTTCTTACTCTCAAATACAATTGGCACCATCATTTGACATTAGTCAAATCGTATGCTTGTCGTGTTGATTGAAAGACTTTTCTGTGCAACTCAGTCACAACAGAGACAGTAGGAAACGAGTATGACATCGGGCGCTCAAACACCGTCTGCGCATGCCATCCCGGCCGAGTTCGATGACGCCATCGTCTGGGCGGCATGGCTCTATTACGAGAACCAGCTGACCCAGAACGAAATTGCACAAATGATTGGCGTTTCACGCGCAACCATAGTTAACTATCTGCAGGAAGCGCGGCAAAGAGGCGTTGTACGCATCCTGATGAATCCTGAAATCGCGACACGCACGCATATCGCACGTAAATTGGCTGCGCGGTTTGGATTGTCGGAAGTGCTCGTCATTCCATCGGAAAAATCATTCACGACAGAAACGCGTCTGAAAACGCTGGGCGCAGGTGGTGCACGTTTGATGGAACGCATAGTCAAGCCAGGCCAAACCATCTGTGTTTCATGGGGACGCACAGTACTCGCCGTCGCGGACGCTATTTCATTGCCGCAAGCCATGGAAGGGGTGGTCGTAGTGCAGGTCACTGGTTCCTCCATCGGCAAAAGAGAGTTTTCCGCTGAGCTTTGCACATCGATCATGGCGCGAAACATGGGAGCAACCAGCGTCAATATGCTGGCTCCGGCAGTGCTGAGCACGGCCAAGCTACGGGATGCCCTTATGAGCGAACCCGTACTCCAACGACAGTTCGAACTGATCGGCCAGGCCAATATGATCGTGTTCGGTGTCGGCGGCCTGGCCGCCGACAGCACGATGCGCATAGCCGATGTGACCAGTAATGAAGAGATTGATGCTTATGCTCGTGAGGGGGCCGCAGCGGTCCTGATATGCCGCTTTCTTGATCGCGACGGTAACCAAATCGTCCGCGAATTCGACCAGCGCGTTATCGGCATCGAACTGGATGAACTGCGTGGTGTGCCAACGAGGCTCTGCGTTGCGGGTGGAGTCCAGAAGGTCGAAGCGATCCGCGCTGTTCTAAAGGGTCGTTACGCCACGCATCTGGTTACTGATATGGACGCCGCCGAACAGCTTCTTGCTGATTAGAGGGCGAGCCGATTTTCGACCGGCCCACCATCCGTCAGTTTATTGATGAACAGGCACGGTGTTCATGAACGTAAGCGTATCATCGAACGAACGGATACCCGCATCTGAACCGAGTCCCGTCGCGACCAGCGCTGCGGACGCCTGAGCGAAATTCAAAGCAGTTTTCAAGTCCATCTTGCGACGCAATGCTGTAATGAATCCGGCGTCAAAAGCATCACCGCATCCGGTCGTGTCAACAACCTCAATCCGGAAAGCAGGTTGACGCACGATTTCTCCCGATGCGTCCATGAAACAGACACCGTCGCCACCCAGCGTGAACACGCAATGCTTCACACCGCGTTCGAGGAAGAATGCTCCCGCGCCTTCGGCATCCGCTGCCCCCGAAATCTGCTTCGCTTCCTCGATGGACGGCATGAAGTAATCGATATGTGGGAAGAGTGGAGCGATAAGGTCAAGCGTGCCATCATTCGCGCCAAGCAGATCAAAGGTTGTCGTCCTTCCGCGCGCCTTTGCTTCGGCAAGCAACTTACGGCTCGGTTCGCCGTCGAGCTTTGCCAGCAGGCCGGTGCCTCCCAGGTGAATGATCGGTGGTTCCAGCACTGCATCCAGCGCATCGTCGGCGATCTCGAAATGATCGGATGCACCACGTGCATGCAAAGCCGGGCGCTCGCCGTTGCGGCGGATATTCAGAATCGTCGATGATGTTGGCACGCCTCTAAGACGCTGCATCTGTGCCGTATCGACCCCAAAACGTTGTAGCGTCGCGATAACAAAATCGGCCTTCTCATCGTCGCCAACTGCACCCACAGCCAGACAGTTGAGACCGAGTTTGGCTAGGTCCACCACCGTACCGCCGGCGGTGCCTGCAACGGTCAACCGAATTTCATCTATAAACTCAACATTTCCGCCTGGCGGAATTGCATCGACCGGCCGACCGAGCACATCAAGAATATAAAGCCCGACGACAGACACATCGTGTGACATGAAAAACCTCCCAGAAAATGCACAAGACCGCATCAAGAGCGCTTAAGCCAAAGCGCGATTATTTTGGTTTCAGCCGCGATCACGCAAAGCAAAGATTGTGCCAGCAAGCAGAATGAAAATACCTACGATAGCGAGCTGCAGCGTGCTTGGAATGCCAACAAAAATCAGCACATTACTGACAATCGTGATGAGAAGCACGCCGAGTAACGTCCCTATCACTGAGCCTGAACCGCCCGTGATACGCGCTCCGCCCAGCACAACGGCGGCGATAATTTCAAGCTCCATACCTGCAAGGTCAAAAGGATTTGCAAGACGATTGCTCGAAACGTGCACGACGCCCGCAATGCCCGCCAGAAGGCCCGCATAAGCAAAGACGAAAATACGCACACGGAAAAGGTTGACACCCAGTCTTTCGGCAATGCCCGGATTGCCGCCAACCGCAAAAATCGCGCGTCCCATCAGTGTCCGCTCAAGAATGAACCACGTCACGAGGGCAGCAGCCACAAGAACCAGAACCGTCGCCGGTAGAACGGAGACGACACCATTCGATGCATGATGGGTGAAGAGTGATGTCTTGCCAAATGCATCCATCGCCACCGGAATATTCATGAACAACGCGGTCCCGACAAAGGTCAGCAGAAAGCTGCGGATCACGTATTGCGTGCCGATGGTGACGATAAGCGAAGGCGCTTGCAGCTTCTGGACCAGCAGGCCGTTCAGCGCCCCGAAAGCAGCCCCCCCAATTGCCGCAAGGATCAGAATGATCGTCATCGGCATTTCGGGGAACCAGTTCGTAACCAGCATGGTAAGAGCGTACATCACAAAGGCCGCAATTGCGGTGAACGAGACGTCAATCCCGCCCGAAGCCAGCACGACCAGCACGCCCATCGCAAACAGTCCGCGCACGACGGAAGCGCGTAGAATATCCACGATATTGCTCATTTGCAGGAAATCAGGATTGGCTGCGATCACGACGACGCAGGTCACGATAATCAAAAGAAGCGTGAACATTTCAGGTCTGCGGCCCATCATATCCCAGAGCCGCGCACCAATACCGGGCTGACCTTTGTCCGTAACGTTGGCTGATACGATCTCGGTCATTGTGCCACTTCCTTCGACGTGCTGGCCATGGATTGGTAGATGGCATCTTCGGTCAGGCCTTCGGCAGCATGTGCTGCAACGATACGGCCCTGACGCATGATGAGAATGCGGTCACAGTTCTGCAGAAGCTCCGGCAGGTCGTCGCTGATGATGATGACGCCCATGCCATCATCGGCTAGGCGCTGGATGATGCGGAAGATCGTATCTTTCGAACCGACATCGACCCCGACTGTTGGCCCATGCAGAATTAACAGTTGCGGGTTAATGGTCAGCCAGCGACCGATCAAAACGCGCTGTTGATTGCCCCCCGATAAAGACAGTACCGGTATGGTGACATCCGGCGCTACAATCTGAAGATCCGCGACACTTTCCTCCGCAACACGGCGTGCGCGACGATCACTGATGATGCCTAGTGCATTGCGCAGGCGATCGAGGATCGGCAAGGTGATATTATCCTGTATGGGCTTTTCGAGGAAAAGGCCTTCCGTCAGCCGATCTTCCGGCACATAACCGATGCCATATTCAATGGCCTGTGCCGTCGATTGTGGTGCGATTTCGCGCCCGTTCAGGCGTACCTTACCATTCGTTGCCGGTTTGACGGCAGCAAGAGCAAGCGCAAGCTCGTTACGACCAGAATCCAGCAGTCCCGTGACACCGAGTATCTCGCCTTTTCTGAGACTGAATGAGACATCCTGAAAGGCTTCACCGTCGCCAAGCTTTTCAACTTCGAGCATGACTTCGCCCAGCTTGGGCTCGGTGCGATAGCGCGTTTGGCTAATTTCGCGACCCGTCATCCAATGACTGAATTCCGCTTTGCTATGCCCAGCGACGTCAAGTTCGGCCACTTTCAATCCGTCGCGCATGATAATTGCACGTCCGCCAAGCAATTTGCATTCATCAAGCTTGTGCGTGACGAACAACACCGCGACACCCTTGTTGCGAAGGCGCTCTACCACATGCAACAGATTTTCAACTTCCTGACGCGTCAGCGATGTCGTGGGCTCGTCCATGATAACGAGACGCGCTTCGGACGCAACGGCGCGTGCAATGGCAATCAGCTGGCGGGTCGCCAGCGGTAGCGTGTCGGTTCGGCGCGAAAGAAACGCCTTGTCGGTTGGTAGGTGCACTTCGGCAAGCGCCCGTCGCGCTGTTTCATTCAGAAGGGAAACGTTCAATCGGCGAGCAAGGCGCCCAGAGGCTTCAACAAGCTGTTCGGTAAAGGCCACGTTTTCCGAAACGGAAAGATTTGGAAGCAGCGACAGGTCCTGATAGACGGTTTCGATCCCGGCGCGAAGGGCTCCTATAGCGCCGAGATCGCCAGCACGCGAGCCTATAACCTCACCATCAATCAGTATTTGCCCTTCATCGGCAGGTTGCGCACCCGAGAGAATTTTGATCAGCGTACTCTTACCGCAACCGTTCTCTCCCATCAGATGGTAGATTTGTCCGGCTTCGATCGTCAGACTGACGTCTTTCAGTGCCTTCACGCCGCCAAAGGATTTCTTGACGTTTCTGACCTCAAGAAACGGTGGTACAGGATGTGTCGTGGCATTGACGGCGTGCATGGCGAATTCCTGAAATTATCGAATATTCTTTCCAGGACCGCCGTAGTGTGGTCGGCCCCGGAAGTCAGCTTTGGTGCGTTATTATTCGATCAGAACGGGAAGTCCTTGTAGTTGGATTTGTCCGCATCGACCCAGGCCTGCCCCTGGATGATGATGCCCTTGCCCGGTCCCTTGATAACAGTCATTTTCTCGTAACCCGGTACACCAAGGTCGATACCATCCTTGATCTCCTCGCCCTTCAGAACGAGATCGGAGACCTTGTTCATGACATAGCCAGCGTCTTTCGGATCCCAGAAGAAGATCTGGTCGACGGCGCCGCTTTCCAGATATGGGCCGGTATCTTTTGGCAGACCGAGACCGTACACACATGTCTTGTCTTGAAGACCGGCCTCCTCGACAGCGCGGCCAATCCCGATCACATCGATGGCAGAGGATCCCTGAAAGCCCTTGATATCCGGATATTTGCGGAGAATCTCCTTGGCTTTTTCATAGGCGCGGTTGGCATCGTTGAACGACTCGTTCTTTTCCGCCACCAGCTCCATGTCCGGATATTGCTTGGCGTTTTCTGCACCAGCATCAACCCACTGATTGTGAGTCAGGCTGCCCAGTGATCCAACGAAAGAAGTCCACTTACCGGACTTACCCATGCATTCAGCAAGCTTTTCGTTGATGCGTGCGCCGAAAGCCTTGTTGTCGAAGGCTTCGATATCGACGTCCGTATTGACCAGACTATCGCCTTCATGGGTGATGACCTTGATACCACGCTGCGAAGCGCGGCGCAGTACACCTTCAAGCGCTGATGGGTCCATAGGCACGATCGCAATCGCTGAGACGTTCTTGGCGACGAGATCTTCGATAATACGGGTCTGCTGGGCGGCATCCGCTTTTGCGGGTCCGACCTGGCTGGTGCTCACGTTGGGATTATCTTTGCCAAAAGCATCAACCCCTTCGTTCATACGGGTAAACCAGTTTTCGCCGGTAACCTTGACCACTGTCACGATGGTGGGCTTGTCTTGGGCAAATGCCGCCCCTGCCACGACTGTACTGGCAAGCATTGTGCCAGCTATTAGTTTGGAAAACATGCTCATATGACTCCTCCATGAATATAAGCAGATTGTTTCTTTAGGTGTTTGCCAGCATCCTTCATCTCGAAGTTGCCGGCTTTGTTTCTATTGTCGTTTTGGTCGTAACCAGTAACCCAAGTGCACGCGTGCCGATGCGAGCAACGCGAGAAGCAGAACACCCCAAGCGAGGTCGCGGAAGAAATTCGAAATGTTCATGAAGTTAAACAGGCTTGAGAGAATCTGCAGCGCGGTTGCAGCCAGCAACACACAGATGACCTTGCCATATCCACCTTCCGGCTTGACGCCGCCAAGAACGGCGATGAGGATAGCAATCAGCACATAAGACCCACCGTAATCCCACTTTACGGACGAGTTGCGTGCCGCGATGATAATTCCCGCAACGGACGCGAGCAGGCCGCACAGCGTATAGGTGATGAGGAGCATGCGTTTCTCATTGATGCCACCGTAGCGCGCTGCCTTGGCGTTGCTTCCGAGCAGCATGAGTTTCACGCCGAAAGGCGTATATTTCAGCAGAAATGAAAGCGCCGCAGCGATAACCAGAAATAGCGCGAAACACATGGGAATGCCGAGAATGGGCATGTTGCCGAAATTATCCAGCGGCTCGATGTAACCCATGCTGACGGCTGAACCGTTAGTGAGATAGACGGCTATGCCGGTAAAAAGAAGCTGTGTTCCAAGCGTAGCGATCAACGGAGTCAGGCGTGCATAGGCTATTACAACCCCATTGATAATGCCGCCAACCAGCCCGACAACGAGCGCTAGACCAGCGAATACCCATGAAAACAGCAAAGGCGCATCAGCAGCCGGAATGTAGTGGCGTGTCAGTAAGAACGCGATAATGCCAGCGAGATTTGCTAGCGCTATGCCGGACAGATCGATCCCGCCATTGCCGGAAATCATCGCCAGCATAACCCCCAGCGCAAGAAGTCCCAACTCCGGGACCTGTGAAGCCATCGACTGCAGATTATAACTGTCCATGAAATTGGAGCCGGCCAGAAAGCCGCCCGCTGCCAGAACAGCAACATTGATCAACGCCAGAAATAGCGTCTGTCGATCCAGGCTATTCGATGACACGTCCATCCTCCCGCTATCGAAGCACCTCTTTGATCATCAAACCCTGCCGCCTCCAGACAGTCTTATGACTTGAAGATCAAACTCACTTTTGACATTTGTCAGTCACTTTTGTCTCTTGTCAATATATTTCCCCCATTCAACGAGATCCTCTAAAAATGGAGCTGCAGGCTGAAACAGCCGAGCACATAGCAACACGCTCTGTCGAAGCCTAACAAGCGCGCAGAACTGCGCTAACAAATTGAATAGAAACGATCATTCATGCCTCCCAGTCCTTAGCCCGGTTATCAAAGGCCAGCGTTTCTCCCCTTTTTTTTACTTTCATACCGCATGGGTTGACATTTGTCGATCATTTATCGAATATTGTCAAAATGGCGACGGCGCTAACTGTTGCCAACGGAGGAACTGCATTGGAATTTCTGCTGGAAGTAGAAGGACTCAAGAAGTCCTTTGGTGGCGTTGCCGCCTTACGGGATGGACGGCTGAAGTTGCGAGCTGGTTCAGTTCACGCACTGTGCGGCGGAAACGGTGCAGGCAAATCCACTTTCCTGAAGATATTGATGGGGATTTATACCCGCGACGACGGTCACATCCGGCGACGTGGAAAAGACGTTGTTTATTCCAGTCCCGCTGAAGCGCTTCAGGCCGGAATCGCCATTATCGAGCAGGAATTAAGTCCGGTTCCGCATATGACTGTCGCTGAGAATATCTATCTCGGTCGCGAGCCGCTCCGTCGCTTCGGCGGAATCGACTTCAAGACGATGAACCGAAATGCTCAGAAACTTCTAGATCAGCTCGAATTCAAGATCCGTGCCAACCAGTTCATGATGAACCTGTCTGTTGCCCAGGTTCAACTCGTCGAGATCGCCAAGGCGCTCAGCCACGATGCGGAAGTCATTTTTATGGACGAGCCGACTTCGGCCATCGGCGAAAAAGAAGCGCAACATCTCTTTGCCGCGATAGAGCGCCTGAAAGCGAGCGGAAAAGGTATCGTCTATGTCTCGCATCGCCTGTCGGAAATTTTCCAGATCGCCGATACCTATACTGTGTTTCGCGACGGCAGCTATATAGATAGCGGCAATCTCGATGGCATTACCCGTGCCGAATTGATCCGGATGATCGTCGGACGGGAGCTGGGCGACGAATATATCAAGACCAATACACCAACTGAAATACCAGGCATTGAGGTCTCCGGCCTTAGCGCGCCCGGCAAGATAACCGACATCTCCTTTACAGCACATAAGGGCGAGATTTTCGGCATTTACGGATTGATGGGGTCTGGCCGATCAGAAATATTCAACTGTCTTTTCGGGCTGGATGAAGCCTCCCAGGGTGTAATCAGACTTGAGAGTAAACCCGTCACCATCCGGCGCCCCTCCGATGCCATGGCTTTGGGACTGGCCTTTGTGACAGAAGATCGCAAGCTGACCGGCCTTAACCTTGATGACAGCGTTCGCAACAATATCTGCCTTGCCAGTCTTCCCGAGATGAGCCCGCATTTTGCAATGAACCAGCGTGAGGAAACATCCGCCAGCAGAGACATGATCGAACGGTTCAGGATCAAGGTCGCGCGCGATACGATGCCCGTTTCCGGCCTTTCGGGAGGCAATCAGCAGAAGGTCGTTCTGGGAAAATGGTTCCTGAGAAAACCACGCGTTCTGCTGCTTGATGAACCCACACGCGGCGTCGATGTCGGCGCGAAACAGGAAATTTATCGCATCATCTGTGAATTTGCCGCTGAAGGCGGGACCGTCATCATGGTCTCTTCCGAGATTGATGAAGTTCTTGGCATGTCCGATCGCATCATGGTCATGCGCAGCGGACAGTCGGCAGGCATTTTTCGCAGGGAGGAAACGGACGCGCAGTCGCTGGTGCATCTTTCGACATGAAAGCCGCCCCAAAAGCACCGTGTTTCGTTCTAGAGAGGTAGAACAGTGTCCACCACAGAAAACAATTCATCGACGAGCTGGTTTGGCTCCGAACGTCGCAGACTGGTCATCCAGGAATATGGCATATTCATCGCCTTTCTGCTCCTGGTTACGATCCTCTCATTCTCCAACCAGTATTTCCTGACAGCAGGCAATATCTCCAACGTCCTGCTACAGACCTCGATCAACGGCATTCTCGCCATTGGCATGACCTTCGTCATTCTGACGCGTGGCATTGACCTCTCCGTTGGCTCGGTGGTGGCATTGGCCGGTATTGTCAGCGCCAGCTTTGCAACCACGTCGGCGACTGCGGGTGTTGCAGGCGCTCCCTATTCGCCATTTATAGCCATTCCCGTTGGTCTCTTGGTGGGCGTTGGCTGCGGCGCGCTCGTCGGCACGATTGTCTCGCGCTTCGCGGTTCCAGCCTTTGTCGCGACATTGGGCATGCTTTCCGCTGCGCGCGGCCTGACGCTCATCTATGGCGGTGGCAAGCCGGTGCCTGCTCTCATCCCGGATTTCCGCTGGATCGGAACCGGAAACATACTGGGTATTCCGGTTCCGGTTATTTTGCTCGCCGTCGTCTTTCTGGCATCGTGGTGGATCCTCAACCGTTCACGGTTCGGGCGCTATATCTATGCTGTCGGCGGCAATCCCCATGCTGCCAATACATCGGGCATCAATATTTCCCGGGTGCGTTTTTCGGTCTACGTCATCTCCGGCGGCCTTGCAGGTCTTGCAGGCATGATCCTGTCAGCTCGCACCGGCTCCGCCCTCCCGCAGGCCGGTATCAGCTATGAACTCGACGCCATCGCGGCGGTCGTCATTGGCGGCACCAGCTTGTCCGGCGGCGTCGGCCGCATCACCGGAACGCTCATCGGCGCACTCATCATTGGTGTCATGAACAATGGCCTCGATCTGATGGGCATCCAGTCCTACTACCAGCAGGTTCTGAAAGGCGCCTTGATCGTCGGCGCAGTCATGCTTGACCAGAAGCGCAACCAAAATGCGTGATCTACCCTGACTTGTAACAACAAACGTGCCGCCCGAACGGGGCCAATTATCAAAGGAGGAGAATGAAATGAAGAAACTTCTCATTGCGCTTGCCGCAGCATCTGCACTGATGGTGACACCATCTCTGGCGCAGGACAAGAAACTCAAGATCGGCGCAGCACCATACGGGCTCAATGCAGAATTCATGCAGGTCTGGTCTGAAGCGCTGAAAAAACACCCTGCCGTGGAGAGCGGAGAAGTCGACCTGACCATCTTCGACGGACGTTACGACGCTCTCGTGCAACAGGAACAATTCAACACGATGATCACGCAGAAATTCGATGCGATCATCTTCGTTCCTATTGACATCGAAGCGGGTGCTACGGCCGTTCAGGCAGCCAGTGATGCAGGCATTCCGGTTGTTGGCTCGAACACCCGCGTCAACTCCGAGCTGCTTGCCGCCTATGTCGGCTCTGACGATACGGTTTCGGGCTATATGGAAGCCAAGAACGTTCTCGACAAGATCGGCTGCAAAGGCAATGTCGTCATTCTGGAAGGCCCGATCGGGCAGTCCGCACAGATTTCCCGTCTGGAAGGTAACAAGAAGGCTCTTGCCGAATGCCCGGACGTGAAAGTTCTCGAAGACCAAACCGCAAACTGGTCTCGCGCTGAGGCCCAGACACTTATGGAGAACTGGCTGACGGCTCATCCCGGCCAGATCAACGGCGTGATCGGTCAAAACGATGAAATGGCACTGGGTGCAATCGAAGCGATCAAAGCCGCCAATCTCAAAGTGGGCGATTTTTCCATTGCCGGTATCGATGGCATTACCGATGCACTGCGTGCTGTCAAGGAAGGCACGATGACCTCCATCCTGCAGGACGCGAACGCTCAGGCGCAAGGCGCCCTCGACCTCGCGATCTTCCACGCCAAGAAGGGCGACTACAAACCTCAGTCCGATATCTGGGCCCAATATCCCGATATGCCTTTCAACGACGGCAAGGACAAGAACTACAATATTCCATGGACGCCGGTGACGGCTGAGAACGTCGACAAGCTCCTGGAAAGCCGCAAGTAAAATTGTCTGGGCGGCCCGGCACACCCTCTCATGAAAAGTGTCATGAACGCGCCGGGCCATCAGGCTCACAATCCAGAACTCCGAGGCAAAAATGTCCGATCAAGCTCCCCAAATTGACCTGAACTTTCCGCTCACCGGAAAAGTTGCCATCGTGACCGGAGGCGCTTCCGGCATTGGTGCTGCAATTTCCAAAGCTTTCATTGCCAAAGGAGCTAAAGTTGCTGTGCTGGACATTAGTGCTGACATAGCGAAAGCCAAAGCCGAGGAGCTTGGCGAAAACGCAAAGCCCTTCGTTTGCGATGTTTCCAACCAGCAATCGGTCAACGATGCGATCGCCAGCGTTATCGAACAACTCGGTGTTATCGATATTGCGGTCAACAGCGCAGGCGTGGTCTATCTGGCCCCGGCGGAAGATATATCGCTCGACTATTGGGACAAGACGATCAACATCAATCTCAAGGGAAGCTTTCTTGTCACTCAGGCCGTCGGTCGCACCATGATTGCGGCAGGCAAGGGTGGCAAGATTATCAATCTGGCTTCCCAGGCCGGAACCGTGGCCATTGAAGAGCATGTCGCCTATTGCGCGTCTAAGTTCGGCGTCATTGGCATGTCGAAGACATTTGCCGCCGAATGGGGCAAATATGGCATCTGCGTCAACACGCTTTCCCCGACCATCGTCCTCACTGAACTTGGCAAGAAAGCATGGGCTGGCGAAAAGGGTGAGGCCGCAAAGAAACGCATTCCGATTGGGCGCTTCGCATATCCGGAAGAAATCGCCGCCGCTGCAGTCTTCTTTGCCTCAGCTGGAGCAGACATGATTACGGGCGCCGATCTTCTTGTCGATGGCGGCTATACCATTCTTTGAGCCCGGCGCTCATTCACCTTATAGGAGATACCATGCAGCGCTTCATCAACAATCCGGACGAAGTCGTTGAGGATACTGTAAAGGGCTTTGTCAAAGCTCATTCCGACATCGTTCGACTTGCAGAAAACCCGCGTGTCATTGTCGCCAGAAACGCCCCTATCGCTGGCAAAGTCGGTGTCGTCACCGGCGGCGGTTCCGGTCACGAACCGGCATTCATCGGTTATACCGGCAAGAACATGCTGGACGCTGTAGCGGTCGGTGAACTGTTTTCCTCCCCCACTGCCAAGAGCTTCCATGACGCAATCCGCGAAGCTAATGGCGGCAAAGGTGTTGTCGTACTTTACGGTAATTATGCCGGTGACAACATGAACGTGAAGATGGCCACGAAACTTGCCGCCAAAGACGGTATAGAAGTTGCCACTGTTGTCGCTAACGACGATGTCTGCTCAGCCCCGGTCGATGAACGTGAAAAACGTCGCGGCGTCGCTGGCGAGATATTCATGTGGAAGGTTGGCGGTGCAAAAGCGGCAACCGGAGCCACGCTCGAAGAGGTTCGCGCAACAGCTCAGAAGGCCATCGACAACTGCCGCTCAATCGGTGTTGGTCTCGGCCCATGCACATTGCCCGCAGTCGGACATCCGAATTTCGAGATTGCGCCGGGTACAATGGAAGTCGGTATTGGTCATCATGGCGAACCGGGCGTGCGGGTTGAGCCGCTTAAGTCTGCTGCCGAGGTAGCAAAAGACATGTGCCAGATCGTGCTTGACGATCATGCACTGGCAGAAGGTACCGAAGTCGCCGTTCTCATTTCAGGTCTCGGTGCAACACCGCTCAACGAACTTTATATTCTGAATGATACGATTGAGTCGGAAATTACCAAACGCGGCCTGAAAATCCATCGCACCTATATCGGCAACTACTTCACGTCACTTGAAATGGTAGGAGCAACGCTGACAGTCATGGCGCTGGACAGCGAGCTGAAGGAATTGCTCGATGTCGAAGTGCAGTGCACCATCATTCTGTAAGGAAGAGACCTGTGCAAACACTTAATAACGCAACAGCCGGAGACATTGTACTCGCAATGGCCGACCGGATTGTCGAAAATCGCGCCTATCTCAGTGAAATTGATGGGAAAATCGGCGACGGGGATCACGGCGTCAACATGGCCAAGGGCTTCAACATGGCTGCTGAACGCCTGAAGGGAAAGAATGAAGCGCTGGCTGCTTCCCTCGATACGCTCGGCACGGTGCTCATGACCGAGATCGGCGGTTCGATGGGGCCACTTTATGGTGTTATGTTCACCGAATTTGCAGAAAAAATCGATGGGATCGACAATATCGATGCCGCTGCTTTCAGCCGTATGCTTCATGCCGGACTGGAGGGCATTCAGTCCATCGGTTCTGCCAAGGTTGGTGACAAAACCTTGCTGGATACGCTTGTGCCAGCGGTCGAAGCCTTCGATGAAGCCACTGCTACCGGAAAAACCTTTGCCGAGGCACTCGAAGCTCTGGTTGCTGCCGCTGAGAAAGGCCGCGACTCCACAATTGATCTGGTGGCGAAAATCGGTCGCGCCAGCCGTCTTGGCGAGCGATCACTGGGCGTACTGGATGCCGGAGCGACCTCATGTGCGATCATCCTTAAAGAGCTTTCCAATGGTGCGCGGGAACGATTGCAGTAATACGAGCATCTGCATTCAAATAGATTTGGCGCACTGTCGCGAAACCGGGCCGATCCGTTCTCCGACAGACTGAATCCGGTAGGAAACAAACAAAAACATTGTATTGCAGGGCAAGCCGGCAGATAGAAGGAAAAACCACGGGAATTAGTGCAAACAAGATGGCGTCAAACGGAAAAACAACCGCAAGCAAAATCGGACAGCTGGTCCCGACTGATGGCATTCCACTGCGATATGGCGACGATCCTTACGTCTGGGCTTGCTGGCTTTACTATGAAGATGGACGCACGCAAGGCGAAATCGCCGAAATCATGGGAATTTCGCGAGCCACGGTGAACAGCTATTTGGCAGATGCACGTAGCCGTGGCATCGTCAATATCTCGATCGAACCCGCACGCCTCAGTTCTCTTGCAATCGCGCAGGAACTCAAGCGTCATTTCGGTTTGAATGACTGTCTGGTGGTGCCCAATGACGACGGTGCACAGACTCTTATTGACCGGCTCGGGACAGCCGCAGCGCAGGCCATCGCCAAGCTTCTGAAATCGGGAGACACACTTGCTGTAGCCTGGGGACGAACAGTTCTCGCGATCGCCGAAAATACTCGCATATCCAACCTGCAGGACGTAACCGTCGTACAGGCGACAGGCGGAACGCGCGCCAGTTTTGCTTACACCCCCGAACTATGCGCGGCCGCCATGGCCCGGGCGACAAATGCACACCTCGTCAACATCACCGCGCCTGCCATCGTATCCAGTCCCGATGTAAAAGCGGCGATTATCGGAGAACCGATTATTGCGGAGCAATTTCAGGCGCTCAATCATGCGAACAAGGCACTGTTCGGCATTTCTTCGCTACGACCAAATTCGACAATTCACACCAGCGGCTTTTTTGAGAGCGTCTCTATACAGGATTATCTCACCAAGAATGCCGTCGGCGTCGTGGCTGGACGCTTCATCGATTCTTATGGGCAGCCCGTGTCCGGACCACTTGACGACAGGACCATCGGTATCACGCTCGACATGCTGCAAAACATCGACACGCGTATCGCCGTTGCGGGTGGCTTCGACAAGGTACCGGCAATTCTTGCAGCGTTGCGAGGCGGCTATGTCAATATTCTGATTACTGATGCTGCGACAGGGCGCGGCATTCTCAATGCGGACGGCGTGACAGAAATCGACAGCAAGCTTTCCCAGAAGCTGCGTGCAGAACCAACAGTCAATGTGTCCAGCCATTATCGTACGCATATCAAGAAATTTCTGAACAGCCCAGACGATGTCGTCGAGGAGATGCTTGACGGTGTTATCAAAGCGCACCGATCCTATCTTGCTCCGATCAAGGAATCGAAACGTGCACTCGTCGCACGTCAGGGTCCGCGCCAGGGAAAAGTTGGCCTGGTGATTGGCGGTGGGTCGGGACATGAACCCTGCTTTCTGGGTTATGTCGGCAAAGGTCTTGCCGATGCTGTAGCTATCGGCAATGTCTTTTCTTCCCCTCCGCCGGCCCCAATCCTTGAATGTGCCAAGGCGGCCTCCGGCGGAGAAGGCGTACTCTTCGTGTACGGTAATTATGTCGGAGACGTCATGAACTTCGAGATGGCTGCCGAAATGGCGCAAGAAGTTGCTATTCCGACGCGCACCGTTCTGACGACAGACGACATATCCTCTTCCCCCATAGAGGATCGCGATGGCCGTCGCGGTGTCGCGGGTAACTTCTTCATTTTCAAGGTGGCAGGTGCAGCCTGTGATCGGGGCATGTCGCTTGAGGCGTGCGAGGCGGTAACACGCAAGGCCAATCGGCGTACCTATACGATGGGTGTCGCGTTGGAGCCCTGCTCTTTGCCTCAGACGCGACGCCACAATTTTGAAATCGGTGCCGAGGAAATGGAAATCGGCATGGGTATTCATGGCGAACGGGGCGTTATCCGCGAAAAAATGATGCCAGCCGACGCTATTGTTGATCACATCATGGATCGGATTTTCAGTGAGATGAATGCGTCACCCGGAGACAGGGTGGCAGTGCTCGTAAATTCGTTCGGTTCAACGCCACTCATGGAACTGTACATCCTGTTCAGACGTGTCGAACAACGCTTAAGTGCTAAACAAATAACAATCGAAGCCAACTGGATCGGCCATTACTGTACATCGTTGGACATGAATGGAGCATCCATATCCATCATGCATCTCGATCAGGAATTGTCCGGCCTCCTATCACACCCTTGCGATACGGCTTTTCTTCGGATCAACTGACTAATGCCGCCGCCGGCGGATCATGAATTCCAGATCATCTGGGAGGTAAAAATGCAGGAAGCTGCAGCGCGTCGTCTTAGCCGAATGTTTCAGCTCATCGCCTTTTCCATGCAGGCGGAGAAAGAGCGACTTTCCGATCTCGACGGAGCTATCGGCGACGCGGATCACGGTATCACGATGGCTCTCGGCTTTTCAGCGGTGAATAGTGCGCTCGCAAAAATGGATCTCGAGAAAGCACTGCCCTCCGATATTTTCACTACTGCAGCATCCGCTTTTCTCGATGCCGTGGGTGCATCAACCGGACCACTTTATGCGACAGCATTCCGTCATGCATCAAAAGCGCTTAAATCACATGAAGCCCTCGATACTGAGGGACAAGCCATCATCGTAGAGGCGGTGACACGTGGCATTCAGGAACGCGGAAAGGGCCAACGCGGCGATAAAACCATGTTGGATGCATGGATACCCGCGATGGAGGTAGCCATCGACGCGCGAACACACAGTCTGGCCAGCCAGGAAATGTGGAGCAAAATTCTCGAAGTCGCCGAAAAAGGTACGGATTCAACCCGCTCAATGGTCGCTACGCGGGGTCGAGCTGCCCGGCTGGGCGAGCGCTCGCTTGGGCATGTCGATCCCGGTGCGGCTTCCGCAATCATCATCCTGCGTGCAATGCGCGATAGCTTCACGGAAGCCAACTGACATCTTACCTACACCGCTTTCTATCAGGGATCGGACGCTTTCGATTACAACGCAACCACGTCACGAACGGGATGCGGTCAAACGTCGAATTCGAAAAGCAGAAACACTAATCGCAGGTGTCTACAAAACCGGGGCTTTTCAGTCTGAGCTAATGTTATATGCCATGTTAAGGGCAATTATCATGGCATCAAGCACTACGTCTGAATCGCTGACTTTATTGATTGTCGGGTTGAACTTAGAGATAGCGACGCGGATTGGCTGCGAGATAGAACGTATTGATCAGCGTGTTGATATCGAACACCGGCAAACCGGATTCAGCAGCCACATAGGACGAAAACGGGCACATATTGGTGCATTCAAACAGAATAGCGCCCGGATTTTCACAGCTTGCCATGAACTCCCGCGTCATTTCCAACATCTCTTCCTTCAGCACTTCCGTGTCAAGATAATCGCGGCCTTCAATATAGGTCTGCGGAAATTCAGCATTCTGCTTCATCCCCTGCACCTGCACGGGGATTACATCGGACGACCAGCCAACGCCTTTGAAATGTGCATCATTCATATGATGCGCGCGCTCGGTAAAGACGCCGATGACTTTGCCAGGAGCCAGCATTGCATGGATGATCGGCGCCTGCATCAAGGATGAAGTGAAGACCGGAATGTTGACCGCTGCTGCGATATCCTTTTGAAACGGCCCAAGAAAGCCACAGCTCGTGGTGATGGCGCGCACGCCTTCCGCTTCCAGTTCGCGCGCGGCTTCGATAAAGGGCTCAATCAGCTTGGGATCAGGATTATTGCCCATAATGCGTGTGGCATGAGCACCTTTCACCGTCTTGTAGCGAACGGGAAAATCATAGGACAGCGCATTGCCGATATCGCCAGCAGGACGAGGAAAAATCGTGTCCAGCATCAGAACGCCGATCTGCTGGCCATAATTGGTGTAGCCACCTTTTAGCATCATAGTTTCAGTCCTTCGAGTTCGGGATAATTAACAGCCGAAGCGCGCTGGCGAGAAGGCGCGAACACTGTCTGACGGGGGTACGTTGTTGATCGCGTCGAGAACGATCTCGGCGGTTTTGGGGGCTGCAGCGATCCCGATATGACCGTGACCGAAGGCGGCAACGATCCCCTGATGGTGCGTGAGTTTGCCTATCACCGGAACGCCATCTGCAGGCGATGGCCGGTGCCCCATCCAGAGTTTGAGATTCTGCAGATCCTGCTTTGCCAGGTCGGGATAGCTCGCCAATGCGTGCTTGAGCAGCACCTCCGAGCGTCGCCAGTCCGGAGCTTTTTCCACCGTTGCCAGCTCTACCTGACCGGATAGACGCAAACCCATATTGGTCGGCGTATTACCCATCCGCCCAGTGCTCGGCATGATCGGGATATCAAAGGGAAGCTCGGCCATCGGCAAGGTTACATGATAGCCGCGCTCGCTTTGCATGGGCACATGCATGCCGAGATCGTGCATGATACGTCCAGAATGAATACCCGCTGCCAGCACGATGTGATCGGCGGCAATACTCTCATCATTATCGAGCACAACACGCGGCGAAACGCCGGTGAGGACTCTCACGACATTTCTTCGGATGAAGCGAACACCGGCTTTTTCAGCCTGCGCCGCGATACCCGCAACATAACCTCCTGTATCAAGACAATGCGCGCCTTCCGTCACATGAATGGCAAAACGATAGTTACTCCCAAGAGCAGGGATACGTTCGCGCAATTCTGCTTCCTGCCATTCGTCGAACAGAATGCCGTTATCACGGCGCAGCTGCCAGCTAAGCGCTTCAGCTTCAAAGGCTGCACGATCAGGATAGGCGTAAAGCAGGCCTTTCTGCACGATGAGATGTTCCTGCCCGGTCTTGCTGGCCAGCTCAAGGTGGCGTTTCGGTCCATCATGAAGCAACCAGTTGAGCTTAGCCGCAGTTTTTGTCACCCGCGAGTTTGTGGCGCCAGCAAGCAGGAAACGCAGAAGCCATGGTGTCAGCCTAGGCACCGATTTCCAGTCAAGGGTCAGTGGCCCGTTGCGATCAAGCAGAAATCCGGGGACCTGTCGCCACAGGCCCGGCATACTCATGGGGATGATCGAGGCGGGACTGATCCAGCCACCGTTGCCATAGCTTGCACTTTGCTCACCACCCGGTTCTGAGCCGTCGCACAGCGTTACTTTCAGACCGGCTTCAGCGAGCCGCAAGGCGGTGGTGGAGCCGATAATGCCAGCCCCAACGACAATAACATTGCCTGTCATGACATTTATCCGTTCTGCGCGCGCATTTATGCGAGACCGCCATGGAAATGGCTTAAGAACTCTCGGGTTGCAGCTTCGCGCGGCTCATTGATCACTTGACGAGCGTCGCCGGTTTCAACGACGTAACCGTCCTGCATGAAGATGACCTTGTCGGCGACATCACGAGCGAACGCCATTTCATGGGTCACAAGGATCATCGTCATGCCCTGCTCGGCCAGTTGCCGGATGACCGCCAGAACTTCACCGACCAGTGCCGGATCGAGAGCCGATGTTGCCTCGTCAAACAGCATCACATCGGGGCGCATTGCGAGCGCCCTTGCAATCGCAACACGCTGTTTCTGACCGCCTGAGAGCTGTTCTGGTCTGGCATCTGCACGGGCGGCAAGGCCAACCTTCTCCAGCAGTTCCATAGCCAGTTCGCGGGCAGCCTTTTTGTCCTGTTTGAGAACAGTGACCGGCCCGATCATAACGTTATCGAGAACGCTCATATGCGGAAACAGATTGAAGTTCTGGAACACCATGCCGGTATTGGCACGGAACGCCGCGAGATATTTGTCCTTGAGTGACACGTTCCCGGACGAGAAGTCTATTTTCTGCTCACCAATTGCGATGTAACCGGCATCAGGCAATGAAAGCAGATTGAGACTGCGCAGCAATGTCGATTTTCCGGAACCGCTTGGCCCGATCAGTGCTACCACCTGCCCGCGCTCAACAGTGAGGCTGATATTGCGCAGCACCTCGATTTCGCCGAATGACTTTTTCAGCCCGCGTACTTCGATCATCGGTTCAGCGCTCATGGCTTATCTCCACAATGACGGTTCGCTCGATACGGTTCATCATTTCAGCCTGCCTTCCAGTCCATGAGCGAGCCGTGTCAGAGGGAAGAGAACGGCGAGATAAAGCACTGCAATCAGGGTGTAGGTTTCAAGCGGGCGATAGGTTGCCGAGGTGACGAGCTGGCCCTGATAAAGAAGGTCAGGCACAGCAAGAACCGATAAAAGCGATGTGTTTTTGAGCTGAAGCACGGACTGGTTGACCAGCGGCGGCACCATGCGGCGCAGTGCCTGTGGCAGAATGATCTTGCCCATGAGCTGGCCGCGGCGCATGCCGATTGCACGCCCTGCATCCCACTGCCCCGCATCAATGGAAACGATGCCGCCACGGATGATTTCTGCATAAAAGGCCGCGCCATAGAAGGTAAGCGTAATGAAAGCCGCCATGGCCGGCGAAATTTCAAATCCGATCAGCATCGGGAGTGCGTAGTAGCACCAGACCAGCTGCACCAGCACCGGCGTACAACGAAATATCTCAACGACCGTCATGATGGGGACGGTGATAATCTTGTTGCCTGAAAGCCTGCCCAGAGCAAAAACCGTTCCAACGAATATGCCCGAGAGTACGGTTATAATCGTGAAACCAACGGTGTAGGCCAGACCTTGAAGGAATAAACCCCGATACTGCCAAAGGCCGGAAAAGTCCCATTGATAGTCCATTAATTCACTCTTTCTGACATCCCGGTAAAGGCGCGGGAACACGTTGAGCTGAACAGCCAATGTCCAAGTGACAGAACATCGAACACAGGCAAGCCGCATGTTTTTGCAACGGCTTGAGCAAATGGCGGCATGTTCGTGCATTCAAGAACAACAGCACCAAGGTCAGGTTCGCGCGACTTCAACTCTCGCGCCGCATGTATGATTTCCGCTTCAAGCGCAGCGTGGTCATAAGTTCCGCCGCCTTCAATCAGTTCACGAAACGCACCACCGTCTGACATGCCAATTCGTGGGGTTCTGATGTCAGCGCCACAGGCGGCGAAGATCGCATCATCAAGGCTCGCTTCGTCATAGGTGATTACTCCCACTTTGCGCCGCGAGCCAACCAATGTGCTGACCATCGGCAACTGAAGCAGGCTGGAAGTGGCAATTGGCACCGAAAGCTTTGCACTCAGCGCGCTTTGGTGGCGTGCCATGAAACCACAAGATGTCACCAACGCGCTGCAGCCTTCAGCGATCAAGGCTTCACCAGCAATGACGAAGTCTTCGATCAACCCGGCGCCACCCTGACGAATAATCTTATCCGGCGATGCTCCGCTGACCTTCTTGAACCTTACCGGCATCTTCCATGATGCCGGATTGCCGACATCTCCAGGCGGACGCGGAAAGCCGGTGTCAAGCATGATGACACCGAGTGATCCTTTCTGATGCTGCATGATGGTTGACGCGTCAGAACTTCAAAGTTGGCGGCAGGTCAGATGGCTGCACGCCAACAAGCGACAGGCTGCTGACAATCCATTCATTGACCTTGCCTTCCTCGCGGCGCTTTTTAAGCCAAACATCAACGTAGTCGCGGAATTCGCCCTTTTCGTCTTTGCGCACACCAATCGTCGTTGGCTGGCTATCCAGCGGCTCTGGAACAAAAACCTTAAATTTGTTGCCAAGCTTGTGCGCCGTCACCACGGACATCAGAGCAACCTGCACAATCACATCTGCCCGGCCAGACTGTAGTGCGATAACTGTTTCATCCGCTCCCTTGAGTGCAACAAGCGTACAATTGGGCAAGGTTTTGCGGGCGAAAAGATCCTGTGTGGAACCGAGATCAACCGTGACGCGGATTTCCGGCTTGTTCAATTCTTCCCAATTTTTGACCTCGCGGTCCTTGCCGGTGATGACGGTAAAGACGTTATCCATCATGGCTTCGGTGAAATCGACGGATTTCGCGCGCTCAGGATTGTTGCTGAGGGCAAACATGATG
Organism: Brucella anthropi ATCC 49188; assembly: GCF_000017405.1. Lineage (NCBI taxonomy): Bacteria > Pseudomonadati > Pseudomonadota > Alphaproteobacteria > Hyphomicrobiales > Brucellaceae > Brucella > Brucella anthropi. The sequence continues at coordinate 1,508,138 of NC_009668.1, forward strand.
TCGATTTTGCCGCCCTGAAGGTCCATGACGGAATTACCCCAGGTGGTTTCGACCATTTCGAGCGGAACACCAATATATTCCGCCAAGTCCCTGCCCATGGAAACGCAGAAGCCGTCCCATTCGCCGGTAGCGAGATTTTTCTGATAATAAGGCGGTGTACCATTGAACACACCGATACGCAGGGCACCCCGGTCCTTGATGGATTTCAGTGTTGCGCCGTCTTCGACAGCCCACGAAAAGCCGGGAGCAAGCATGACCGCTGCGCTACCCAAAAGCGTTGTCTGGATAAACTTACGTCTATTCATTGTTGTTTCCCTCTTTTTGAATCGAGCATTCCGTCGAATATTATTGGGCGCTTGAATGCGCCAGACTGCTTTCTCTATTAAACTTATTGGAAAGTACCACCGAGTAACTGACGTTCTCGATTCCTTCGATTTGTGCCAGCTCCTCGATGAGTGCTTCCAGATCTTCGAGAAATCCGACATGAACCCGGCACAATATGTTGGCCGGGCCACTAATAGCATCAGCGGTCAGGATTTCCGGATAGGCATGCAACGTTGCAAATAGACGCTGCACAATGCGTTGCGAGGCTGTGATAAACAAATAGGCGGAAATGCTGTTGTTGTCCTTTGCCCGGCGAACGATAGCCCGATATCCCAATATGACGCCGCGACGCTCCAGACGGCCTATCCGCTCCTGAACACTTGATCGGGCAAGACCCACGCGACGCGCCAGTTCACTCGCCGGGAGACGTGCGTTTTCCTCCAGGATACTGACCAGATTTCGGTCGATACTATCACCGTAGTCCATCGTGTTCCCTTATGTTTATTTTTAATGAGAATGCGGCGCTTTCTCATCAAATAAAAGCATTGAAAATTGGATTAAGCATGACTTAAACTCATGATGAAATTCAGAGGTATCCAATGCGCCGCTTTCTTCCATCCCTTTCGGCTCTGCACGCTTTCGATGCTTCGGTACGCTATCTGAGCTTCACGCGCGCATCGGAAAATCTTGGGATGACGCAAAGTGGCGTCAGCCGCCAGATACAAAATCTTGAATCTTTTCTTGGGCTTAAACTGTTTGAACGCGCTGGACCGCGGCTGGTTCTGACCGAAGAGGGGCAGAGCTATTACGAGGAAGTTTCGCGCATTCTGGCAAAGCTTGAAGAAGTGTCGATGGATGCAGTCCGTGGATATAAAACGCAAAGCCTGCTCAAAGTGGGCTTGCCGCCGACACTGATGCGGAAATGGGCGCCGGGTATTATCAGCACCTTTGCGAGATCTCATCCGCAAATCTGGTTTGAGGTGTTTCCCTGCTCCCACGATCTCGACTGGGGGAAGTCCGATCTCGATCTTGCCGTACTGCGCGGCATCGGCAATTGGGCCAATGTGCGTAGCCATTTGCTTTTCGATGAAGAGCTCGTCGTGATCGGATCGCCTGACATTGTGCCCAAAAACGGACTGTCCGGAGATGTCGAATTGCTCGATTTCCCACTGATCCAGAACTCAAACAGACCCAGCCTGTGGCTGCATTGGCTGCGCGGCGCGGGTATCCATTACAACAAGCGTATCTTTGGTCCGCGTCTGCCAACGCATGACGTTATTATCGAATGTGCTGTTGCAGGTATGGGGCTCGCCATCGCGCCCAGAATTTTTGTACAGGAAGAATTGCGTTCCGGAAAACTCAAACTGGCACTTGAGCGCGTGCAGACATCTGGCGAGAGCTATTTTCTTTGCTCAGCGCAGGCGCGTCAGGGTTCGAAAAATGTCCGTCTGTTCCGCGATTGGTTTATCACTGAAGCAAAACGCCACAAGCATTCTCTGCCTGTGGCGCCGTAAATTACGGTGTTCAAAAACGGCTTAGATGTAGGAGCGTTCAACCGGTTTCAGATTGAGCGGGTCTTCACCGCGCTTTAAAAGCCATGAATAGACCGGCGGCACACGGTCAGCGATCGATTCAACATGAATATCGACAAAGCAAGGACCATCCTTCCACGCGAAAGCTTCCGCCAAGGCTATATCAACCTCATCGGCAGTTTTTGCCGTCCATGCTTTCAGGCCATAAGCTTCGGCGATTGCCTGACCTTTGGGGGCAAGAAAATCGACGCCAAAACATTGATTGTGCCCCTTCAACCTGTGCAAACCTTTGATCCAGCCAAATGTCGCGTTGTTGAACAGGATCAGAATGGCCGGCACCTGCAAACGAACAAGCGTTTCAAGCTCGCCTACCGTCATGCCGAAAGACCCATCGCCAAACAATCCAATGGGACGCTTGTCCGGATCGGCACGCCATGCACCCACTGTGGCTGGAAGTGCTGATCCAAGACCACCAAAAGCACGCGGAATAGCAAACCGTGTTTCCTGATCGTTGATCTTCAAGAAACGTGTCATATAGGGCGTTGGTGTACCTGCGTCAGAGTAAATCAGGGCTGGCTGTCCCGATTGACTCAATGCATCATTGAAGGAACGCACAACCCGTTCAGGACGCAAAGGCACACGCTCGTCATTCAAAGCTTCCTCAGCATGTTCCCAGAATATGCGCCTGCGAGCATTCAATTCCTCGATCCAGCCATCGTGCTTTTTCGGTTCAATCGTCAGCTCGATCTGCAGTAATTCTTCAAGAACCAGCAATGCATCGCCCTGAATGGAGAGCAAGTTCTCATAGTTGTTGGCCATGATTTCAGGCGAAATATCGATCTGTGCAAGGCGCCGATTAAGCGTGATCTTGGGGAAGGTCCAGCCAATCGTCACGACAGAGCCGATGCGTGAGCCGACAAAAAGGGTAAAATCAGAATGTTCCAAAGCCCAATTGGCATGGGGATGATAACCATTGTCGCCGATCACCCCGATGGCCAGACGATGATCATCATCAATCGCGCCCTGCCCCGTCATCGTTGTGCACATTGGAATGTTGTATTTCTCGGCCAGCCTCGAAATCTGATCGCCCGCTCTGGCACGATTGACGCCGCCACCGGCAACGATCAAAGGTCGTTCCGCCTTTGCAATCAGTTCGAGCAGTTCATGTAGCTTCTGTTTTGGCGGCAGTGTCGGGAAAGCCGGGAAGGTTTTGCACTCTTCCTCAATGTGCAGTGAAATGCGCGCGGGATCGACCTCAGCGAGAAGCATGTCCTCGGGGATCTGGAGATGCACCGCACCCGGTTTACCGGAACAAGCGACGCGAAACGCGCGACGGATGATTTCCGGCAATTTCTCCGCTGACTTCACCTGAACGGACAGCTTGGTCACGGGCTCAAACAGTTTGGCGCAATCAAGCTCGGTGAGAACACCACGCCCTTCTCCCGGCAAAGGAATATCGATGGTCAAAAGGATAACAGGTATCGATGATCCATTCGATTCAGCGACAGGTGGCAGCGAATACATAGCACCCGCACCTGACGGACACTCGAAAACACCGGGCTTATTGGAAAAACGGCCATAGGCATCCGCCATATAACCGGCAGAGCGTTCATCCCGCGCCATAACATGGCGGATTTCACCTTCACGTTGCTGGAGCGCTTCATAAAAAGGCACGTTGGTATCGCCCGGCACCCCGAAGATTGTCTCCACGCCATAGCCAATCAACATTTGGACCAAAATATCCGCGCCGCGCATTCCACAACTCCTTCAGAAACTGACGGCCGAGAATAGACGCTATCATTTTCGGGCTGAACCATCGGATCGACGGCCGTAGCATATCAATGCCGACGAAACGCAGGTGTGGGGCGGCATGATCGCAAAAAGCGCACTAATTTTGATGCGACCGGACCTGAATCATGAAACTTATGAGTGTTTTAGACGCCGGCTGTCGTAGAACACAGCTTCTGTAGTGATTTGTCTGTTGGCTGATTTACGTTGCTTCTCAACTAGAACTAAACACGTTTTTGTGGCAAGCAAGAATCCAGAGGAGATAAAGTCCACCCAATAGTCCGGTCGTAAGACCAATCGGCATTTTGATGCCGAATGGCACATGCTGGCTTAACAAGTCAGCGCCGACCAGAAGGGTAGCTCCCATGAGCGCGCCCGATATCAGTGGGACATTCGAACTCGCTGTCAGACGCCGGGCCAGTTGTGGCGCTGCCAGAGCGACGAAGGCAATCGGTCCGGCGGATGCGGTAGCAACAGATGTCAGGGTGACCGCGACCAACACCATTGTCAGACGCGTACGCTCCGGCTGGATGCCGAGCTGGCATGCTGCATCATCGCCCATTTCCAGCAGATTGACAGATTTGGCGTAGTAAAGTGCCAACGGCATGGTTACCGCGAATCCGGCCATCGCCGGGACAGCATGTGCCCAGCTTCTTGTATTGAGTGACCCCGATAGCCAGAGTTGGGCCGACGCGGCCTGGTCCAGATCGCCCGCGACCAGCAGTACAGTATTGATGCCCGAAAGAATGGCCCCCACGCCAATTCCGACAAGGATGAGCCGATAGCCACCGGTTCGTCGCCCTTTGACAGCCAACATAAACACAAGAACTGCCGCCGCCATTCCACTTGCAACGGCTGAAAGCGCTGTTTCAAGCGGACCGGCATTGAACAATATGATCTGTGCAATTGCGCCAGTTGCTGCGCCTGTCGTAAAGCCGATCACATCGGGTGATCCAAGGGCATTGCGCGAGATTGATTGGAAGATCGAGCCCGCCATGCCGAGTGAAGCCCCCACAAACAAGGCCGTGACAAGGCGAGGCAAACGTACGCGCTGGATTATGCGGTCGGCGGTCGCATTGTCGCTTCCACCAAGAAGACTCGAGACGACCTGGGAACAGCTGAATGACATTGTACCTGTTGTGATATGGAAAACCGCAAGCAGCAGGATGGCTGCAAGCAAGAGGCAGCAGATCATCAATGGGCGCGATTTCCAGCGAACAGAAACAGGACCTATTCGCAACATATTCATTGAACTGCTCATAGTTTCGTCAGCCGGAATTTGCGTACGACAAAGATGAAGAATGGCCCGCCGATCAACATGGAGACAATCCCGGCTGCAACTTCCGAAGGTGCTGCAATCAGCCTGCCGATAATGTCAGCGCCTAGCAGCAGGATGGACGCCAGCAAAGCGGAATATGGCAGTATCCAACGATAGTCCGGGCCAGTGATGGTCCGGGCCAAATGAGGAGCAACCAGTCCGACGAACGCGATGGGGCCAGCTCCAGCAGTGGCGGAACCTGCCAGAAGCATTACGGAAAGACAGGCCAAAAGCCAGGTTACATGCAGGTTGACGCCCAGCGCAGCACCAAAATCCCTGCCCAGCGCCATTGCATTCAGGTTACCGGCGATCGACATCGCCACTGCAAGCCCTGCGATGACTGCCGGAGCCAGAATGGCGACGACATCAAGGCCGCGCCCCTCAACTGAGCCTGCGGCCCAGTGACGAAACTGATCAAGGACAGCGAGCGGTGCATTGATGACAACAATGCCCGTGACCGATGCAAGCACAACCGACAATCCGGCTCCGGCCAGCACCAGTTGCACGGGATTGTTCGCTTTGCCGTGGGCGTCTCCGAGAATGAAGACGGCAATTCCTGCAAGACCAGCGCCCGCAAATCCGAACCAGACATATTGCGCCATTGTCGTCAGGTTAAAGGTCACGATCCCCAGAATGACAGCGACGGCTGCACCTGCATTGATCCCCAGCAGTCCCGGTTCGGCGAGCGGATTGCGCGTCACAGCCTGCATGATAGCGCCAGCGGTTCCAAGAGCCATCCCTGCAATGATTGCAACGATGGTGCGCGGGATACGCAGTTCGCGAATGACAAGATGTTCGTTGTTCGAAAAATCAGGCTGCCATAGCGCATGGATGGTCTCGCTAAGGGCGATTGACCGGGAGCCCAGAGCAAGGCTGCAAAGCGCCATTGCGATCAAAACGACGGCGGCAACAATAAGGCCCCGAACACGCCTCTTCTGCAATGGCATGACAAACTGCATCCCGTTTGACGTCATTTGCGAAAATTGGACGCGACAGCCTCGATCATCTGGAGACCGGAATAATAGTCGATACGGAAAGAAGATGGTCCGAGAGGATAGACGTTATGATCGCGGACCGCAGGAAGGTTCGCCAATACTGGATCTTCCAGCAATGCCTGGACGTCATTTTGTGAGCCGCGCAAAAGAAAAATGCTCTTGCCTGTGATCGCTGCCGAAAGGTTCTCGTGGGAAATGAAATCGAAATCGGACCGGCGGGTGACATCCTTGGCTACCGTGTCGGGCAAGCCATCGACCTTGAAACCCAATGCTTGCAGAAGCTGTGACTGCGGGCTCGAAATTCTGCCGACCGAGTAACTGTTGCCAATATTGTAGCCGACGATTGTGACCGGTTCGCTGGGCGGCGTAATCGTTGCAGCCACTTCTGCAACCTTGGCGTCGAAACGAGCGATCGTCGCGCCGGTCCCATCTTCCAACCCCAACGCCGTGCCGAGCTCAGTAGCAATCTCCTGCCAGCTCTGGTTGGAATAATTGACGACCAGCGTTGGAATACCTTGCGCTTTCAATTCACTGTAATGTTGGACGACACTATCCGCTCCGGTCGCCGATGCGATCAGCAGATCTGGTTCAAACCCGATAATGGCTTCCATGTCGAATTCGAGATTGGGATATAGCACTTCAACGCCGCGCTCATCGGCGACTTCTGCCCATTGAAGGAAGAAGCCCTTGTTATCTGTCAGCGGGCTTGGGGTCGTGGCGGCCGTCGCAACCAGAGGAGCGCCCATGGCCAGCAGAATGCCGGTTATACTGGGCGTGGTCGATACGATGCGAACGGGTTTGGCTTTCAGTGTGATTTCGCCCGCTTCATGCTCTACGGTGCGTGGCCAGACCTGCTCGGCGGCCATAACTGTCCGATATGGAGAAAACAGTATGACCATGGTGGCGAGAAGCAAGAAAATCGGACGTGCGGCTTGCATGGCTATTCTCCACCGACGCAAATTGGAAATCTTCAGACGGAAAGCTTTCCGAACGAATGCGCTACCAGCCAGCGTTTCGAATAGGAAAACACTGCGCCGTTATCGAACGAGGAGCGAGCGGTCTGCTTCAGCTTCGAAAACTGGAGCTGATTACTCCATATTGCAGAATGCGTTCTACAATGCAATACGAACAGCCTCGTGATTTCTCAAGGGACCAGCCATGATGCAACGCCTGCATGCGGACGCCGTTACATTGCGCTACAACGATCAGATTGTCGTCGAGAACTTGTCAGTCATTATTCCCGATACGTCTTTCACCGTCATTGTCGGCCCCAATGCGTGCGGGAAGTCCACATTGCTGCGTGCCTTGTCACGATTGCTTGCACCGGCCAGTGGAAAAGTCGTGCTGGATGGCAGGAATATAAGCCAATTTCCGGCAAAGGAAGCTGCGCGCAGGCTCGGTCTTCTTCCGCAAACCTCGGTTGCTCCCGATGGCATCACCGTTGCCGATCTGGTGTCACGCGGTCGTTATCCGCATCAGTCCTTTCTGCGACAATGGTCGGTGAAAGACGAAGAAGCGGTAGCACTCGCCATGGAAGCCACCCGCATTTCCGACCTCGCCAACCGTTCAGTCGACGAACTTTCCGGCGGACAGCGTCAGCGCGTCTGGATTGCGCTTGTGCTGGCCCAGGAAACACCGATCCTTCTGCTCGATGAACCGACAACCTATCTCGATATCGCGCATCAGATCGAACTTCTGGAATTGCTGGCGGAACTTAACCGCGAGGGCCGGACTGTCGTTGCCGTACTACACGATCTCAATCATGCCTGCCGATATGCTTCGCATTTGGTGGCCATGCGAAACGGGGCGATCATGGCGGAAGGCACTCCATCCGAGATCGTTACAGAAAAGCTGATGGAAGATGTGTTCGGCCTTGCATCGGTAATCATTACCGATCCGGTTTCGGGAACGCCGCTCGTCGTCCCCCGAGGAACGACCCCGCAATCTCCGTGACATTTCAATCGCTGGCGTCGCCCCCCTCCCCGTCTACGATCCTTCCGCCAGTTGCCTGATTGACCAGTGACGCTTCATGAAAGAGCGCTCTCCGCTCGTCCTCGCTTCGCAATTGTCCAAGATCAGCCACCGTCGTCATGACGCAGACGATTTCCCGCTGCGCGTCGAAGACCGGGGCGGCCTGCCCTGTCACATTTGAAAGAAGATGGCTGGTCATTTCTGACCATCGTTCGTTGCGCACCTGTTCCAGCAGTGACTTTGCCGGCGGGCTGCCCCGAAAGTGAGCTGGCTGTACCTTACGCGCCGCATCGACCGTAGCTTTGGGTAGAAAAGCCTGAAAAACCAGACCACAAGCCGTATTATCGATGGGCAATGTGTCTCCCAGCGCCAGCGGATTGACCGAGAAATACGCACTTCGATACCAGCGCACGAGCGTCGGACCACGATCTGTCCAGATAGCAACACCACCGCTGACGGCATGTCGTTGCGAAAGGGCCTTCATGTGTTGCGCCGCAATCTCCACAGCGTCCACACGTTTCAAAGCGCCTATGCCGATGCTCAGCGCAGTCGGCCCCAGATCGTAAAGACCGCTTGCAGCGTCCTGTTTTGCAAGGCCTTCCTTGACCAGGCTCTGCAGATAACGATGCGCTGTCGATCCGCCCGTCTTTGCCCGCCGGGCGACTTCGCCCAACGCAAGCTCGGTTTCAGCATTGGCCAGAATCCGGAGAAAGCGCGCGGCAATGGAAACCGACTGTATTGTACCCGAGCGTTTTTCACTCGTGGTGTCGCTCTCATCGGACAGGTCGTTCTCGTTCAAATGCTTTGCCTCCTCCTCGGTAATAGCAAATCGATGTTTAGCGACAAGCCGTTGGAAAGTCATGTCCTCTGCGTTGCGAATGCGATGGGCGGACCTCGAGGGTTTTGACCGGATTGAATTGCCCCTCCCTCACTGTTGCGGGCATGCAACACATATCGGAGGCTTGATATTATACTGTATTGCGGTATGCATTCCTTATTGCGGAATGATGCCCTTATGCTTTAACAGAACATGACTAATATACTCATGTTTGGGGCGACTTATGAATATCCGTTTGAATCGTGGCTTGATGTCCAGCGCCAGTGCACTCACGCTGGCGGTGTTTGTGGTAACGCCTGCGCTTGCCCAGGAGGCTGCGAAAGCCAGCTCCGACGCGATCGTGCTTGATACTGTGGTCGTGACGGGGGAAAAAGTCGCGCGCGACATCAAGAACACGGCGTCATCGGTCACCGTCATTTCGGCCAAGGAGATCGACAAGGAAAAGACAGGCGATTCATCCGTGGCTGAAGTGATCGCGAACGTCCCAAACGTGATCTATACTGATAATGTCGGCGCTCCCATCATTCGCGGGCAGGATACGCAGGGCCCAAACACAGGGCAGAACGTGTTCTGGGGCGGCACCGTGCCGCGCGCCACGATCAATCTCGATGGGCATTATCTGAATTATAACGAATACTATTTCGGCGCGACTTCGGTGTGGGATCTCGACAGCATCGAAGTGTTCCGTGGCCCGCAGACGACATCTCAGGGTGCCAATGCAATTGCAGGTGCGATCATCGTGAACACCAAGGACCCGGTATTCACGCGCGAAGGTGCTTATCAGGTCGAGATCGGCAATTACAACACCAAGCGCACCTCAATCATGCTGAACAGTCCCATCTACAAGGATGAGCTGGCAGCGCGCCTTGCAATCGACTATTCGGGCCGTGATACCTTCATCGACTATGTCAGCCCCAACTTCATTTCCGAGAAGACAAATCAGGATTTCGAGGCCCTGAATGCGCGGCTGAAACTGCTATGGGAACCGGCAGAGATTCCCGGCCTTACGGCAAAGCTGACCTATTCCCACAATCGATCCAACCGTCCAAGCCAGGAAGCAGCGTCCGCACCATTCGACGAGCTCGAACATCTAACCACGACCATGCCAAGCTGGAAGCAGGATACCAATACAGGCATCCTTGATGTTGGCTATGATTTTGGCAATGGCGTGAAATTCTACAACCAAGCACAATATTCGGCGTCGTCGGTGCATCGACATACCGGAATTGCGAATAACGGCAAGGCCGATATCAATCAGAAGAACATTTCCAATGAGTCTCGTATCACGTTTGGCGAGCAGGAAGACGTCATCAGCGGTGTCGCCGGTATTTTCTACGCCAATACCAAGTCGGACGAGTTCATGCTGCTTCAAGGCACGACGACATTTGACGATACGAAAGACAATCTGGGGCTTTTTGCCGAAGTAAGCTACCGGCTCGACGACCAGTGGACGTTGACCGGTGGGCTTCGTTACCAGCAGGATCGTGTACAGCGCATCGGAAAATCGGCGCTAGCGCCAACGCCACTCGATTACGACGAAACATTCTCCGCGCTCTTGCCAAAAGTATCGCTGGCATATGCTGTCACACCCGATCTGACGATCGGAGCACTGGTCAGCAAGGGTTACAATCCCGGCGGGGTTTCCCTCAATCTCAATTCAAGGCAGTGGAAGCCTTTTGAGGATGAGACGCTGTGGAACTACGAGTTGTTCACGCGCGCCAATCTGCTCGATGACAAGCTGACACTGACAGGCAATCTGTTCTACATGGACTTCAAGAATGCCCAGTACAACATTCCTGTCGTCGTCTCTCCCGGTGTGGCGCAATCCTATACGATCAATGCCGAAAAGGCTCATGCCTATGGTCTTGAAATGGGGCTCGACTATCAGCTTTTGTCTAATCTGACGATCAAGACAAGTGCTGGCATTCTCCGCACCGAAATCGACGAAATTTCGAGCAATGTGAGCTATGAGGGCAACGAGTTCGCCAAGTCTCCCGGTTATATGTTCAGCATCGGTGCAAGCTGGGATGCAACGGAAAAGCTCAATATCTCCGGACAGGTTCGCCACACTGACGGCTACTATTCCGACCTTGCCAATACACCGACCTATGTCGTGGACGCCTATACGATTGCCGATGCGCGTGTGAGCTATGATTTCCATGAATCACTGCAGCTTTACGGCTATGTGAAGAATATTTTCGACGAGCGTACCCCGACCTATCTGCAGCAGAACCGCGGCATTGGTGGCATCGAGGCAAGCATGACCATGCCGCGCACATTCGGCGTCGGCATCAAGGGCACGTTCTAAGTATTTAGTAAACCCGCCAATCCAGCCGGTCACATCCGTGGCCGGCACAGCCTTTTTATACATTAACGGGAGCCCGAAATGGGTGAGCAACGGAAACTTCACATTGGTATGTCGCTGGCACCGACCTGGCTGAGTGGCGACGGGTGGCGGCATCCGGACAGCAACATCGAGGGGACACTCGGATCAGATTTCTATATCGATATCGCCCGGCGAGCCGAGGCGGCGAAGCTTGATTTCGTATTCCGTCCCGATAGCCTTTTCATGAACCATCAGATCATGGAAACCACTCCGGGCTTCGGCAGCATGGATGCGACGCTCGTCATGGCAACGCTGGCGCGGGAGACTTCGCATATCGGTCTTCTGACCACGATATCGACAACTTTCATGCCGCCTTATGTCGTTGCCCGTCAGGTCCAGTCCCTGCACTGGCTCAGCAATGGCCGGGCCGGGTGGAATATTGTCACGGCACTCGATGGCAACGAGAATTTCGGTTTGACGGAAATGCCTTCATCCGACGAACGCTATGCAAAGGCAGCCGAATTTACCAGCGTCGTGCGTGATTTATGGAAGAGTTTTCCCGGATCGGCCTTGAAACGTGATCGTGAAAGCGGCCGCTTTGCAGATACGGCAGCCATAAATCCGATAGATCACGACGGTACCTATTACCGGGTTAAAGGTCCGCTCAATGTCCCTTCTGTTCAGGATGCTCCCATCCCGCTTATTCAGGCTGGCGCGTCACCGGCAGGGCGCGACTTCGCGGCATCCGTTGCCGACGCCGTCTTTTCCGCGACCCCGGATATGGAAGCGGCAATCGATCTTCGCCGCAATCTTCGTGACCGTGCGCAATTCCATGGCCGAAAGTCGGACGACGTTCGCCTGCTTCCCGGTCTCAGCCTCTATCTGGCATCAACGCGGAAAGAAGCGGAAGAACTTTTCGCCTACACGCATGCGCGAGGTGATCGCGCTCGCAAAATCGCATTCATCCGTGAGATGACCGGTCTCGACCTATCCGAATGGCCCGCAAATCGTCTCATTCGACCAGCCGACCTGCCACCCCCACCCGAAAAGGTCCGAAGCAAAACCCATGCGGGATTGCTTCGGCGTTTGCTGCAACGTGAGGAGCTTTCGCTTGATGAGCTCTTGCGCAGACCCGAGGTCATCAGCGCCGCACATTGGCAGGTGATCGGGACGGTTGAGGATGCAGCCAAAGAGATTCGCAAATGGTTTGAGGCAGGCGCAATCGACGGCTTCATAACCGCACCCGGTGGCTCAACCGGCTCCATGAGGCTCGCCCTTGACGAACTTATGCCGAGGCTCAGCGCAGAAGGGTTACTGCGTTCAGAATATTCAGGAAATACCTTCTTCGGACATCTCACGGAGTAAGGTGATTTTGGTACAAAAGGTGGATGGACTTTTAGAGGACAACTTCCAGCCGAGTTGTTACCGGTCTTTCAGACATTCAGCACCGCAGACTGAAGTCAGTCAAGATTATCGCCCCACTCGCTAACCATTATATCCCTGCTCTTGAACGAAATATGAACCGCCAACTGATCATCAATTTTGTGAATGGCCGGAATGGGGCCAGGAATGGACTATCAGCTTGTGGCTTCCAAGATGGCGATAGCGGACGTTCTGCCCTATTAAGAGCGACATGCGGTTTTTTGGGGCACCGGAGGGAGAAAACGGGCACACCAGCGCGAGCTTAGATTAGAAACGAAAACAACGTCTTATGAGATTCCAAGCATATTTTCGAGCTTTCTTCTGGGTACTAAGCGATCCGATTAATGTCAATATTTCGCCTGAGGAGCGACAACCTTCTTAGTGTTTAGTTGCCGGCTCTTGGTTGAGGGAGAACAGGCCGGCAAGCACGTCCTCTTCCGGCAAGTCGACCGCCAAACCGTATGCTGCAGCTACAACCTCATCCAGAGCCTCGTGTTCAAGGCCCCACCAAGTAGGATGTTCGTTACATAGGTTTGTCAGCGTCCGCTTTTTCAATATTTTCTGCTTCTTCGTCAACAGGAACGATCCGGCCTGGAAATCCAGGCACAACTTCTTGGGTTCAGCCCGCTTTCTCGTAGCTCGTTTAGCTGTTTTTCGACGTCTGCAATTTTGACGGCCCTGGAATCAATTGTCTCGGATGACGTACGAATACATACCTGTATTGACTGGTATGGTAGTATGGTATATCCGAAATTCGAGGAGTCAAAATCATGCGAAGCCCATTGTTGCAACCGAAACACGTCAGTGTGGTCGATCAGCTTTACGCAACGCTGCGGGCTGCCATCATTGATAATGCATTGTCGCCAGGCATCCGGATTTCCGAGGCCGATGTGGCTCAGCAATATGGGGTTAGCCGTCAGCCTGTGCGTGAAGCCTTCATCAAGCTTGCCAACGAAGGGCTGCTGGAGGTTCGGCCTCAGCGAGGCACCTTCGTCGCGAAAATTTCACTTCAGGCCGTAATGGATGCGCGCTTCGTGCGCGAAGCGGTTGAAGCGGACATCGTTAAGCTTCTGGCCCAATCTCCTGATCAGACGTTGGTTACCGAGTTGCGAGCCCAGCTCGTTTGTCAGGAAAAGCTCGTTGGCGGGTCTGCACGGGATTTCATGGAGGCGGATGAAATATTTCACCGCACTCTGGCCGAGGGAGCTGACAAGGGAAAAGCCTGGCGCGTCGTCGTCGAGATGAAGGCTCAGATGGACCGGGTACGGTTTCTTTCCAGCATGCATTTCCCGGTTGATCGCCTCATTGCACAACATCGCGCAGTGGTGGAAGCAATTGCGGGCGGCGATGCCCTGCAGGCCGAACAGTCGATGCGAGGACATCTGCGAGGAATTCTGAGCGATTTGCCTGTCATCGAACAGGAGCGGCCCGAATATTTTCTGTAGGGCACACAGCAACAGCAAAGACATTATCCAGAGGAGGAAACAATGAAATTTCGGATTCTTACGCGTCTGGCAGCAACCTGTGCTGTTCTCGCTATCATGGGAGGAACATCGCTGGCGCAGGAGGTAACACTCAAGCTCGGCCATCTGGCCAATGAAGAGAATATCTGGCACAAAGCGGCACTGAAATTCGCGGAAGAGGTCAAATCTCGTACCGAAGGGCGCGTTGCCGTCGAAGTCTATCCGAATGAATCGCTCGGTAAGGAAATCGACGTCATCAACGGCATGCAGCTTGGCACGGCCGATATGACCATCACCGGTGAAAGCCTGCAGAACTGGGCGCCAAAAGCAGCCCTGCTTGCTCTGCCATATGCATACAAATCGCTTGAACATATGGACAAGATTGCCTCCGGCGAGATCGGAAAGCAGATCGAGGCAGAGATCGTCGAAAAGGCGGGTATTCGCCCGCTGACCTATTTTGCACGCGGCCCGCGCAATCTTTCAGCCAATCGCGAGATAACAAAGCCGGAAGAGCTGAAAGGCTTCAAGGTTCGCGTGCCGAATGTGCCGATCTTTGTCGCCGCATGGCAATCGCTTGGTGCGAACCCAACCCCGATGGCCTTCTCGGAGGTTTTCACCTCACTCCAGAACGGCACTATCGAAGGTCAGGAAAACCCGCTCGCGCTTTTCAAGTCTGGCGGCTTCTATGAAGTCCAGAAAGTCGTCAACAAGACGGAACACGTTCGCTCGTGGATCTATCTGGCCATATCGGAACGAAGCTGGGGCAAGCTTTCGGAGATCGATCAGGCTGCATTGCAGGAAGCCGCCAAGGCCACGCAGGCTTACGAACGCGAATTGTTCATCGCTGACGAAAAGGCACTCGTCACCGATCTCGAAGGCCGGGGCGTGAAGTTTGTCGACGTGGATCAGGCTGCCTTTGCCGACAAGGCGCGCGACGCTGTCATCAACTCTGTTCCGCAGGAAATCCGTCCCCTGGTCGAACAGGTTTTCAACGACTGAGATAATGGGGCTGCCGGACCCAATCCGGCAGCTGCCACGTCGAGGATACCATGACAAAACTATTCAAAGGATTGGAAGGCATCTGTCGCCTTCTGATACTGGCAGCATTTCTCTTATTGATGGGGGCGGTGCTATTGCAGGTCTATGCGCGCACGTTTTTGAGCAGCGCCCCAGTCTGGACCGAGGAACTGACCAGGTTCTGCCTGCTCTATATTGGTGCGCTCGGCGCGGGCCTCGCGCTGCGTAGTGGCGATATGGTCAATGTCGACCTTCTTTGCGAAAGCCTTCCCGGACGTATGCCGTGGCTTTTGCGACTGGTCAGCGCCGCATTGACGGTGGCTTTTGCGGCTATTCTTCTGCCCGCTGCGTGGGATTACACCATGATCGGCAGCCGTCAGACCGCCCCGTCGCTTGGCTGGCGCATGGATTTCATCCACGCAACACAGTTCATTCTTCTCGTCGCTCTGGGTCTCTGGGCACTGATGCGCATCATTGAAATGCTCTCGGGCCGTCATGATGGGCGCCCTATCCCCAATTCGGAGGAAAATTGATGGGCCTGACCCTTCTTCTTGGCTCGTTCGTGCTGGGCCTTGCCATCGGCTTGCCCGTAGCTGTGACATTGGGCCTTTCCTCGATGGCCTATCTTCTGTTCGCGGACATCCCCTTGGTTGTCATCCCGCAGAAAATGTATGCCGGGATGGACAGCTTTGTTCTGCTCTGCATTCCAGGGTTCATTCTGGCTGGTAACCTTATGAATTCCGGCGGCATTACCGAACGGATTATTCGCTTTGCAAATGCCCTTGTGGGCTGGATGCGCGGCGGGCTGGCACAGGCCAATATCGCAGCCTCGATGCTTTTCGGCGGTATTTCAGGAACCGCAGTCGCAGATGTAGCTTCCGTTGGCGGCATGATGATCCCCGGCATGAAGAAGGTTGGTTATCCGGCCGATTTCTCCGCTGCAGTCACAGCCGCCTCATCGACTGTCGGCCCGATGATCCCGCCAAGCGTGCCGATGATTATCGTCGGATCGCTCTCCGGCCTTTCGGTCGGCAAGTTATTTCTAGCCGGTGCGGTACCCGGCCTTCTGATGGGTTTTGCCATGATGGTGACGACCTATTTCATCGCCAAGAAGAAAAACTTCCCTCGCGAGGACTGGAAGGGCGCCCGAGAGTTGCTGTCGTCATTCACCGGAGCGATCTGGGCTATAGCAATGACCGCACTGATCGTGGGTGGCCTGCTGATCGGCATCACGACACCGACCGAAACGGCAGTGGTTGCATGCCTTTATGCGGCGGTGGTGGGGCTGTTCGTCGATAGAGAACTGCCGGTAAGTCGGATTCCGAAAATCATCATTGATAGTGCAATCAGTTCGGCAGGCATTCTCGTACTGGTGGGCACAGCCAATGTGTTCGGCTGGATTCTCGTCGCCGAACGTATTCCGCAGACATTGGCCAATGCGGTTCTCTCCATCACCGATAACAAGTTTCTCGTTATCCTGCTGATCAACATTCTGCTTCTGTTCGTCGGCATGTTCATGGAAACGATTGCAGCCCTGATCATTCTATTCGTACCATTGCAGGCTCTAGCCTTGGCAGTCGGTATCGACCCCATTCATTTTGCGTGTTTTGCGGTCCTGAACCTTATGATCGGCCTGACTACACCACCGGTCGGCGTTTGCCTGTTTGTCGCGTCCAATATTGCGCGTCTCCCACTCTCGCCGGTGATCAGGGCGATCATTCCCTATATCATCACCAATCTGATTGTCCTTTTGATGGTCAGCTACATGCCGCCTCTGGCGACCTGGCTGCCCAACACGCTGATGCCGTGAGGTGGAAATGACTGAGTTGTCGAACACGCGCGTGATCTGCCTTCACGCGCAGGACGATCTGAGGATCGAAAGTCGGCCTGTCGGAACACCAGGGCCAGGAGAAGTGCTGATCGCGGTCGAAGCAGGCGGGATTTGTGGATCGGATCTGCATTACTGGTTGGAAGGCGGCATTGGTACTATCCGTGTTCGGGAACCGATCATCCTAGGTCACGAGGCCTCGGGACGCATCAAGGCTCTCGGCGAGGGAGTGACGGGGCTGGTGCCGGGTCAGCTCGTTGCTATGAACCCTTCGCAGCCTTGCGGCATCTGCAGTTTCTGTCAGCAGGGTCTGACGCGCCATTGCAGTGCGATGCGCTTCAAGGGATCGGCAATGTATCTCCCGCACCAACAAGGCATGTTCCGCGACAGGATAGTGATTGCGGCGGACCAGTGTTTCCCTGTCCCAAACGGCATTGATCCGGGAGCCGCAGCCTGCTCTGAACCACTGGCAGTTTGCCTTCATGCCGCCAATCGTGGGGAAGCGATTGCAGGCAGCTTGGTCGGTAAGGTCGTCATGGTGACGGGTGCAGGCCCGATCGGCGCCCTTTGCGTGGCGGTAGCGCGACAACGCGGCGCGTCGGAAATCATTGTGACTGATATTCAGGACGCCACTCTGGCTGTCGCCGCACGCATGGGCGCAGATCATACAGTCAATATTGCAACCGACCCGACAGGGCTCGCCCGCTGGCAGGAAGGCAAAGGCAAGGTCGATCTGGTATTTGAATGCTCTGCTGCAGCACCGGCCATCGGCGACGCAATTTCCTGCCTTCGACCGCTCGGCACCCTCGTACAGGTTGGCGTCGGCGGACCGACCGTCCTGCCTCTCAACGTCATGGTGGGTAAAGAAATCCAGTTTGTCGGCTCGCAGCGGTTCGATACAGAATTCGCCGAGGCCGTACGCCTTATCGGATCAAAAGCTATCGATCCTCGACCGATCATCACCGCAACCATTCCCCTGACAGAAGCCTTGTCTGCCTTTCAGGCGGCTACGGATCGTACGCGGTCCGTTAAGGTTCAGATTAGTTTCGCTGATGCGTCAGCCTAGTACTGAAAACAGAAAGACGAATAAATGAGACAGACCTGGCGCTGGTTTGGCCCCAAGGACCTCGTATCCATCGATGATATGCTACAAGCAGGTGTTGAAGGCGTTGTCACCGCCCTGCACCATGTGGCGACCGGATCCGTCTGGTCGCCCGCCGAAATCGAAAAACGGCAGGTCGAAATTGCCCGGATGAAGAACGGCGAACCTTCGGGACTGAAATGGGAAGTCGTGGAAAGCCTTCCGGTTTCAGAAGATATCAAACGCCAGACAGGTGACTGGAAAACTCATATCTCGAACTGGAAGACATCGATGCATAACCTGCGTGACGCAGGCATCGAGGTCATTTGCTACAATTTCATGCCCATCCTCGACTGGACACGCACCGACCTTGCCTATCGGCTGGCGAACGGGGCAACCTGCATGCGTTACGACGCCCTCGATTTCGCCGTCTTCGATCTGTTTCTGCTCGAACGCAAGGGCGCATCGGACAGTTACAAACCTGAACTCATCAAAGCTGCACGCAAGCGTTTTGCGGAGATGTCCGAGGAGCGGCGGCTTGAGCTTTCCGGCAACGTCGTCTTCGGTCTGCCTGGCGCTGCCGAACGCATGTCGATGGACGATGTGAAGGTTCATCTCGCCCATTACGACAATATTTCGCCAGAGCGCCTGCGAAACCACCTGATCGACTTTCTGGCAGAGGTGAGTCCGCTTGCGGAAGAGCTTGGCGTACGTCTGTGCTGCCATCCAGACGATCCGCCCTTCCCCCTTCTCGGACTACCGCGCATCATGTCCACCGAAGCTGATTATAAAGCGGTCATGGATGCAGTAAACATTCCGGCGAACGGTATCACACTTTGCACCGGCTCACTGGGCGCGCGCGCCGATAATGACCTGCCAGGTATGATGAAACGCCTGGGTGACCGTGTGCATTTCCTGCATTTGCGCAATGTCGCACTTGAAGAACCCCACCTTGGCGGATCGTTCCATGAGGCCGCTCATCTTGAAGGCCATACGGATATGGTGGCGATGATTGCGGCCATCCTGTCAGAGGAGAACCGCCGCAAGGCCGAAGGTCGTGCCGACTGGCGCATTCCTATGCGCCCCGATCACGGTCAGGATATTCTCGATGATCTGAACCGACGCGCTCAGCCGGGTTATCCATCCATTGGGCGCCTGAAAGGCCTGGCCGAATTGCGCGGAATCATGACCGCCCTGTCCCATCCAAATGTCAGGATAGACAAGTGACACGGCTTTCAGCACTGGTGAACGATGCCGCGGCGGCCAGCTGGCCCGCTTATACTCCCGAAAATCACGAGGTCGGTATTGTTCATCTCGGCCTCGGCAATTTTGCCCGCGCGCACTTGTTATCCTATACCGATACCGTGTTGGCGCAAAAAGGTGGCGATTGGCGGGTGACGGGAGTGTCGCTGCGCGGAACCGCCGTTGCTGATAGTCTGAATCCACAGGACGGCCGCTATACCCTGATCACACGCGGTCCGGTCACAGAAGCACATGTGATTGGCGCACTGGACCGGGTGCTATCCGGCCCGACGGTTGGCAATGATGCCCTGGATGCGATGACCTCGCCCGGATGTCGCATCGTCAGTTTAACCGTAACGGAAAAAGGATATGGCATCACCAGTGACGGTAGGCTGGATCGTGAGCATCCGGCAATCGTCGCCGACCTCGCTAATCCAGACGCGCCCACCAGCGTGATCGGGCTTATTGTGGCAGCGCTATCTCGCCGTATGACCGGTGGATTGCCACCCTTCACGGTGCTCAGTTGCGATAATCTCTCTCACAATGGTCAGAAGTTGCGGGACGCAGTATTGGCATTCGCCGATCAAACGGGTGGAAGACTGCTTTCGCGCTGGATAGCAGAAAAAGTCGCCTTCCCGTCCACTATGGTGGATCGGATCACGCCGGCGTCAAATGCCCAGACCGCCAAGCTCGCCGTGGAGCTGACGGGGCGAGAAGATCACGCTGCCGTTGAAACCGAACCTTTCAGCCAATGGGTGATTGAGGACAAATTCTGTGCCGGACGACCGGAATGGGAATGTGCTGGCGCTCTCTTTGTCGACAATGTCGCCCCATATGAAAACATGAAACTGCGAATGCTGAACGGGACACACTCGATGCTTGCCTATAGCGGGCAGCTCTCGGATAAAAGCTTTGTCCGAGACGTGATGGCCGACCCGGATCATGCTGTACTCGTCCGTCGTCACCTTGCTGCCGCTGCGGCAACTGTAGAAGGACTGTCCATTGATCTCGACGCCTATGCTGCGGTTCTTGTAGAGCGGTTCGCCAACCCGGCTATAGCCCATTCCACCGCACAGATTGCAATGGATGGGACACAGAAGCTTCCCCAACGCATCACAACCCCGGCCCTGGAAGCTCTGGCATCGGGCAAACCGTACGGACCCTTCGTATTTGCTCTCGCTGCGTGGCTCGCCTATCTGGCTCGAAAGGAGGACGACGGCCACCCGGTTCCATTGAATGACCCCAAAGCGACCGAGCTTCAGACCGGCTTGAAAGATATCAAGACGCCCGAGGAAATAATCCGTGCGGTTGCGTCTGTGTGTCCCGATATCCTTCCCAGTAAGCTAACAAATGGCGTATTCGGTTCAGCGCTGCGTGATACGCTTCACGCAATCCAGTCGGAAGGGATGCCAAAGGTCATCAAACGAGAAGCAGCAGAAGCTTCCTGAGCGTCGAAACAAGCAGAAGACTTTGCTGTCATTTCTCTGAACACAAGAACCTGAATCATAATGAACGTGACGATATCAGGCTCCAAGCGGCTAACCATGGCTTACTTTGTTTATAGTTCTCGGCGCATTTGGTAATTTTCCCTATCCTAAAATGAAATTCCGACAACGTTATTGCGATCTGATATAATAAGGAGTGCCTGACATTTTTCGGGCACATTTGTTGGTGAACAGCCGCGCTCTCTATCGCCACCATCCGGTGAAGCGTATGGGACGCCAACAAACAAAGGCTGGAGGCAACATGGTTCAATCAGCAGATGCCGTGCATAAAGCAGCGGCCGGACACATACCCGCATTTATAACACCCCCAGGTCAAACCGATGTACTTTTGAACATCGTCATTATTTTTCTTATCTGCGTAGTATTCTTAACTGGTATTCTCTACCTGAGACTCCATGCTCTCCCCGAACACATCGCTCATCAGACGAACAAGATTCAGATTCAGCTTGTTGCTGTATTGGGCTTGATAGCGCTCTTCACCCACAATCAGCTCTTCTGGATTGCAGCTCTTTTGCTGGCAATGACGGATCTTCCAGACTTCCTGTCGCCGGTAACATCAATGGCAAGGTCTCTGCGTACCATTGCACGGCGAGGACTTCACCTGACGATCCCGCCATCCGCCCCAACGACAGGCGATGATGTTTCGTCACAGGCTGCATCACCGGCGCCGCAAAATGTTGCCGCTTCGACAACCGCGCCCGACAGCGGATTATCCCTCGATCAGAACAAAGAGGAGCAGAAATAATGTTCGAATTCCTGCTTTGTTCGATGATCACTATACTTCCAGATTATCTTTACCGTCGATTTGGCCAAGGAAAGCGAATTGGACACGAGATCACGATCTATTCCATGTGGTTTGAGCTCAGATGGGGGATCACGGCGTGTCTCATCCTCACAATTTCCCTGATTACGATGATATTCTATTACCATCCGTCTACATCTAACGTAACGGCTGCATTTCGAACCGTTACCATCCTTCCGGAAATAGGCGGACGTGTCGATGAGGTATATGTCTCGCGAAACCAGAAGGTGAAAGCCGGCGAGGCGCTCTTCAAGCTCGATGACAGCAAGCAAAAAGCCGCACTGGAAACAGCCCGGAAACGCATTGCAGAAATCGATGCGGAGATGGTTGTCGCCAAAAGCGATCTTGTCGCTGCCGACGCCCGTATCAAGCAAGGTGAGATAGCATTTGTTCAGGCACAGAACGATGTAAACACGCAGCTTGAACTGCAACGCCGCAACCCAAACATCGTCGCCCGCAAGGATATTGAACGTCTCCAGTCGATAGCCGATGGTAAAGGCAGCGAACTGGCAGCCGCAACCGCCAGCAAGCAGACGCTCGAAACCAAAATCACCTCATTACTTCCGGCGCAGAGGGCCAGCACCGAGGCCGCAGCTGCGCAGGCGGAAGTTGAACTTAATAAAACGATCGTGAAGGCGGGCGTTTCGGGAACCGTTCAACAGTTCACCCTGCGTGCAGGTGAAGTCGTCAATCCGTTGCTTCGCCCTGCTGGCATACTGGTGCCGGAAACAGCAGGCCGAACGGCTCTTATCGCAGGATTCGGACAGATTGAGGCACAAGTCATGAAGCCCGGCATGATTGCTGAAGCTACATGTATCGGAAAGCCGTTCATGATTATACCCATGGTAGTAACCGAGGTGCAAGACGTTATCGCTGGTGGACAGGTACGCGCCAGCGATCAGTTGGTCGACATCCAGCAATTGGCGAAACCAGGAACAATCACAGTCACTCTGGAGCCTCTCTACGAAGGACAGCTTGCAGGCATACCCCCGGGTAGCAGTTGTGTGGCCAATGCCTACACGAGCAATCACGAGGAACTGCAATCTGGTGAAGCGGGTACGCTGCGGTCGATATTCCTGCATGCCGTCGACGCAACCGCGCTCGTTCATGCCATGATCCTGCGAATACAAGCCGTGATGATGCCTGTGCAGACCCTTGTCCTTTCCGGGCACTAATTCTCATCACGTCGCCTATGAAACGGGGGGCAATAATGGCTCCCCGTTTTTCCCAGCTCACAGGAAAATCACGTCGCAGCAAAACGCTATTTCGCAGGTTCCTTGTGCAAAGCCGTCGCACATCAAGGTGAGTAGAACGAGTGAACTACAGGTAAAAGAAACCTAACTACACGACTTGATATGGATCGGTGTTTCCTCCGTCTTTCCAAGTTCAACACATTTTTGTTCCGAACAGAAAGTCCAGCCTCCAGTCGTCTTGCCGGAGGCAGCCAGAACAATTTCATGACGCGGAGGGATGGTTGGGTGATAGATATACCAACCGTCCTTAAGAACGGCATCGGCAGGTGGATCCATGCCTGCGCCAGAGCCTTTGATGCGAGCTTCTGACAATACCAAGCCCTGGGACGTAACATTCCAGAACTCCTGCCATGGCACTTTCTCAACGCTGTGCGTCCATGAGAGAACAAAGCTCGTGGCGGCGATTTTCAGTACGCCGCCAGCCGTCGCAATGCAGACCGCCATCAACCGGATGACGCGACGACGGACGGTCGCGATCTCCAGAAATGCCATGCAAGGAAAGCTGCACAGGCAGCAAAACCGAGTTCATCGCTATAGGGATAGGTTGCGAGCATCAGCGCGATAGCGACGAAAGCCCATATGCGTTCCCACATGTTCAACGGCGTTCGAAGATGGCCGATAGCAGCTGCGCCCCAAAGTAAAATACTGAGTAGTGCCTTGACGAACATATAGGCGAATGCAGGCCAGAACCCGAGCGTTTCCGAAAGAGGCCCCCCTTCCTGAAGCATGATGACCGGCTCGTACACCGCCATGAAAGGCACGGCAAAACCCGCAACCGCAATACGGATCGCCTGCATGCCGATCTTCATGCCGGACTCGCGCGCGATTGGCGCTGCCGCAAAAGCCGCAAGCGCAACAGGCGGCGTGAGATCAGCCATGATACCGAAATAGAAGACGAACATGTGCGATACCAGAAGCGGCACTTCCAGGTGAAGGAGTGCTGGGCCAGCGATCGAGGATGTGATGATGTAGTTTGGGATAGTCGGAATACCCATGCCAAGCACAAGACAGGCCAGCATGGTCAGCACCAGCGAAAAGAACAGCGAGTTTTCTCCAACGCTGACAATCACACGAGCGAATGTCGAACCGGCTCCGGTAAGCGCCAGAATGCCAATGATGATGCCAACCAGCGCGCAGGCAACGCCCACGGGCAGCGCATTCTTGGCACCTTCCCCGAGGCTCTGAAGACACAGACCGAGCGTTTCCCGACCACCGCGCACCAGAAAATTTATCATGACCAGCAGCACAACGAGGGCGATGATCAGCGTAATACCGCGCAGGGCATAGCCGAAAATGTTGAAGGTCGTGCCGAAAGCTGCTGCTGACATGACGCCAAGCGCGACCCAGAACAGCACACGCAAAGGCATCGACATCGAGCCGGAAACCGGCACGCCGAGAATGATGAGCGCGGTCAGACTGAGGCCGACAGTGCCTGCAAAAAGTGGCGTATAGCCGGAGAAAAGGAGCCACACCAATGCGACGAGCGGCAGCACCAGAAACCAGCGTTTTCTGATTGCTTCGAGAGCGCTTGGCATTTCGCTTTTATTGAGGCCTTTCATCTTGAGGCGACGCGCCTCAAGGTCAACCATCACGAAGACAGTTATGAAGTAGAGAATAGCAGGCACGATTGCCGCTTTGACGATCTCAACATAAGGCAGACCCAGCGTTTCAGCCATGATGAAAGCAACCGCCCCCATGACCGGGGGCATGATCTGGCCACCCATAGACGCAACGGCTTCGACACCACCCGCGAATGCCGGGCGGAAACCGGAGCGCTTCATGAGCGGAATGGTGAAAGCGCCTGTGGTCACAACATTGGCGACACCGGAACCGTTGATCGTTCCCATCAAGGCCGACGAAATCACCGAAACTTTTGCAGGGCCGCCACGCGACGCGCCAACCGTTCCCATGGCAATGTCATTGAAGAGTTGGATCATGCCCGCGCGTTCGAGAAATGCGCCGAACAGGATGAAAAGAAAAATATAGCTCGATGAGACATAAATCGGCGTGCCGTAAATTCCTTCTGTTCCCAGAAAGAGAACTTCGACCACTTGCTCGAAATCATATCCGCGATGGTTGAACGGGTGCGGGAGATATTGTCCGAACAAGCCGTAAGCCAGAAAGATCGCGCAGATGAGAGGTAAGGTCCAACCCATCATCTTTTTTCCCGCCCAGAAGACGAGAGCGACCACGAGAATGCCGATTATGATATCCGGCGTGTTGGGTTCGCCAGCCCGGATCACCAGGTCTTCGTAGAAAACCCAATGATAAAGACTGAGCACGAAAGCAACGATGGCCGCCAGCCAGAAGGCCGCTCGCTTTGCAGCGACTGTGCTCGCATTGGCGTAAAGGCCGAAGAGAAGCAGAAGCAGAAATCCGACATGGACGGAGCGGACCACCTGACTTGGCAGTGGTGAATAAGCGGAAGTCCAAAGCTGGAAAACCGAAAAAGCCACGGCGATGGCAAACAGGACTTTTGCGCCTGTGCCTGTGCCCCAGGCGGGAATATGCTCGGCCGATTCTACGGCGCTGTTCTCGCTCTGCGTCATGAACGAACCTTCATCAGATTGTGCATTTAAAATGAACAGTTAAGGGAGCGATCCGATTAACAAGGATCGGACACCGTCTGTCAGAAAAAGGAAGGAACCCGGGAATGTCACCCGGGTACCAACCGCCGCGCAGGATTGCTGCCAGCCTATTCGATGCCTTTTTCCTTGTAGTAACGCAGAGCACCGGGATGAACCGGAACAGGTGACACGATGGTGCTTTTATCGAGCTTGATTGCCTTTGCGGAAGAATGGGCGGCAGTTAGCTGGTCGAGATTTTCGAATAGCCCCTTGGTCATCTGGTAAACCAGTTCTTCATCCATATCGGGGCGAACGATCAGATAGTTGATCACGGAAGCTGTCACGACATCCTTGTCCTGCCCGCTATAGGTATTCGCCGGGATCGTGTTGACCTGATACGGTGCGCCGATTTTCTCGATAACGTCTGCCGGAACCTCAACCACATTGATGTCCACGGAATTGGCAAGATCGCGCAGCGAGGCGACGCCAAGTCCGGAAGATTGCAAGGTTGCATCCAATTGGCGGTTCTTCATCAGCTCGACGGATTCCGCGAAGGGCAGATATTCGATCTTGCCGAGATCATCATAGGAAAGTCCGGCAGCCCCCAGAATGGTGCGCGCATTGAGTTCGGTTCCCGATTTCGGTGCACCGACGGACAAACGCTTTCCTTTGAGATCAGCCAATGTCTTGATGCCGGATTCCTTGGAGGCGACGATCTGCACATAATTCGGATAGATTGCCGCAAGCGTGCTCAGATTGGTGAGCTTCTTTTTAAAACCAGCTGCTTCATTGCCTTCATAGGCATCGCGCAGGGAATCGCCCAGCGTGAACGCCACTTCACCCCGACCGCTGTTGATGAGATTGATATTCTCAATGGATGCTTTCGTCGCCTGAACCGAGGGACGCACATCAGGAATGCTCGAATAGATTTTTTCCATAGCGACGCCGAGCGGGTAGTAGACTCCACTGGTGCCACCGGTCAGAATATTTACAAACTCCTCGGCTTTCGCTTGCGCAGCACCGAACACAAGCCCCAATGCGATAGCCAGAGAAACAGTCGTTTTCCGATTAAAGATTTGCATATTTCCTCCTCACTCCAATAGATTTTGCCATGGTGCAGACACCACGACTAAGCGGGAAGTTTTTGCAGATTACTTCCCCCACTGCATTTCATAAGGTCCTCCCACGGAACTGCGAAGACGCTAACGCATTCTGGGGAGAATCCAAAATGTTTTTGACCGTTATTGCCCAGTGAGTTTAATTCACCATGTTTGCTTTGAAGACGACGAGGTTCCGCCACCGTTATGCAGAGCGCACGGCAAAGCCGTGTTTCAACCAAGATCAAAGCCTACTCGTCCGGGGCTAGCAGTTAACTCGCCAGTGAGAGGTCTGTTACTGGTTCAAACCAGGATAGAAGCTGTGCGCTTTCAGGTCTTACCATTTGAGTAAAACGCGCCCGCCAATCATGCCCAAAAAACCCATGATTGCGATGCCGAGCGTATACCAGATTGCAATAAACGGCATCCCGGATTCCGGACAGTGTAGTGAATAGATGAGAACTCCTACTGCGCCAGCAACGATACCGGCGACAAGACCGGTCAGAGCAGGATCGGCCGGAGCAAGTCGCCGCATGGCAGTAAGCAGAAACCCGAGCATGGGAAGAGCTATGAGAACAATCAACCATGGACAGACCAACGCCGTCCGCCCCCATATCAACACCTCTGCTTGTCCGGGCTCGGCGTTCAGCAGCTGGATTGATGCAGCGCCTGCAAGACAAGCCAGAAGTATGGCCAGCGGCAACCAGTGCAATCCCGTGCGAACGGGCCGCGACAAGGTGAATAATGCGGGGATCAGTATCAATAAAAGCAGGACTGCGTAGCCGAATTTCATCCAATAGGCTGTCGTCGTCATCGCCAACAACAAATCGTGACGCACGCCAAGGAAAACCAGCATAATCGCAAGCCCGCCTACAATGCCTCCCGTCGCATAGCGCAAGAAAAGCTGGCGCATTGCGTGAGGGCCAACCGGTTTGACATCTGCTGTCAGCTTGTCGATCAGATCATCGGTCATGCCCTTTGCCTCCAAATCTTTTCGCTATTGTTGCAAGACCGCGGTGGATGGCGACTTTGACCGCGCTCTGACTCAAGCCGGTGTCACGTGCGGCTTCATCTATGGATTGTCCCTCGATTTTTACTTTGCGGATCAAACCTGCCGTGCGTTCGGAAACACTGCTCAACATCCGGTCCACATCCATGCGCGCATCGGCGGCTTCAGCATCATCGGACACAGGAACATCCTCTTCCAGAGGTGTAGCAGTCTCACGCCCGTGACGGCGTAGATGATCGACAAGCTTGTGATGTGCAATTCCATTCACCCAGGGTAGAAACGCCATGCCTCGATCATAGGTTATGCGTCGGGTATGGATCGCCAGCAAAGTCTCCTGAATAAGGTCCTCCGCTTGCGATTTATCGCCGAAAAGACGCCGTAGAAAATAAGGTTTCAGTCGGCGCGACAGATCCTCAAGCAAGGTCCGATAGGCTGCCTTGTCTCCGTCGAGCGCCAGTATCATCAGTTTTTTCAACCTCTCTTCGTTCGAATAGGTCAGGTTACAACTCCCAATCACCGGCATATTCGTGAAAGAAGCGGAAAAGGTTACATCTTCCAATGAGGTGATCACATCGCCGTGATCGGTGTAACCATTTGCCTCTGCCTGTCGAAACTCCTCCCGTTACGCGCCGCTGGCGCCCAGATGAACAGGAGTATCGTCATGACCATCAAACAGAACATCATCGTCCTTCCGGCGCTCGCCCTGCTTGCCGCTATATCTTTCACGCCGGTTTCTTTCGCGCAAGACGCGATGAAAACCGACACCATGAAGTCTGACACTATGAAGAAGGATTCCATGGGCAAGCATGACGCCATGAAAGGCGATGCCATGCATAGCGATACAAAAAAGAAAATGAAGAAACATGACGACAAAGCGATGAAGAACGATGCCATGAAACAGGACACGATGCAGTCCGACTCCATGAAGAAGCCACAGTAATTGTTCTGGCCCGCCAGTCTTCCCTCACGACTGGCGGGCAAATTACCGGAGCGCAACATCATGAAACAGCTCGTCTATCGCCAGCGTCTGCTGACGCGCCTCACACACTGGATTTGGGCTGCCAGCCTCTTCTTTCTGCTGCTGTCCGGGCTGCAGATATTCAATGCGCACCCCACGCTCTATCTCGGCAACGAATCCGGTTTCGACTATGATAATGCCATTCTGGCAATTTATGCCGTCGAGGGCGAAAGCGGCCCTGAAGGTCGTGTCGATATCTTGGGCAAAAGCTTCCAGACAACCGGTTTTCTCGGCGTATCAGGAACCACAAGCGCTCCCGACTATCAGGCATTTCCCCCAGCGTTGATCATTCCATCCTATCGCGATCTGGCAACCGGACGTGTGGTTCACTTCTTCTTCGCCTGGGTTCTGGTGGGCACGCTCATGCTATGGTTGGTCGGGAGTGTTCTGAACGGGCATCTGAAGAACGAGTTACTGCCATCTGCATTGGATATAAAGAGCCTGCCCGGCGATATTCTTAACCATCTCAAGTTTCGCTTCCAGCATGGGAAAACATACAATCCTATGCAGAAACTGACCTATTGTATGGTGTTTTTCGGGCTTTTCCCGATGGTTATAATTACGGGGCTGGCCATGTCTCCCGGCATGGATGCCGTACTGCCGCTGACGGAATGGCTCGGCGGACGCCAGACAGCCCGCACTCTTCATTTTGTAGCCGTTTTCCTGCTTTGCGCATTCGTCGTCATTCATATCGTGATGGTGCTTGCGGCAGGTCCGTTCAACGAAATGCGATCGATGATTTCTGGTTGGTATCGCGCCGATCTTCCGAAAAAAGACGAGGACAGGCACCCATGAGCAAGCTGAATCTTTCCAGACGAAAGTTCCTAACTTTTTCCGGAGCCGCAGCCTCTTCCATTATGTTGAGCGGTTGTGATGCTTTCGATTTTGTCGGCAACAACGAAAGCGCTACGCGGCAAGTCCTCGAAAAGGCGAACGATCTGACCTACCTCATTCAACGGCAACTGCAGGGACATAATGCACTTGCAAGGGAGTATGGGGAAAGCGAGCTGCGTCAGGGTCAAAAACCGAATGGTGAAACCAATCCTGCGACGGAAGAATATGACGCACTTCGCGCAGCCGATTTCTCAGACTATGTTTTGCAGGTAACAGGTCTCGTGGAAAAACCGACAAGTTTTTCGCTGGAGCAACTGCGCAACATGCCAGGGCGCACCCAGACCACCCGCCACGACTGCGTGGAAGGCTGGAGTACAATCGCCAAATGGACAGGCGTCCCCTTGAGCCAGATTCTCGATGTGACACGCCCCACGCCATCCGCGCGCTTTGTCGTCTTCCACTGCTTCGATAGGGTAGACGGCGCGAAAGGAGCAGCGTCATTTTACGGCAGCATAGATCTCATCGACGCCCGTCATCCGCAGACTATTTTGGCATATGGTCTCAATGATCGTGTCCTGCCGGTAGAAAACGGAGCTCCGCTTCGTCTGCGCGTAGAGAGACAACTCGGATACAAGATGAGCAAATACATCAAGTCGATTGAGCTTGTCTCAAGCTTTGCGGCCATTCAGGGTGGGAAAGGTGGTTACTGGGAGGACTATGGCTATGACTGGTATGGTGGAATATGAGCCTTTGAAATGCCCGGCTCCGGTGCTGGTTAAACGCAGATATTCCGAGTGGAATAAGCACTTTCCGCACTGGAACAAAGCGGCCACTAATTATTTTGGATCTTCGTGACCGGATTATCAGCCCCCAAAGCACGCTTCACCGCTGCACGCGCCGAAGCCAGATCCGGCATGACCCAGTTCGGCTCGCTACCAAGAAACTTATCGAGAAATGCAATCGCATAACCCGGCATTTCCGAGACGTTTTCCTTGTAAGACCACCATGTCCGCAGCTCATCAGCACACTGATCGATATCCGGAACAGTACCGAATTCCTGCTCCTGCACAGCAGCAATCGCGCAGATACAGTAGTTTGTGTAGAGAAAACCTTCTGGCCAGAAGCTGACGATTTCGTAAAGACGCGCGGCATCGTCTGCAGCGTGCTTTGGCGGCGAAACGACCTTCGCAGGCGACAAACGGATCAGCTCTCGCAACACAAGACCTGCGGCAAAGGTGATGAAATCTTTGCGGTCCACTTTGGCAAAACGCTTGTTCTGATCAACGAGCTCTACCCAGTTCAGGAAGGCTTCTGTGAGCTTCTTTTCATCAATCTCATATTCGACGCCATAAAGCTCATGCAGCAGACTGGCATGCTTGCGGAACGTCGCCCTGAACCAACGCAGCTGGCGCAACCGATGACGCAAATCAGGCATCGATGCCATTTGTTCTCTGAGTAGCAAATCCATGTTGCGAGCGGCCTCCCGTTTACAAACGACATTATGCGAAACCGATTGCAATGTCAGTCGTCATTCGTCTTCATTCGTTGACAAAATTATACATATTGACATTCAAGAAGACAAATGTTCTCTATTTGCTGAAGGACGAACTCGGAAAATATCCTATTTGTCCTTCGTGGGAGGAGAACAAAATGGCTATCTGGCAATGGGCTTTGCTGGCGCTCGCCTTGCTTTGGGGCTTTCAGTCTCTGGGCGTCTGGTTTCAGATGCGTCACTATTCCGATGTGATGAAAGGCATCACCTCGAAATATTCTGACGGCTTTGTCGGCGCGGGTCATGTGCGAGGTCGCTTTGGCAGAGGCGTCATTGTTTTGCTCGTCGTAGACCGCAATTTGGTGGTGCGACGCTTCCTGCAAATGAGCGGACGAACAGTTTTTGCAAAATTCAGCCGCCGCGAAGGCTTTGAGGGAATGCGCCTCAGCGAGTTGCAGGACAATCCTACAATTGGAGAAGGAACGCCTGAAGTGGTGGCTGCTGCCAAGCAGGCGATAGAGCAGATCGGTCGCATAAGAGATCAATCCGATGGGATCGAACTCGAAGGTCTGAAGGCAGTGGGAGCATAGGAGTTGCTTGCCTGAAACAAGCAATCGAGGAGGAGCAATGTCGATAGTGACGATGTTGGCACAACATGCTGACGTAACAATGCAATCTATACATATGGCTGGCAGCATGATTTCCGATGCGGCCCTGCATGGCAAACATGCCGCAGACCACGCGGGAAATGATCTTCTGCAGCTTGCACAAGCAACAACCACCGCGCCAGCCGATGCCGGCAGCGGCGGAATTACCGTTGATCAGTTCAAGGAACGCCTTCAGAACGTCCAGCAGGAAGAACAGCTGGGCTGGCTTGCTTCAATCGGCAAGCATTTCATTGGCGTCTTCCAGAAGGGCGGCGAAGTTTTTGCCGGGTTTGTAACAGGTATTATCCCGACGCTCGTCGTGCTGATGACCGCCTTCTATGCCGTAACCGAACTGGTCGGTGAAAAGCGCGTCCATGGCATTGCCCGCAGCGCCGGACGTATCGCGCTCACTCGCTATACCGTTCTGCCGGTTCTTTCGGTGTTCTTCCTGACCAACCCGATGGCCTACACATTCGGTTCGTTTCTGGACGAGAAATACAAGCCCGCCTTCTATGACGCGGCTGTCTCCTATGTTCATCCGCCACTGGGCCTCTTCCCGCATATCAATCCAGGCGAATACTTTGTCTGGGGCGGCGTGCTCGTCGCACTTCTCGAACTTGAGAAGAAGGGCGCAGTTCCAACGGGTTATCACATCAACGTCGCCATCTGGTACGCCATCGTTGGTCTCGTCGTGATCCTCCTTAAAGGCATGCTCACAGAACGCATCACCGCCATCATGGCGCGGCGTCAAGGCATTGAGCTTTAAGCGGGAATTGGGGAGGACGACATGGTAAAGACCTATAAGGCAGTTAAAATTTCCCGCGGCTCAAATGGCTGGGGCGGTCCGCTTGTCATTCAGCCGACAGAGCAACGCAACAAGGTGGTTTCGGTCACTGGCGGCGGCATTCATCCGCTTGCACGCCGGATCGCTGAACTGACCGGAGCAGAGGCCGTTGACGGCTTCCGCTCACCACCAATCGAAAGCGAAATGGCAGTTGTGGTTGTCGATTGTGGCGGCACTGCCCGTTGCGGCGTCTATCCGCGCAAGCGCATTCCAACGGTAAACATCACACCGGTTGGACAATCCGGGCCACTGGCACAGTTTATCACCGAGGACATTTACGTGTCAGGTGTGAAGCCGGAAGACATCGTTTCTGCTGATGGCTCGGCCACCGCTGCCCCTGCAGTTGCCGCAGTTGAAGAAGAGCCTGCTCCGGTAGAACAGCCGAGCGAAGGCGGCTTGGTCGGACTGATCAGCAGTATCGGTCGTGTCATGGGCCGTGTGGTTGGTATCTTCTTCCAGGCGGGTCGCCGCACAATCGATCAGGTTATCCGTAACGTTTTGCCATTCATGGCATTCGTGACCATGCTGATCGGTCTGATCCTCTATACAGGCATTGGCGATATTCTTGCCCAGCCGCTTGGACCCCTAGCCAATAATATTGTCGGCTTGCTCGTGCTTTCCGCCATCTGCGGCTTGCCGTTCCTGTCGCCGATTCTCGGACCAGGTGCAGTTATCGCGCAGGTCGTCGGCGTGGCGATCATAGGACCGCAGATCGCCAACGGCACCATCGCTCCGGCTATGGCCCTGCCTGCGCTCTTTGCCTACAACACGCAGGTCGGTTGTGACTTCGTGCCGGTTGGTCTGGCGCTCGGGGAAGCGAAACCCAAGACAATCGAAATTGGTGTTCCGGCAGTTCTGATCAGCCGTCAGATCATGGGGCCACTTTCGGTCCTAATCGCATGGGTTGTCAGCCTCGCAGTACTTTAAGACGTTCAGCCTGTCGCAGCAAAAGCGGCGGCAGGCAATCTCCCAAACATATGCAATAGCGATGCTCTTCGTCGATTTTCCCGAGTATCGAAGACCATACCAAGAAAGGACCGCCTCTATGTCGATACATCTGAAAACGCGGATCACCGCAATCGGCCCGGAAGTTGCGGATCTCGCTGAAGGCGGCGTTCTCATTCTTTTTGCGGATGGATCGCCACCCGAACTCGCTGAAGTTTCCGTAATGCATATCGTGGAAGAAGGACCTGAAGTGTCCGCACCTGCTGTCGGAGCCCGCATCACCATCGGCTCACTCAACGCAGAAATCACTGCTGTCGGTGATAGCGCCTGGCAAAAAGTACGCGAAATCGGCCACGTCGTTATTTCGTTTACGGGCGCACAATCGACAGATCGTCCAGGCGAAATTTGCGCTACTGAAATCGTCGGCGAAGAGCTTGTCGCTGCTCTCAAAGAAGGGCAGATTATCGCCATCGGCGGCTGAATCTGACCATCATTGGATTTAGAATTGCGTGTTAAAACAGATAATTGAAACAAGTTTCGACATTCAGGATGTTGGAATGTTTCAGATGTCGCTTTGAGGCTTATATAAATGGAACGCTCGACTATCGTCCGGGTGCATGAAGGGCTGCATGCGCGCCCCGCAACCCGCTTCGTTAAACTGGCCAAAGGTTTTGAAAGTGACATCGAAATCGCCAAGGCCGGAAAAAGCGTAAGTGCCAAAAGCTCCGTCAAGCTGATGCTGCTTGGTGTGAAAGAGCTTGATGAAGTGACCGTTCGTGCCGATGGTGCCGATGCCATTGAAGCCATCGAAGCGCTGATCGGCTATCTGGAAAACCCGCAGGCTGGCCTTGAAGAGGCTGCTGCACCCGCTGCTACCCCTCAAGCAGAAACCGCGCCGCCAGCCGCTACTCAGCCTGCGATTACGATAAAGCTGCCCACGGGTCAGATAAAAGGTATTGGTGCGAGCGAAGGCATCTCATTGGGCACTGCGTTTCCGTTTTTTCCTGAAGAAATCAAGCCGTTGGGCCGGAAGCTTGCTGCATCTGAAATAGACACCGAGATTGCCCATTTTAAGTCGGCTATCGCGACGGTACAGCAACGCATGGATGCTTCGCTCTCCAGCGGCAACCTCGCTGACGCTGACAGAGGCATCATTGCGGCATTAAAGGATATTGCTGCGGATGATAGCCTGACCGACGAAGCACTTGGGCTCATTCGAGATGGTTTAGATGCCATTTCGGCGATGCTTGCTGCAGCTTCCACGGTTGCCGGGCAGTTTGCGGCACTCGACGATCACTATCTTAATGCACGTGCAGATGATGTGCATGCCGTCAGTCGCCAGATCTGTCTTGCACTTCTCGGCAAGGAAGATATCAATCTGGAAGGCTTGCCGGAAGGATCGGTGCTTATTGCCGAAGACATCGGCGCCTGGGATCTGGCACGTGCACCGCTCAAGAAAATCAAAGGTGTTGTCTGCGGACATGGCGGCGCCACATCGCATGTTGCGATCATCGCCCGCACGCATGGCATTCCGGCTGTTCTTGGCCTGGGAAGTGCAATCCATGAGCTCGAGAATGCAAAGACCGTAGCAGTGGATGGAACGTTCGGCATCGTTCATTCCGATCCAGACCTGGCTATCCGCAACGAAATCGAAGCGCGTATTTCCAAAGCAATGCAGGAAAAGCAGGCGCTTGATGCTTACCGCTCGATAATTCCTCGACGCGCAGATGGAAATATTATCGAAGTTGCCGCCAATATGGGCGCACTTGAGGAGATCGACGTCGCGCTCGAAGCCGGCGCCATGGGGGTTGGTCTTTTCCGCACTGAGCTTCTCTTTATGAAGCATATTCATCTGCCGTCCGAAGATATGCAGACCGAAACCTATTCGGCGCTTCTCAAAGCATTTGCACCACATCCGGTTATTGTCCGCACCCTCGATATCGGTGGCGATAAGCCCATTGCAGGCATCGAGTTTCCCGAGGAAGAGAACCCTTTCCTTGGCTGGCGCGGCATTCGCATGTGTCTGGATCGTTTGGATGTGTTCAAGCCGCAGTTGCGCGCCTTGTTGCGCGCAGCGGTCAACGGCAACCTCAAGGTGATGCTGCCGATGGTCTCGGATGTCGAAGAAATTCGCGCAACCAAACGACTGATCGCAGAATGCATCAGCGAACTTAAAAGCGAAGGTAAAACTTTCGCCGAGTTCGACCTTGGCGTGATGATTGAGACACCAGCGG
The DNA here is from genome assembly GCF_000017405.1 of Brucella anthropi ATCC 49188. Lineage (NCBI taxonomy): Bacteria > Pseudomonadati > Pseudomonadota > Alphaproteobacteria > Hyphomicrobiales > Brucellaceae > Brucella > Brucella anthropi. The sequence goes on from NC_009668.1 coordinate 1,543,530, forward strand.
CGGTTTTTGCGGCCCGCGAGCTTGCAAAAGAAGCGGCTTTCTTCTCCATTGGCACCAATGATCTGACGCAATATGTGATGGCTGCGGACCGGCTCAATCCAACCGTTGCGAAGCTCAACGACGTAAGCCACCCGGCTGTCATGGCGGCAATCGAGATGACCGCAAAGGCGGGTACCGAAGCAGGCATCATGGTGGGCATGTGTGGAGAAGCCGCAGGTAAGCCGGAACTTATCGGAGAGTTTATGCGCATGGGGCTGACCGAGTTCAGCATGAGCCCCGCTTCAATCCCCCGTGCAAAAAAGCTGATCGCAGATATGTTTGGAAACTAAGCCTCATCTGCGATGCATCCATAAAACAAAGCCCGGATCATCGTATCCGGGCTTTGTTTTATGGCAGGTGTGCAATCAAGGTCTGGAACAGATTTTCGAGCTGTGGATGATCTCGATCTTCAGCGGCCTGCATCAGACGCTTATGTCTTGCGTCCAAAGCCAGAATGGCACTCTCAAGTGGATCAATTCCTTCCAGGTCGCCAGCTTTGGCTGTCGCCAGCCCACATGCCAGGCCAACAGCAGCGAAACACATCGTTTCGAATTTACGCAAAGCCTGCGGATCACAATGACCATCCAGTGAGATAAAACGAACCGGCTTTTCCGCAAGAAGCTCGAAAAACATGGCCGTGATGGCCTTGGCCGTTTCGGCTACTTTTTTGTCGCCCGCCTCGGCGGCAACCGCGCTCTTCAAGAGAGCTCCATGTTCGCGCATCACGTTTGCATGCACCGTGACAAACACAGCTTCCTGAATCAGCACATTCTGCAACTGATGGCGGCGGAGCACTTCCTTCGTGAGATAGTACATATCCTTGCGGAACGCGCGCACGCCCTCGGCTCCGGCGCCGAAATAAACCGACAAGCTTCTCACATGCGGCGCACTGTTATGAACATTCGGGTTCGATGAAATCAGCGAAATGGAGATTGTTTCAGCCGTCGTCAGTGCCTTGTCCATCATGCTCGCGGCATGTCCCAGCAGCAGTTCCGGTGACACGATTTCACCCGGACGCGAAGAGGCCTGTTCGCCCTGCAAACTTTCATGACGATTGCGGCGAATCATATATCGAACCTCACGCAGCCGGTCTTTCAGATTGACTGCAATTTCTTCCGAAAGAATGCGTAACATGTTCATTTTCCTTAACCGAAGCGCCACCGGAACAGCCTGGACAGAGCACATGAATTATTGTTTGCCTTCACGTGGAAAAGCAATAGGTTCGCTTTAAGAGTATCACTTCTATAAAGCAGTATTGCGCCAATAATTTGAGGGATTATTTTGAAAAAAGCTGGCAAGAAGACGCAAAAGAATCCGGAGACAGCTGACCTCATCATTGGATCGGAAGGCGTTGCCGCCGAAAACCGCACGAGCCGGTTGAGAACGCGTGCCGCGTGGATGTATTACGTCGAACAAATGACCCAGAATGACATCGCAGAAGCGCTTGGTGTTGGTCGTGTCACAATCGTTCGTCTTCTCGCTGATGCCCGTGCTCGCAATGAAGTAAAAATTACCATCGAAGGCAAGCTGGCAAGCTTGACCGCATTGGAAGTGGAGCTTGAAAAGACCTTTGGTCTGGAACGCGCGATTGTCGCGCCGCTCTCTTCATCCGACATTGATCCTATTCCACCGATCAGTGCTGCCACTGGCGCCTATCTGTCGGAAAAGGTGCAGCACGGCATGACGATTGGCGTCGGCTGGGGGCGTACTCTTTCCAGCACGCTTCAACATATTGGTGCGCGTCCGCTTAATGACCTCAAAGTCATTTCTTTGCTCGGCGGTATTGTGCAGCCACGGCGCTCGAACCCGCCGGAATTTGCATGGCAATTTGCGCAGATTTTTCAGGGCGAAGGCTATCTGATCCCAGCGCCTGCGTTGGTTGACAGCAAGGAAACCCGGATTGCGCTTATCGAGCGCTGCGGCTTGAACACTGTGCTTGATATGGCAGAGCAACTCGACATGGTGCTGCTCAGCGTCGGTGACATTCAGACAGCCAGCAGCACGTCTTATCGCGTCGGCCTGATTGACGAGGAACAGAAGCTATCGCTCATTGCAAATGGCGCTGTTGGCGACGTACTTTTCCACTTCTATGACAAGAACGGCAAGATCGTTGATGATCCCGTGCACGACCGCGTCATGTCGGCCAAAATTGAAAGTCTTCAGAAGACGCCGCAGCGTATTCTTACATCAGGCGGCAAAGAGAAGATTGCCGCTCTGCTTGGTGCAATCGAACTTCTGAAACCCACCGTTCTCATCACCGATGAAGAAAGTGCGACACAGATGCTGAAAGACAAGGCTTAATAAGGCTAAAAACAAAAAGCACATCGTCGCAAACGATGTGCTTTTTAAATTGCTTTAGGCTCGTATTAATTGGCAGCGGCGGCGCATTCTTTGAGAATTTGCAACACCGCAGCCCGCTCTTCGATTTGTGGCATATGTCCACAACCTGCGAAAATGTGGACGCCAACTTTCCCTGGCAAACCATGGGCCTGGGCAACGGGAATAACCCGATCTTCGGCACCGAAGATGAGCCGCACCGGCATTGCAAGCGAAGCAATGCTTGAACGAACCTCAAAAGTCTGTGTGCCATCCGCAAAAAACCGATGACCAATCGCTTCCTGCGTATCGCGCAGTTCTGCATCAGCGGCTTGAGCAACTGTTGCATTGATGAACGGCTTCGTCAGATGGCTCTCATCGGCAACGAGCAGTTTCAACCAGGGAACGATGCTGGCTTCGCTTTTCGCGCCGACGAGACCTTTTATGAACGCGCCGTTGACCTGCGGTCCCAAGCCCCCCGAAGAAATAAGCAACAGGGAACGCACATCGACAACACCACGCGCAGCGGTGACTGTGGCGACGGCTCCGCCAAGCGAGTGACCAACCAGCAGGCACGACGTCACGCCGAAAGCAGAAAGCGTCGCTTCGACTGCCGTAGCAATATCATCGATGCTTTCAGGAACAACACGTGGCGAATTACCGTGTCCCGGAAGATCAAGCGCCAGTATCGGGTGGCCAAGCGATGCCCCGGCAAACAAGCCACGCCATGAGTTGAGGTCTGCGGCAAAGCCGTGGATCAGCACAATCGGCAACCGATCGGCCTCGCCCTCACGCAACCAGACTGCATTGAGCTGACCGGGCGCGGATGGTTCAGCATTTTTAATCGCAGGCGATTTAGCCGATACTGTATGCTTCGCAATGCCGGTATTGCCTTCAACGTCCTTCTTCTGCACGCGGCCCTTCGGACCTGAGCCCTGAATGGTGGCGAGATCAATGCCTGCTTCACGGGCGAGCCGCCGTGCAAGCGGCGTTGCCCGCACATCATCAGCTGAACCATTTTTATCGTCTTGGGAGGATTTTGGTTCAACCGGGTTTGGTGCTACCGTCTCAATGATAGTTTCGACGGGCACAGCAACAATTGGCTCTTCAACGACGGGCGCTGACTTGGCACTACGTTCTTCACCTTCGTCGTAAATCCAGGCGACAGTCTGACCAACCGGGACAACAGTGCCTTCTGCGGCACTGATATCCGCAATGATGCCTGATGCCGGAGCATCGACTTCCATCGCCGCCTTGTCAGTCTCAATTTCAAAGAGAAGCTGGCCCTTCGTGACAGTATCACCATCCTTGGCATACCAGCGCGAAATCTGCCCCGTCTCCATATCCATATCGACCTTGGGGAGAATGACTTCCACAGCCATGGTCAGCGCACTCCTTTAGCCAGATCACGAGCGCTTTTCAGGATGTCAGGCACCTGTGGAACGGTCGCACGTTCAAGATCAGGATTGTAAGGAATTGGAGTTTCTGCCCCGCCAAGACGCACGATTGGCGCATCGAGATAATCAAAAGCGTCACTTTCTGCGACGATTGCGGAGATTTCAGCACCGATACCAAGCGTCTTCACCGCTTCATAAACGCAGAGAAGCTTGGACGTCTTCTTGACGCTTTTAATGATGGTTTCGCGATCAATCGGGCGCACGGTGCGCAGATCGATCACTTCAACATCAATGCCTTCCTTGGCAAGTTCAGCGGCCGCATCAAGTGCTTTGTGCACCATGATTGCGGTTGCAACGATGGTCAGATCGCGCCCCTCGCGAACCACTTCCGCCTTCCCGATTGGCACGGTGTAGAAGCCTTCAGGAACCGGACCTTTGGTTTTGTAAAGCAGCTTGTGCTCGAAAATCATAACCGGATCAGGATCTTCAACGGCTGCAAGCAACATGCCCTTGGCATCATAAGGTGTCGAGGGCTGCAAAACCTTGAGGCCCGGAACATGGCCAAGCCATGCCTCTAAGCTCTGACTGTGCTGTGCTGCGGCACCCGTTCCCGAACCTGCAGGAAAGCGCATGACCAGTGGCACAGAAACCGCACCGCCAAGCATGTAGCGGATTTTTGCTGCCTGATTGACGATCTGCTCCATAGCAAGTGCTGCAAAGTCGGAGAACTGGAATTCAAAGATCGGGCGCATGCCGGTCAGTGCTGCGCCGACAGCAACACCTGCGCCGCCCAGTTCTGAAATTGGGGTGTCCATAACCCGGTCTTCGCCGAAGCGATGCACCAGATCACCCGTCACCTGAAATGCGCCGCCATAGACGCCAATATCTTCACCCATCAGAAAAACGCGGTCGTCGCGTTCCATGGCAATTGCCATAGCTTCTTGAATGGCTTGCGAGTAGCTCAACTCACGGATTGTCGTGTCCATGTTCAAATATCGTCCGTGTAAACGTCGCGGGTCAGGTTGGTCAGATCAGGCACGGGGCTGTTCTTGGCAAACTCAATCGCGTCAGCGATTTCCTTTTCCACCTCAGCACGAATTGCCTCGATCTCGGCGTCATTGATGAAGCCATAGGCTTTCAAGTCGGCCTCAAAATGCGCGATTGGATCGCGATCATGCTGCCAATGCTCAATTTCTTCCTTGGTGCGATAGCGGTTGCGATCGCTCTTGGAATGACCACGAATGCGGTATGTTTTGTTTTCAATGAGCGTAGGCCCATCGCCGCGCCGTGCGCGTTCGGTGGCTTCGTTCACGGCCTCTGCCACTTCCGACAGATTGTTGCCATCCACGATCACGCCCGGCATGTTATAGGCCGAGGCGCGGTCAGCAACATTGGCAACTGCCGTAGAGCGCTTGGTCGAGGTGGACATGCCGTAGCCATTGTTTTCGCAGATGAAAACGACCGGTAACTTCCAGACCGCGGCCATATTGAGTGCTTCGTGAAAAGCACCCTCATTGTTCGCACCATCGCCAAAGAACGAAACGACCACCTTGCCGTTTTTCTGCTTCTTTGCAGAAAGAGCTGCACCTACCGCAATCGGGATACCTCCGCCGACAATACCGTTCGCACCGAGATTTCCCTTGGAAACATCGGCAATGTGCATCGAGCCGCCACGGCCTTTGCAATAGCCGGTTTCCTTGCCGAAAAACTCCGCAAACATGCGCTTCACGTCTGCACCTTTGGCGATGCAATGACCGTGGCCGCGATGGGTCGACGTAATCATGTCATCGTCGTTGAGCGGCAGGCACGATCCCATCGCACTCGCTTCCTGCCCGATAGAAAGATGCATCGTTCCGTGAATAAGGCCACGCGTGTAGCTTTCTTCCGCGCCTTCTTCAAAGCGGCGGATAAGATACATTTTATGCAGTGCTTCCTTCAGCTGTTCCGGCGAATAAGTGCGGAAAGCATAAGGCAAATTGTGACGGTCGCCCGTATCCTGCGGTTCGACTTTTTTGGCTTGAACCATGATGTTTTGTCCTCACGCTCCGTAAACGAGCTTGTCCTGACGTGCACGCAGTTCGGCAATCTTGGAACCAGGTGCCACAGCCGCATTATCGTAAGTGATGAGCTCGCCCTTCTTGATCGGCTTGGTCACGCTGCCGCCTTGCAGAAGCCCGCAAGGGATCGCGTGCGCATCGCGCGCTTCGCCCGAAGTCATGATCCACGCGCGGTAGCAATATTCGCCGATGGCATCGAGCTTTTCGCCCGGCTGCATGTCTTTCTTTGCAACGGCTGCCACTTCGGCGACCGGCTTTGAAAGCGGAACCATGTCCGGCTTGCCATAGAGCACAACGCGGGCGCAGGTGAGTGGCACTTCAAGGGAAGTCAGGTGATACGGACGATGGAACGTAAAATACGGCCCCTTGCCCATCTTCAGATCTTCCATGCGCTCGGAAATACGCGGATGCGACATGTCGGCCACGACAAATACGCCCGGCGCAACACCCTTGCCGATAGAGTAATCAACCACACCAACCTTCGACAGCACGCCGCCATCCTTTTCAGGGATCAGCGTCTTATTGAGCTGATCGAGCGTTGCAGCGGGGCCGTGCATACCAGCTTTATCGGGGACAAGACCTGTGGCATTGGCAATAGCCGCCATTTCAACCATGGTCTTTGAACCGTCAACGAATTCCACCAACATACGTACATTCATGTTACGGCGCGTGGCTTCTTCCAGATATTGATCCGGAACAGCATCAATATTGAGCGGATTGTTTTTACCCTTACCCGCAGCCACAATTGGGTGGCCCATAGCGCTTACGAACTCGATCAGCTCCATGCAGGATGACGGCTCATCGCCTGCGCCCAGCGAATAGGTCACGCCAAGGCGTTCAGCTTCGGCTTTCAGATAAGCACCGATGGTGACGTCCGCTTCGACATTCATCATGACAAGATGCTTGCCATACTCCATAGCGCGCAGGCCGATTTCAGCCCCCACAGCCGGAACACCGGTTGCATCGATCACGACATCGATAAGATCATTTTCGAGGATCAGATTGGCATTGTCGGTTACAGCAACCTTGTGCGCTTCCATAGCAGCAGTCAGGTCGGAAGCTGTCGAGACCTCGCGGCCATGGCCTTCTTCCTGAAAAGCAATATCCACGGCCTTGAGTGCATTGGGAACGCGCAGTTCAGAAATAGCGCCAACCTCGATGCCCGGCATATGCGCAACGCGCGTGACTATATCGGTGCCCATTTCGCCGGAGCCAATCAGTCCGATGCGAATTGGGCGCCCACTATCCGCCCGCGCCTGCATGTCACGCGCCAAACCTGTCAACGCCACATTGGTTGCCATCGTTTCCTCCTGAACATCCCTGCAAAATTCTCGCAGTCTCCTCTGATGCGCTATCGATTAATGAACATTTGTTTCTAAGTCAATACCAGTGTTCATTTCTCGCAGCGCTTACACCTCTCGAAATGCCATCTTGTTATTCAACTTTAGTTTGCTATAGAATACAAATGTTCTGCCGTTTCGCCCAATTCACATTTTGAAACGTCGATACGTGCGAGCTAATAATGATGTTCTGTTAGTTCGGTGCACTTTGGGACGTGCTCCGAGGGGGAGGAGAGATAAATGGACGCATTTCTGAGCGGACTTAAAACGGCAGTCGATACGCTTGGGGCGACAGTCCTGTTGCCTATCGTGATTTTCATTATTGCAGTGGTACTTGGGGCGAAGGTCGGCAAAGCCTTCCGTGCAGCCATAACAATTGGCGTCGCTTTCATCGGTATCAACCTGGTCCTTGGCCTTATGTTCACCTCCATCGGTGAAGTGGCTCAGGCAATCGTGACCAATACAGGCATAAAACGCGATATCGTCGATGTCGGTTGGCCTTCCGCTGCGGCCATTGCCTTTGGTTCATCCGTGGGCTTGTGGGTTATTCCAGTAGGTATTCTGGTCAATATCGTCCTCCTGCTCATGCGCTGGACGCGCACGCTCAATGTGGACGTATGGAATTTCTGGCACTTTGCTTTCGTGGGCTCGCTGGTTGTCGCTGCAACCGATAACCTCGCTTATGGCATCATCATTGCAGCACTGGTTGCAGCACTGTCGCTGTTGTTTGCAGACTGGTCCGCACGCGCTGTTCAGCAGTTCTATGGCGTACCCGGTGTGTCCGTGCCGCATCTGGCCTCGGCGCAGATCCTGCCAATTGCCATCGTGCTCAACTGGATCATGGATCGCATTCCCGGCATCAACAAGATCAACATCAGCACTGAAACCATCGAACGTCGCTTCGGCGTTTTCGGTGAGCCGGTCGTGATGGGGCTGATCATCGGCCTCGTGCTTGGTACTATCGCATTTTATAATGCTGGCGATTTCGGCACGATCCTCGCCAAGGTTCTCGGCACCGGCATGACGCTCGCAGCGGTCATGCTGCTTCTGCCGCGCATGGTGAAAATCCTGATGGAAGGCCTGCTGCCGGTTTCTGACGCTGCACAGGAATTTGTGCGCAAGCGCACAGGCGACCGCGAACTTCTCGTCGGTCTCGACTCGGCAATCCTGATTGGACACCCGGCTGCGATTTCGTCATCACTCATTCTGGTGCCGATTGCGATTATCCTGTCGGTCATCCTGCCGGGCAACCGCGTGATCCTGTTCGCCGATCTTGCCGTCATTCCGTTCATCGTCGCCATGACGGCACCGCTTCTGAAAGGAAACGTGTTCCGCATGGTCGTCGTCGGAACCATCACACTGGCCATCGGCTTCTATGTCGCCAATGCGCTCGCACCATTGTTCACCAGCGCTGCTGTTTCATCGGGCTTCAAGCTGCCTGAGAACGCCTTGCAGATTACTTCGGTGGTCGATGGATTCCTGTGGGTGCCTTACGTCATCATCTCGGCCATCCAGTGGCTCGGTGCTATTGGTATCGCGGTAATCGCCGTCGTTATTGCAGCACTTTTCATGCTCTATCGTCGCAATACGCAGGCATGGGAACGCGCTGCGGGTGCTGAGGACGAACCTGCAGACGAAATTGCTGCCTGAGGGCGACAATGATCGCTGCATGAAATACAAGTCGCACGTCGAGATCGGCGTGCGACCTTCTTTGAATGGAGAATGGAATGGCTGCTGGTCTGATTGAGTTTCTCGACCCACAAGCGATCGAGCTTCAGAGCGAAGCAAAAACCAACGAAGAGATTATCCGGATATTGGCGGGCAAGCTCGAGAAGCTGGGCTATGTAAAGCCAAGCTACGCCGATGCCGTCGTCCGCCGCGAACTGTCCATGCCTACCGGATTACCGCTTGAGCGCGATGATAACGTCGCAGTCCCCCACACCGATCCTGAACATGTGATCAAGGCTGGCATTGCATTCGCGACGCTGAAATCGCCCATCCAGTTCGCCAATATGGAAGACCCGGAAGAAGCTGTCCCGGTTGGATATGTGTTTCTGCTTGCCATCAATGACAAGGATAAACAGATTGAGACCTTACAGCAGATCATGGCAACCATTCAGGATGCTGATGCACTCGACAGGCTGAAGGCCGCACGCACGCTTGGGGACGTTCAAACTGCCTTGCAATAAAGGCTAGAGCATTTCCAGCAAAAGTGCGAAGCGGTTTTGCGTCGGATAATGCGAAAAAACAAAGAAATAGAGCATTTCCAATGATTCAGGAATAACAGGAAATGCTCTAGCGCTCTGAACACACAGGCACCAATTGGAGGAAACCATGGCTAAAATGAAAACAATTCTCTTCGCTTGCGGTACAGGTGTAGCGACATCTACGGCAGTGAATGCAACCGTCACCGAAGAAATGAAAAAGCGTGGGCTTACCTTCAACGCTCAGCAGGCAAAAGCAACTGAAGTTGCTTCTCTGGCTGACAATGTGGATTTCATCGTTTCCACTACGCCTATTTCGGCTTCTGTGACCAAGCCCGTCATAAAAGGCCTCCCCTTCCTGACCGGCATTGGCAAGGATCAGGTTCTCGATCAGATCGAAGCCGAGCTGCGCAAATAAGCGCGGACCGTGAAACCTGACCGTTCACGCGATCTAACGGGTTTAATGCGGGTTATCTTCTGAAATCCGATAATCCCTAAGTTTCGCAACAGCGCAGCGGGCGGCGCCAACCCCTCCCGTTGCGAGTTCTCTCCCGCACTGACTTGAACCAAAGCCCTATCGCAGATCAACCAGATCGCCCACAATCGCCGCAGCCTCGTTCTGCAGGACATCTGTCGCGCTCTTGCGGTTTTTCTCAATCGCCAGATCAGCACTCAAGCTTCGCTCATTCGACTGCAGACCGTCATCCATCCCGGTATCAATACCGTCGTTGACCTTCCCGCGTGCCTTGATCCGCTTTTCCTGAGCAGCCATCTCGTTGCGACGTTCAGTTTCGTTGAGGGATATGGATTTTTTCTCGCGCTGCTCTTTCAGCGTTGCAACGTCTTGCAAAAAGTCCTGAAACTCCGGGGATTTCTGCACGCGCTCATCATGCAGGTTCTGCAGCCGGGGCAACAGCGTCTTTATATTGTCCGATGACTTGTACTTCGCAGCCTTCACCTGCGACCACGGCAACGCATTGTCGAAGCTTGATTCACCGACAAGCTTGAGATCGAAAAGCCCCGGTAGACTAATATCAGGTGTTACACCACGCAATTGGGTCGTACCACCGTCAACTCGGAAGAACTGCGCAACTGTAAATTTAAGCTCGCCATATTCCGGTTTGGGATTATTGGCCACTTCGTCGAGATTGACCACGGTCTGCACCGTTCCCTTGCCGAAACTTGGTTCGCCGATAACCACACCACGACCATAATCCTGTATCGCCGCAGCAAAAATCTCGGAAGCCGAAGCTGAACCGCGATTGATGAGTACGCCCAGCGGGCCCTTCCAGGCAGGTGCCGAAAGAGTATCGCTTTCCACCTTGACTTCGCCGCTTGCATTGCGCTGCTGAACGACCGGTCCTTTTCCAACAAACAATCCTGTCAGATCGATCGCTTCGCTGAGCGAACCACCGCCGTTGTTGCGCAGGTCGACCAGCACACCATCAACCTTGTCTTGCTTCAACTCAGCAATGAGCTTGGCAACATCGCGGCTGGCACTCCTGTAATTCTTGTCGCCCTTGCGCCGCGCTTCAATGTCTTCGTAAAACGCCGGCAGAGTGATCACTCCAATCTTGCGGGAGGCGTCTCCGTCTTTCACCGAAAGGATCTTCTTCTGGGCGGCCTGCTTGTCGAGACTGATCTTGTCGCGGACTAGAGAGATAACATGGTGCTTGCCGTCGGGGCCAGCATCGACGGGCAGGATATCGAGCCGCACAACCGAACCCTTGTCACCACGGATCATCTGCACGACCTCATCGAGACGCATGCCGATCACTTCCTTGATAGGACCTTCCTTGCCCTGTCCAACGCCAACAATACGGTCGCCCACGGCAAGCTTGCCCGATGACTGTGCCGGACCACCCGCAACCAGTTCACGGATCGTCGTATAGTCGTCTCTTTCCTGGAGCACCGCGCCGATACCGACCAGAGACAGCTTCATTGAAATATCGAATTCGGCTGAAGCCTTGGCACCGAAGTAATCGGTATGCGGATCGACCGACGTCGTATAGGCAGCCATGAATGATTGGAAAGCGTCGCTGCTGTTGTATTTAAACGTGCGCTCGATGGAGTTTTCATAGCGCTTGTCGAGGGTTTTGCGAATCGTCGCATCATCCTTGCCGGCAAGCTTCAAACGCAGCCAGTCGTTCTTGACGCGTTTGCGCCACAGATCATTGCTCTCCTCACTTGATCGCGGCCAGGGCTCCTTGTCGCGCACGATGGAGAAATCTTCCTGCTTGCTGAAATCAAACCCCTGCTTGAGCAGGCTGCGCGCAAAGGTCATGCGCTCGATGATGCGCATCTGGTAGGTGTTGAAGATGGAAAACGGAACAGTCAAATCCTGACGTTCGATGGCATCATCGATTTCCTTGCTGCCGGTCAGGAACTTGTCGACATCCGCCTGCAGAAAGATGAGCCGATCCGGGTCCAGCGAGTCGATAAACCGGTTCATGATCCGGACCGACAGCGCATCATCCAGAGGAATGGGCCGATAATGAAAACGCGTGAGAAACTCTGCCGTTAGATTGGCGGCTTGCATTTGCTCCGGCGACGGCTTCAAAATGGCCGGAGAACTGACTTCAAGAGCATGCGCTGACGAAATGCCTGCCAAAAAGAGCCAGACCAAGCCAATTTTAATGCGTTTCAAGCTGTGTTCCATTCTCGACATTGAGCGCTTAGTTCCAACCCTTGTTCAGCAATTATGTTTTTTTGGCAACCGTCTGCATGAATTATTCAGTCGAGCGGCACTTGGTACTGGCCCATAAGAGATAGACATTGGCTACCGGAGGGGCTTCTTCATGATCAATGGCCCATCTGAGGCGGGTGCCGTATATCGCATTACCACCCGGATCGTCCGCGACTTAACCGGAGTTCTGTTCGCGCACTCATTCAGCGCCTGCTGCGCGCTGATTGCGAATTCTCGACCCGCTCGTCTAACTGGTTGATACTCGACAGTCACGATGCGCACCAACTCGCCCTCAGCATTATATGTAACCTCGAAAGTTGCGGACGCTCGTTGATAGTCAATATTCTCGGGCAACTTCCAGCACTCGGAAGCCATATCGGCAACCAATTGCGCGTCGTTTGCAGCAGCGGGAAAGGCTGCGAACAGCATCAGGATAGTTCCGACGAAGCCAGTTCTGTGCATGTTTCTCCGTCGCGATTTCACGGGTTACGATTCCACCCTTATACGTAGTCGTTGAATCGCTAAGCTACCAGTCTGGGGAGGTTTGTGGTTGTAAAACTTGTATGACCATCAAGCCGGATTTTCCCCGCTTTTTCCCGTTCATCATCAGTTCATGCGCCAGATTTCAGGATGCGAGCTTGAAAGGAGTACGCAGAATGAACCTAGTTAAAGGACTGATCGCCGGTGTTCTCGGTGTCGGGATGCTGATCGGAGCAGGTGCTGCCAATGCCGCGCCGACACTGAACGTCGCAAAACCAGACGTGAGTTCGAATGTCGAACAAGTCCGGGATCATCGGGGGCATCATTCACGGAAACATTGGAAGAAACGGCATCACTACAAGCGAAACAACTGGCGCTCGCATCACCGCCATTATCGTGGGCCACGCTGGCATTCGCATCGCCATTACAGGCACAACGCCTGGCGCAATCATCACAGACACCACTATTATAGTGGGCCACGCGTGAGGCGGGGTCACTATTAGTAAAAGGGGCGCGTAACCGCGCCCCTTTTGTCATTCTCGCTGAAAATGATCGGGGTTGAACCACCCTCAGCCCCGATTGTTCATTCTTACCTTGCTTCGATAGCCTGCAGACCGGCAAGTGCGCATTCCGCATCGGTTGCACCCGATGGTGCGCCGCCAACGCCAATTCCGCCAACCAATGCATCCCCGATCTTGATCGGCAACCCACCCGCCTGAATAACGAAGCGAGAATCCATGTCCCGCATGCCATTATTGGCTGGTTTCGACGCGATAAACTCTGCGACTTCACCGGAATCACGGCCCAGAGCAGCCGACGTGAACGCTTTTCCTTCCGCGCTGCTGCCGGTATGCGGACCAGAAAGATCGGCCTTGAGCAGAACCTTGGTCGATCCGTCTCGCGCCACAACTGCAACGCTCACATTATTGCCCTTGGCGACACAGGCATCCAGTGCAGCCTGTGCAGCTTTGGTTGCCAGATCAAGCGGCAGATAGGGCGTGGTGGGAAGAGTCTGAGCGAAAGCGGTAGCCGGGGCCATCGACAAAACGATAATTGCAAGTTTACGGATCATGGTCGTTCCTCAGTTGTGATGAGGAACATTTAGTTCCCGTCAGCAAGCAGTGAAATCCGTAACATTTACGAACTTATCGGTAGTTCTACGGATGTGACTGTCCTTCAAGCCACAAGCGTGTCATTTCCGCTTGCGATGTCGTGCCCAGTTTTGCTCCTATGGCCGCACGGTGGCTATCTATCGTGCGTGGCGACAATTCAAGACCATCGGCAATTTGCCGGGTAGTGAAGCCCTGTGCAATACGATCAAGCACCTCACGCTCACGCGCCGTCAGCGCGTCCAGCAATGCCAGCGTTTCGGCTCTCAGAGCCTCGCTCCCCAGCTTGCGTTCAAGCAGTTGCTGAGCCTTCTGGATTGCATCGATCAAATCCTGCTCATCGACCGGCTTGGAAAGATAATCCACCGCGCCATTTCTAAAGGCGCGACGACAGGCTTCGATATCGCCGTGGCCCGAGATGATGATCACCGGCCAGTCAACTTCCTGCCCGGCCAGAAGCTCCTGAAGCTTCAGGCCCGTCATGACAGGCATGCGAATATCGAAAATCATGCATCCGGGTTTCAGTCGCGGCAGCTGCGCCAGAAAAGCGGAAGGATCAGCAAACCCCCTGACCTCGATGTCTATGGTCGACAGAAGAAGGCTGAGCGACTTTCGTACCGCTTCATCATCATCGACAAGATAGACCGGCTGAACCATCGTCTTAACTTCCTGTGCCATCGGCGATTGGGAGCACAACGCGAAACAACGCACCTTGCTCCTGAGGAATATAGGAAATTTCACCACCAAAGCGTTCAACCAGCCGCTGGCTGAGTGCCAGGCCGAGACCGGTTCCTTCAGGGCGATTTGTCGTAAAAGGGGTAAAAAGACGCGGCAACAACTCTGGCGCAACACCGGGGCCGTTATCGGCAATTTCCAAAATAGCGAGCGATCCATCAGCTTTCAGGGATGCGTTGACCCGTCGATCACCATCACTATCATGAAAGGATTCAATTGCATTGCGGAGAAGATTGAACATCACCTGTTCCATTTCCACCGGGTCAAACGCAGCCAACAAAGGTGTCTCGGGTATCGAGAGTTCAACTTTGACGCCTTGTCGTACAGCCTCCGAGGCGAGCAGTGTCTGCACGTTCTGCAGTGAAAGGCGCAGATCAGCATGTTTCGTCTGCCGGCGCTGCGGACGAGACCAATTGCGTAGCCGATCCAGAATGGCGGATGCCCGACGCGCCTGATCCACCATATCGTCCAGCGCTCCGGCCAGTGCCGTCATATTGTTGCGGCTCAACAAGCGGCGCCCCGCCTGAGCCCCCGCCAGAAGGGCCGTCAGGGGCTGCGTCAACTCATGTGCCATGCCGCTTGCCATTTCGCCCATCGTGTTGACGCGTGAGGCGTGTGCCAATCGGGCTTCGAGGCTACTCAGTTCTGCACGACGTTCCGCATGGCGCGTGCGTTGTGTCTGGCGAACGATGACCAATCCACCAAAGAACAGCAGGTTCGTAAGAACGAGGATCGGAATAAGCTGGTCAAACGGCAAAAGATCAGTCCAGCCCATGGCAAGGGCTGTCTGGAAGAGAAGCGGTTGCGTTGCACTGCCCAGTTTCTTGGAAAAATGCGCTTCACCAAATGTGCCCGCGCTACTGAATAAAACCTTCCCATCTGGCATGAGGATACGCAGCGCAACGCCATCCCGGCTCCAGAATGCATCGTCAGAACTGATAAGACTGCCCGCATTGATCGAGAGTGTCAGGCCGTCGTGCGGGTTGTCCGTATTCGGGCTGCGTTTTACGATCATGTAATGCCCGGGTCGCGCAGCAGGTGCCAGAAGCTCGGGGACGCCTCGCGATGAACGGGCAGCCACACGTATGGCATCAGCCAGTTCCGGTTCCAGCTTTCTTGTGCCGGTCACGGGCTCAGCCGGGTTCATCGGCACCAGTTGAATTTCATCGATGCGCGGATAGAAACGAGTGATCGTTGCCGCCACTTCGAGGAAAACGTCATCCTGCGAAACATCAGCCGTTCGCGCTTTGGATTGAGCGATCGTTGAAAGCGCCGTCAGATGGGCATCGTGTTGGTCGGCCCGTTGGGAAGCCTCACGATGTAACGTAAAGCTGGCAGCTTGAAGTTCGGACAACAGCGCCGCTCGTTGATAAACAGCAAGGCTGCCTATCGCCAGAAGGTTGAACAGCAGACACAAGAGAAATGGAAGCAAGGCAGATCGGATGCTTCCATTGTAGAGGTTCATAAATTGCATCCCGGTATCAGGCTGTGTTCTGGTCTTTATGGCATCTCTGCTATCTATATATACCCGTATTTATCTCCCCGTCCAAACCGCACCATGCACGATACATGCCTGGGCTGTTGAACGGCAGGCTGACATTGCCTTTGCGATCCACCGCAACAAGACCGCCAGAGCCACCGATTTCACCCAGCTCGCGGACAACCGCGCCAGCCGCCTCATTGAGCGATTGCCCTGCCCAGCGCATCCGTGCATCCACTTCGTGACCCACCGCCCAGCGAATGAAATATTCTCCGTGACCTGTGGCGGAAAGCGCTACCGTCTCGTCATCCGCCCAGGTTCCAGCACCGATGACCGGGCTGTCACCAACGCGTCCCGGTGTCTTGGCGGTCATGCCGCCCGTGGATGTAGCTGCCGCCAGATGACCGAAACGATCCAGTGCAACTGCTCCGACAGTGCCGTGTTTGCGGGCAGGATCGCCATCGTCGGCGGCACCACTGCGACGACGTGCCATTTCGTCGTGCAAGGCCTTGCGACGCTGTTCCGTCGAGAACCATTCCGGCGCCATCATTTCCAGACCGGCAGCTTCGCAAAATCGCTTTGCCCCTTCGCCTGCGAAAAATACGTGTTCGGTCTGCTCCATGACTGCACGTGCCGCCAGAACAGGATTGCGCGGCCCGCAAATTCCGGAGATGGCACCGCATGCGCGGCGGCGGAACGGCAAAAGGATTACGTGCAGGCAGCCCTTTCCGTGCCGATGAGTGGCTGGCACGTCGTAACACGGCATATCCTGCCCAACTCCCTGCCACCGCTCATCGTCGTGGCAACTGTGCAAGTTGCTTCAGCCATTTCGCTGGAAGCCACGCTTTCGTTTCTTGGTGTCGGCCTGCCGCCAACAGAGCCCTCCCTTGGAATGTTGATTGCCAATGGCTTCCAGTATCTTCTGTCGGGCCGCTACTGGATTTCCATCTATCCGGGCGTTGCGCTGATCGTTCTGATCATGGCCATCAATCTCATGGGCGATCAGATCAGAGACATACTCAATCCGAGGCTGCGCAAATGACAGCTCTGCTACAAGTCGACAATCTCTCCACTTATTTTGAAACTGACCGCCGTACGGTGAAATCCGTCGAGGGCATCTCATTTGAAATCGCGAAAGGCGAAATACTTGGCCTTGTCGGAGAATCCGGTTCAGGAAAATCGATCACCGGTTTCTCTCTGATTGGCCTGATCGATAAGCCCGGCAGAATTCAACCCGGAAGTTCAATTCGATTTGAAGGCCGGGAGCTGGTCGGATTGCCGGAAAACCAATTGCGCAGCATTCGTGGTCGGGAAGTCTCTATGGTCTTTCAGGACCCCATGATGACCCTAAACCCGGTCCTCAAGGTCATCGACCAGATCGCAATGGCTATCCGCGCTCACGAAAAGGCTTCGGATGCCGAAGTTCGCCGCAGAGCGATCGAAGCTTTGGCGCGGGTGCGCATTGTCGAGCCGGAAAAGAAGGTCGACCAGTATCCACATCAGTTTTCAGGTGGCATGCGCCAACGCGTGGCGATTGCTATTGCGCTGCTTCACAAGCCCAAACTGGTAATCGCGGACGAACCCACAACGGCGCTCGATGTGTCGGTTCAAGCGGAAATCCTCAAAGAAGTGAAAGCGCTCGTCTCTGAACTGGGTATTTCGATGATCTGGATCAGCCATGATCTCGCGACCGTTGCTTCAATCTCACAGAGAATAGCCGTCATGCGGCTTGGCAAGATTGTCGAGATGGGGAGCGTTGCCGAAGTACTCGGTTCTCCCAAGCACTCCTACACTCAAGGCCTGCTTGATGCCCTGCCGTCACGAAAACAGCCAGGGGAGCTTCTAACCTCAAGCGCCACCGAGAACGCTGGCGAATGTTCAATTATAGAGACGCAGAAGAACAAATCTCTCGCCCCAAGCCCGAACTTCGTCAGCGCCGATGACGTTACGATGGTCTTCCAAAAGCCGGTAGGCTCGCTTGGCCGTTTTGCCCAACGGCTCGGCCTCGCCAAACCAGCTCATGCCGTCCATGCCGTTCAGTCCGCAACTCTTACGACTGCACGCGGCGAAGTGCTGGGGCTGGTCGGCGAATCCGGCTCGGGGAAATCAACGCTTGGCCGCATCATCTGCGGCATCTCCACGCCAACTTCGGGTAATGTTCTGGTTGACGCTCGCAAGGTCCGGGAAAAAGACCGCAAGATCGGCACGTCCGTTCAAATGATCTTTCAGGACCCCTTTGCATCGCTTGATCCACGCCGCACAATATTTCAGTCCGTCGCGGAAGGGCCGATCGCACACGGGCTTTGCACCAAGAAAGACGCGCGCGAATATGTCAATCGCTGGCTGAAATCAGTGGCATTCGATCCGGCGCTGGCAGACCGTTATCCTCACCAGTTCTCCGGCGGACAGCGACAGCGCATTGCTATTGCGCGAGCACTGGCAATGCAACCGGAGCTCATCGTTTGCGACGAGCCAGTGGCTTCGCTCGACGTCTCCATTCAGGCACAGGTTATCAATCTCCTGTTGCAACTGAGGAAAAGCCTTGATCTGACATTGCTTTTTATCAGCCATGACCTGTCTGTCGTTCGCCATCTGTGCGACCGCGTTGTTGTCATGCATCACGGCAAGATTGTCGAAGAAGGTACCGTTTCTCAAATATTCACTCAGCCAAAACAGCCATATACGCGCATGCTGCTTGACGCGGTGCCCAAGCTGGCCTGGTGAAAGGGCCTATCGAACAGGGTCAAAAGGCTTCACTCACCCCGTCTCAGAGTATAGGGCAGAATAAACAGATACAGCCCGGTTGCGAGTAATATAAACAGCGGTAGAAGCGGAGAATAGACGATCCACACCGGAGGCTGCCCGAACGCCATAGTGACGAAATTCGCAATCACGGTAAGCGTGAATATGATCGACAACCAGCGGTGAATTTGGCGTATGGATTTATTCAAGACCATATGTGCTTCTCCTTATGGAGTTCGCCAACCACATTGGCTGAACTCCAGCTCCTTCCGGCTCATTATGCTTTGCGGCACTCTCTCCAGGAGCGGGTTCAGTCCAAATCAGCGGCGACGGCATCGAGCTTTTCAAGGAAATTTCGCCATCCATGATGTGCACCGTGAAAGGCCTGTTTCTGACCTGGCATAAAGCCCGACTGTTCCATCCGCAAATGTGTCCCGGTGGCGGTAGGTATCAAAGTCAAGGTCACGATACTTCTGAGATTGTATGCTTCGTCCTCATGGGTGTGGTTCCAGGTGTAGGATAGCCGCCTGTTCGGCTCGACCACCAGAACCTCACAATCCAGCACCCCGCCCCACTCACCTTTGAGCTTGAAACAATGGCCTACGGTCGGAGCGAAATCATTATTCATCAGCCATTCCGCGATGAGGTGAGGCTCCGTCAATGCGCGCCAGAGCTTTTCAGGCCGATGAGGCATTTCACGCTCAACAATTACCGTTCGCACATCATCAGATATCTCGGTCATTGATCCATCCTCTTCAACAGGTCTTCAAGGGCATCGAACTTCTGCTCCCAGAAACCGTTCAACTCTTTCGCCCAATCGATCAGTGGAATTAGTGCCGTGTATTCGGCCCTGTAGTGGCTTTGGCGCCCCTCGTGACGATCACTGACGAGGCCTGCCCTCTTGAGAGCGGCAAGATGCTTTGAGACGACCGGCTGGGACACACTCGTTCCTGCGGTCAAAACCGTAACCGTCTTCTCGCCCTCTCGGCAAAGTCGTTCAAATATCGACCGTCGGGTCGGATCGGATAAAGCTTTGAAAACTTCGTCTCGCATAGTCATCGCTCAATTCATACCCAATTGGCTATGCGTTGATACATAGCCGAATGGCTATACATCAGTCAAGTGCCTTTCGACGAACTGTCCGTAACGACGTGACACACTGACTGACCTGAGAGCCGTCCGATGCAAATAAAATAAGGATGGACAGGCGGAACATGCCGCCTCCGTTATCAGAACTGCTTCTTGAAATTGACCAGGAAACCGTGTTCGCGGTCCCCGTCTGCAGCTATCAGACCACGATATTCAAGCAGTGCTGCTTGTCCCTTTGTCGCCAATATCGCTATCATCACGACCACAGCCGAAGCTGCCCCGACAGTCAGTTCTCTGGCAAGATGATAACCCATGCTAGCGCTGACGCCGGTGGTCGTGAACCTGACGTGCTTGCCATCATCATGCTCACCCACATTGATCGCACCACACCGGTCCGCAGAGTAAGACGATTGCACCGGAACCAATCACTTTGCCAGAATTCATCGTGGCCTTCACCAAAGCCTCAAATGAGCGGTTGAGCATCATGCGCTCATACACCTGTTCCGGTCTTTCGCCACTCGGCTTCCCGCCGCTTCAAAAGTGGGAGTGTTGCAGGATGACTACAAACCGACAAACATGACTCTTTTAATCATGTAATTTCTTGCCAGCACCAATACATGAATATATCACTCATGATTGTCAAAATCATGTTGGGAATATTCTATATGCGCTCCGATTGCATGCCTCTTCGCCGTACAATTCTGGCTGGCACATCCCTGATTGCTCTTGCCGCCACGCCAATTGCGCAGGACCAGACCACTGCCTCTCCAACGGAGAATGGTGCAATCGTTCTCGACAAGATTGTAATCGACGGCGGCAGCGGCGGCGTGATCGATGCGGACGGTTATGTGGCGCGCAGCAGCGCGACCGGCGCCAAGATCGACACGCCATTTGTGCAGACCCCGCAGTCTATTTCGTCCGTCACCCAACAGCAGCTTGAAGATCGTAATCCGCAGACCTTGCTCGACGCCATTGCCTATACGCCCAGTGCACGCGTTGGCGGCTTTGGCTTCGATCCGCGGTTCGACTCCTTCACCGTGCGTGGCTTCGACGTCACGTATACCGGTGTCTTTCGTGACAATCTGCGCCAGCCCGGAGCAAGCTCGGCGCTGTTCAAGACTGAACCCTATGGCCTGGAAGGCGTTTCCATTCTGCGCGGCCCATCGTCAGCCCTTTACGGTGCTTCCGGTGCCGGTGGTCTGTTCAACCTGATCAGCAAGCGCCCGACCGAAACCCCGCTTCACGAAGTACAGGTCCAGTACGGTACCAATAATCGTTATCAGACCCAGTTCGACCTCTCCGGCCCGGTCAAGGAAGGCGACCCACTTTACTACCGCCTGACAGGGCTTTGGCGCAACGCCGATACCGAACAGCCCTCGGTTCCCGACGACCGCATTTACATTGCACCGGCATTTACGTGGAAGCCCGACGAAGACACGCGCCTGACAATCCTCAGCGAGTTCTCCCGCATCAAAACCGGCGGCACTGCCGCTTATTATTACGATGCCGTAACGGGCAAGGTATCCGACATTTTTGCAGGCAACACTGCCTTCAATGACTCAGTACAAACGCAGGGGCGTGTCGGTTATGAATTTGAAACCCGCCTCAACGACACTTTCGTGTTCCGCCAGAATGCCCGCCTTGCATCGACCAAGATCGGAGCCGACTGGGCCTTTGCCTATCAGGCCAATGAAATCGATCCGTTGCTTCTCGACAGCAGCGCAGGCACTTTTGAGGAGCGGCTGACCAGTTTCACCATCGATAATCAACTGGAAGCAAGCTTCGATACCGGCAATTTCGAGCACACGCTTTTGGCCGGCGTAGACCTGACAAAGCTGCAATGGAAGGGATTGAACGGGTATGGCTATACGCCACCGCTGGATACCAGGCATCCGTCCATGGGGCGCCCTGTAGCGCCAATCGATTTCCAGACAAAAGACGTTCAGGACCAGCTCATGGCTGGCATCTATCTGCAGGATCAGATCCGCTATGATGCCTGGACCATAACCCTCGGCGGTCGTCAGGACTGGGTCAGCACCGACACCAAGAACACCGATCTGGCAACCAGCACGTCCAGCGATTTTGATCAGAGCGACAAGGCCTTCACATGGCGCGCCGGGCTGACTTACGAAACACCTTGGGGCATCACGCCATATGCCAGCTATTCGACAGCCTTTTCACCCAATGCCGGTGTAAACCGGGCAACAGGCAATCCGTTCGAGCCAACGGAAAGCGAACAGCAGGAAGTCGGGATCAAGTATCAGCTGCCCAACAGCAACACCCTGATAACGGCCGCCCTGTTCAACATCAATCAGGACAACGGTCTCTATTACGAAGTGGTCGAATTGGATGCTGGCCCGGCCAACATTCAGGTACAGCGCGGGAAACTGCGTTCGCGCGGTCTGGAACTGGAAGCCAGCACCAGTCTCGACAACGGCCTCTCCCTCATTGCGTCCTATAGCTACATGCAGACCAGCATCAAGGACGGCCCGGACGGAACAGTGGGCAATGAAATCTCATCTGTACCGACCCACATGGCGTCAGCCTGGGCTCACTATAAGTTGCCTGAGAACAGCTTCCTTTACGGGCTGGGTGTCGGCGCAGGTGTCCGTTTTGTCGGCTCAAGTTACGGCAATGACGAAAATACTATGAAAAACAGCTCGCGTGCCTTTGTCGATGCAGCAATTGATTTCGATTTTGGCGCGATCAAGAAGGACTATGAAGGTGTCAAACTGCAGGTCAACGCCACCAACCTGTTCGACACCAGCAAGCCGGTCTGCTCCGCAGGTTTCTGTTATCGTGATCAGGGCCGCACTGTTGTCGGCAGCCTGAAATATTCATGGTAAGCGCCGATACCAGAAATGAAGCACTGCAAGCTCTCAGGCCCCAAGGCCTGAGAGCACTGTTCCATGGTGACAATGCATGGTGTGCCGATAGTATGATGCTGTCCTGCGAAATGACTGACAGCATGCCTCTGTCGGAATTTCTGTACGGCCCTCTCCTGACGAAAACCCTGCATCAATGCGCAGCCGCCTATCCTGATGCCGACCTGCGGGCGGTTTCTTCGTTCTGGTCGCTCTATTATTTTTCGCTTCTGGTCATTCCCTATATCTGCGCCCGACAAAGTGGAGTGGCCCTTCCGGTCGAGCTCGAGAATATGACCATTGCCATCAATGATCAGGGCTTGCCACGTTCCTTTGGCTTGCCCCACGAAGGGCAAGCTTGTGACGCGCCGGATGTGATGACGGTTATCAGCCATGTCGCAAAAAGCCATCTGAACACTGTCGTTCAAGTCCTGAAAGACCGCACCGGCATCTCACCGAAGCTCGCCTGGAATAATGCAGCGGTCTATATCGACTACGCCGTCAACAGCGCAGCTGAAAACCATTGTCGTGATGGCTGGCCATGTCGCCCGCTTTTTGAAACGCAGATTTTTGACGATGGAACGCGCAACCCGTTTTTTGGGTGTCTGCGTCAAGAAACAGATCATGGCGCCAATTTGTGCCGGCGCAAGATTTGCTGCCTGCGCTATAAACTGCCGGGCGTTGCCGGATGCGGTGAATTATGCGCGCTCCCCGAACTTAGAAAGCAATGAAATGATCCGTCTTGTTGTGTGTCTGACTGTAATCTGGCTGGCCCTCGGTAAAAGCGCTGTTGCAGAGGTAACCTATCCCATTCACGTCAAGGATGCGCTTGACCGGGAAGTCACCATTACCGCCCAACCAAAATCCATATTGCTTGGCAGCGGATTCAATCTGATTGCGTTGTCGCTCGTCCATCCAGATCCCGTCAGTGTGCTGGCCGGTTGGGCCGGTGACCTCAAGGGGGACAATCCGGAAATCTATGCCGGCTTCAAACAGCGCTTCCCGGAAATTGAAAAACTGCCGATCATTGGCGACGGCATTACAGTTTCGGTCGAGAAAATCGTTTCTGTAAAAGCCGATCTGGTCATTCTTTCAGACTGGCAGATGCGCAATGATGAAGGTGTGCAGGCGATCGCCTATCTCGAGAAAATGGGCATACCGGTGCTCGTGGTCGACTTCGGCAATCATGCACTCGAAAATACTTCGAAAAACATGCGCCTGCTGGGCAAGGTACTCAACCGCGAGGAGCAGGCTAACGCTTTTGCCGACTTCTACGACGAGCGCATTGCCCGCATTCGTGATCGAGTGGTGAAGAGCGATGCCGGACCGACTGTATTGCTGGAAGCCTTTCCCAATGCCGATCAATGCTGCTACGCTTACGGGCGAACCAGTATGGGCGAGTTCATCACATTGACCGGCAGCCGAAATATTGCTGCAGATGGACCAGCACAGGGAGGGGTGATCAGCAGCGAATTTATCGTTGCCGCCGACCCGCAAGTTTACATCGCCACCTCATCCCCAGGCGGGAAGTATAGCGGTTTTTCGGTTGGGCCGGGCGTAAGCGAACAGGAAGCGCGCGACACACTTTCAAATGCCCTGAAAAATCCTTTCCGCGCTGGTTTGAAGGCCGTGAACGACAAGCGCGTGCATGGATTGTGGAACTTTTTCAATGCCGTTCCCTTGAATGTTCTGGCAGCAGAAGCCTTCGCCGTCTGGCTGCGACCGGAACTGTTCGCGGATATCAGCCCCGAAGCGACACTGGCGGAAATTAACCAGCGTTTCGCGGCTGTCCCGTTTGAAGGTTCATACTGGATCAGCCTGAAACCCTGACCCCGCATTTTTCTTGCGTATACTGCTATCGCAGGCCGCCAGAAGCCTGAGTGTGGGCGTCCGCAGCCAGACCCGGCCAGTAATAACCATTGCTGGTCGGACGTGGACCGAAAATGGCCTGCCCGACCCGTACCACGGTTGCCCCCTCCTCAATTGCAACCTCGAAATCGCCAGACATGCCCATGGAAAGTCCGTTCATATGCGGATGCACATCAACAACACGATCCCGCAGACCACGAAGCAAGCGAAAGCAGGCGCGCACGCGCGCTGTGTCGGAGCTGAAAATTGCGAGCGTCATCAGCCCACGTGGTTTGAGGCGGGGAAACTCTGAGAGACGCGCCACGAACGACATGAGATCGTCCGGATGCAGCCCATATTTGCTTTCCTCGTCCGAAGTATTGACCTGAACGTAAACATCAAGATCACGATCTTCCGCGTCCAGTCTGCGATTCAGTTCTTCCGCCAGGCGGAAACTATCCAGCGCATGGAATTCCCATGCAAGACGAACGAGATATTTGACCTTGTTTGTCTGCAGATGGCCGACAATGCTCCAACGGATCGGCAAATCGTTCAGGGCCGCTTGTTTGTCGCGCGCTTCCTGAAGTTTATTTTCTCCGAAATCGAGAATTCCGGCCGCATAAGCGTGCCGCAGGATGCGAGCCGGGACTGTTTTTGTGATCGGGAGAAGGCGCACATCGTTCGGATCGCGTCCGCTGCGATGACAAGCCGCAGCGATCCGCGCGCGAACCTCTTTGAGATTGCTCGCGAAAACAGAAGTCGGATCAGCACCGAAACGCGCTATCTCGTCTTTGATTGCCTGTCCCTCAACCGGCTGCGGCTCGACAGATAGTTGCATCGCCAATCTCCCTTCAAGCGCCGATACAAATGCTTGCCGCTGCCCGGATACGACATGGCAACCATCCCGCCAGCTTGTATCACAGAGGTGGTCTGGTTCTCCCATCCACTTCTAGCACAAAGATCAGACCAATTTCCAAGTCACCCGGTCATGACGATCATTCAACTGCTGACCACTCGAGCACCTATGGCTTCATGATCGTGCGAAAGGTCGTCGCCAGCTTTTTAACTGCGGTCTCGATTTCTGTCGGCGTATAGGCTGCAAACCCCATCAGAAAACCGGCCTTTCCATCACCGGCCGCGTAAAGCCCGGACAGGCCGAGGAGTTCGATACCGACACGCTGGGCTGCAGCGATGGCATTGCGCTCCGATAAATCACCGGTGAGCAGACAAGACATCTGTAACCCTCCGGCAGGCACATGCGGCTCGACGAAATCCGCCAGATATCGCTCGATCAGTCTGGCCAGTACATCGCGCCGTTCAGCATAGATGCCGCGCATGGCCCGGACATGCGCGCCGAAATGTCCACCTTCCATAAACCGGGCAAGCGTCAACTGCGCCATCGGTGCGGAATGCCCATCAAGCAGAGTGCG
The DNA here is from genome assembly GCF_000017405.1 of Brucella anthropi ATCC 49188. NCBI lineage: Bacteria > Pseudomonadati > Pseudomonadota > Alphaproteobacteria > Hyphomicrobiales > Brucellaceae > Brucella > Brucella anthropi. The sequence goes on from NC_009668.1 coordinate 1,569,346, forward strand.
CGCAACGGTCATCGGTTTGACCAGTTGCGGCGGCAATACCATGTAACCGATACGCAGGCCCGGAAAGAGTGATTTGGTGAAAGTGCCGATATAGATTGTCCGCTCATGCCGGTCGAGGCCTTGTACGCAGGCGGTCGGTTTGCCGGCGTAATGAAACTCGCTGTCATAATCGTCTTCGATAATCCATGTCTGCTGGCGGGCGGCCCATTCGATCAGCGCTAGTCGACGATCCAACGACAAGGTCGCGCCGGTTGGAAACTGGTGCGAGGGTGTGAGAAACACGGCCTTGGCCTTGAGCGTTTCGCCAACCATCCGCTCGATCACAATGCCTTGGTCGTCCACATTGACTGGAATGGATTCAAGGCCTGCAGCATCGAACGCCTTGCGTGCGCCGTAATAAGCCGGGTCTTCGATGAAGATGCGGTCACCGGGGTCGAACAGCATGTTGGCACATAAAGTCAGCGCCTGTTGCGAGCTGGTGAGGATCAGCACCCTGTCAGGTGTCGCGCGTCCTCCGCGCTCCAGGTTCATGTACTCGGCAACAGCGCGTCGCAAAGGCTCTGTCCCCTGCGGATGACCATGCAGCAGCGCTTGCGTGCCGGCTTCCTTCAAAACCTGCCGTTCCAGACGTTCCCAAAGCTGAAGCGGAAAATTTCGTGTTTCCGGAACACCGTGAGCGAAAGGTCGTGGCGCCAGCAGCTCGCGCACACCACCGCTTCGGAACATGGCTGCTCCGCGTTTGCTCAGGTTGGGCGCCTGATTGCGCAATAGCGCTTCGCGCTGGGAAACGCTGTGTCCGGGTGTGAATTCCGTTATCTGCGCCACGAAACTTCCACTGCCCACCCGGCGGTCGATAAAGCCCTCTGCATGCAGCTGCGCATAAGCCGCTTCGATCGTGTCTCGGGAGACACCCAGCGATTTGGCGAGGCTGCGCGAAGCCGGAAGCGGCTTTCCCGGCCCCAGCGCACCATCGATGATCAATTGCCGGATCGACCGCTGAATACGCGCATGGAGCGGCATTGCCGCATGGGCGGGGTGGGCAATCCAAGCCTTGACGGATTCAAGTTGCGAATGCCTGAACAAATGGACTGGTCTTTTTGTCAAAAATGGATGGGCATATCAGGCCATTAAACAGCTAACTGTCAATCAATCTTTTCAGCCCGACTTGCAGGCCATGTGCCCAATTCCCAGAAGGTTTTTGAGGATGATACCATCCCGTGCTTCAACGTCATCGATCCGCTTGAGCGACCTTGCCCATCCCATCGTGGCGGGCCTAATCTCCGTCATTGTCAATTATGGCGGCACATTCATTCTTGTTTTTCAGGCCGCAAAGGTTGCGGGATTGAGCCCGGAACTGACTGCCTCCTGGGTCTGGTCGGTTTCGATTGGCGTCGGGCTTACCGGCCTTTATCTCAGCTGGCGCTACCGCGAGCCGATCATCACCGCCTGGTCGACGCCAGCGGCTGCCTTTCTTGTAACGGCACTTGCCACCACATCCTACGCCGAGGCAATCGGCGCTTTCATGATTTCGGCTCTCGCATTCGTCATCCTCGGTGTGTCGGGCTATTTCGAGAAAGTCATCCGGCTGATACCGCCAAGCATAGCTTCAGGGCTTCTGGCCGGCATTTTGTTGCAATTCGGAATAGGGGCCTTCGGCGGCACCACCACCGACCCGTTGCTGGTTGGACTGCTGATTGTTGCCTATGTGGTTTTGAAACGGCTGTCCGCTCGCTACGCCGTAGTCGGCATTCTCGTGCTCGGACTGGCCTTCCTGCTTCTGCAAAACAGGGTCGACCTGTCTGGACTGCGACTGGAGTTTGCAACTCCAGTCTTCACCATGCCTGCATTCTCTCTCAATGCCCTGCTGTCCGTCGCGCTGCCATTGTTCCTCATCACACTGACGGGACAGTATATGCCGGGGATGCTGGTTCTGCGTAATGACGGTTTCAAGACCAGCGCCAATCCAATCGTTACCGCAACAGGTCTCGGCTCGCTCATCATGGCGCCATTCGGATCGCATGCCTTCAACATTGCGGCAATCACGGCAGCAATCGCGACCGGGCCTGAAGCACACGAAAATCCATCCAAGCGCTGGATCGCCGGTATTGCAGCGGGCGTGTTCTACATTCTCGTCGGCATATTCGGTGTGACGCTCGCAGCTGTCTTCATGGCTTTTCCCGCAAGCTTTATCACAACGCTCGCAGGTCTGGCCCTGTTGGGCACGATAGGCAGCAGCCTGGCTGGAGCCATGTCAGACCACACGCATCGCGAGGCAGCATTGATTACCTTTCTCGCATCCGCCGCAAACATCAATCTCTTCGGCATCGGCGGTGCTTTCTGGGGACTGATAATCGGATTGGTTGCCTATATCGTTCTCAACGGTCGTCTGCCGCGTCGTGAACGGACCGAATTGAGCGTGAGCGAAGGAGTTGCAAAATGACTGCTAAAAGCACTGGAATGACCACTTCCATCATTTCAATCCAGAGCCAGGTTGTGCACGGGCATGTCGGCAACAGCGCTGCGGTTCTGCCCATGCAGGCCCATGGGTTGAATGTCGCTGCAGTCCCCACGACCTTGCTGTCCAACAATCCGCATTTCGAAACCATGCGCGGGCGGGTTCTCGAATCCGAACTGGTCGGCGATCTTCTGCGCGGTGTCGAAGAGCGCGGATTGATTGAAACAAGCCACTATATTGTTTCCGGCTATCTCGGCTCTCAGGCAAACGGGGATGTGGTCGCCGCTTTCGTCGAACGCGCCCGCCAGATCAATCCCGACATAAAATACATTTGCGATCCGGTCATGGGCGATATGAACCTCGGGATCTTCGTTGCCGATCAGGTGGTGGAATGTATCGTTGAACGGCTTGTTCCGCTAGCCGATCTGTTGACACCCAACCAGTTCGAATTGGGTCTTATCGCACAGACAGATGTAACCTCCTGGGCTGCATTTGAAACCGCGGCGGGGCGTGTGCAGGCACTTCACGGCGCGCAGCTGGTTGTGACCAGTTGCGAACTTGCCGACACTCCTGAAGGCTTGCTGGAAAACATCGTCTTCGACCACGAGACCCGCACGCGACTGATATCGCCGCGCCTGCCGATCGTACCTGTCGGGACTGGTGACCTTTTCACCGGCCTTCTGACTGCCAAGCTTACGCGCGGAAAAACATTGATCGAGGCAGCCCGCAGCGCCGCTGCAACTGTGCTTGAAGTACTCAGGCGTACCATGGAGGCAGGTGAACGTGACATGCAGCTTGCCAGTGTCATCGATGCGCTCATTCCGAGCAAGAATGCTCAAGAATGAAATTCCGGACGATACCTGTCAGATAAAATAATAGCTCAGCGCGATGAATCTGCTGGCTGTTCAACTGTTGCCCCGTAGTGCAATCGGGATTTGCCGTGCAGTGTATCCCGATAAAGGAAACGGAAGAAGAAGGCGTCGCCCGTTCCGCGCAGAAGTCTGGCAAATATCGCGACCAGAACAATGGAGAAAATCAATCGACCGAACAGGACGACATAGATATCCGCGCCAAGAGCCACCACGATCAGCGTATCTTCGATCAGGCTGTGGCACAGCCCCATGAAACTCGACGCGAGAAAGACGTCCCGAGGTTGAATGTGTCCGCGCTGTGATTCACGGATGATGAGACCTCCACCATAGGACAGTCCCAGCACCAGCCCGACCACGGTCAATGGCGCGGCATTCTTCGATATGCCGAGCAAGCGCAACAAGGGTGAAAGAAGCAGGTTGAGGAAGCGTGTCACATCCAGCGCGTCCATTGTTCTCAGCACGGCCACCAGACCGAGCAGGACGATAAATATCCAGACCAGCGTGGAGGCCGTATCGGCGACGAAGCTGCTCCAGCTTGAATCGTAATGGCCCGGCACCCAGCTCGGTGCAGCCGGTTCTGCCAGCCAGCCGGTATGACTGGAAATCAGGTTGATCCCCCATGCGAAAACAAGTCCGCCAACAAGCCGTATCAGCGTCGAGACTATCAGGCGCGGGCCGGCCTTTTGTACGATACGCTGTTCGATGGGAAGAGCATGAGCGAAGAGGAAAAGCGAACCGAGGATCGTCACCTGAGCTGTGGTGAGCGTGTCGACCGGCAAGACGGCGAACATCACCACTGCCCCGCTCCACACGCCAACCAGCAGGTTCATAGCCCAAACAAAACCGGCTTCAGGCGGCAGCCCCACGAACTGCATGACGGGAGCGAAGGCAGGAGAAATGGCTTTGATCAAGCCCATCTCGATTGCCAGCTGCGTCAGCACCATCACCGGCAGCATGATCTTGACGAGCGTCCAGTAGACGCCGATCGCCTCGCGCAGGATAACCATGCCAAATGCCGCCAGTCGCTTTGCCAATCCAGTGGCCATCCCGTCCCCTCCGCTTTTGTCCGGAGCGTGCGACGGATCAGGGTCGATGCTTTCGGCTTTGCGAGCAGAAAATCAGCCCACGCACGCCGATGCAAGCCATATTGCTTATGCTTCACGCGATTTATCGGGATTAGCGAAAGTCCGCGACGATGCCGGTTGCGATAATCAGCAGAACCGTTGCGGCAATGACGGTGTAGACGTAATCACGCTCGCGCAGAAAAAGATACATCGTCAGCGCGACCCGGATGATCGGCAGGAGAATGAATACCGCAATGCCAGCTTTCACGATGTCATAGCCGTTCAGTGCAAGCGACGTCGGTTCAATAGAAGTCATAACGACTCCGACCGCGATCAAGGCAGAAGCGAACCATGTGCCATACCAAAGAAGCGCTGCAATGATTTTGTCCCGTCGTCCGGCGTCTGCGGTAACTTTCATTTTAAGCCTCCAGAGATCTCTATACCGAAAGCGCTCAGAAGCATCTGGACCGCGAGAACAAGGAGAACCACGACAAAGAAGATGCGCAGTTTTTCCGCCGGAAGGCTCATCAGCAGGCGGGCGCCGACCAGCGCACCGATGACCGAACCAAGCGCAATCGGTCCCGTGATCCCGATATCGATGTCACCGCGAACAAAATACGCGCTTGCGCTTGCAGCAGCCGTCACGCCGATCATGAAATTGGAGGTGGCGGACGAGACCTTGATAGGAAGTTTCAAGGCGGTGTCCATCGCCGGGATTTTCAAAACACCCGAGCCTATCCCCAGAAGGGCCGAGACCAGTCCCGCCCCATACATCAGCGCCATGCCCAGCGGAACATGGCCGACGCGATAGTGCACCTCCTGCCCGGATATGTGATCGGGAAAGCTGGAATTCAGTCGCAGGCTTGTTGCGAGGCTCTTCGCATCCGGCATCGTTGCGCCGATTTCGTCGCGCCGCCGTACCAGCATCTGCTTTGCAGAAAGCACCAGAATGGCTGCGAACAAACCATATAGAACCGAAGTCGAAACGATTCCGATCAGAAACACGCCGGTCAGCGCGCCAAGCGTGGTTGCCGTCTCAAGAACGACCGCAAGCCGGACATTGGTCAGCCGTCGCTTCAAAAGCGGAGCCGCGCTGCCGCAAGAACAGGCGATAACCGAAACAATACTCGCCCCGATAGCGACATGAATATCCACGCCGAAAAACAGCGTAAGCGCTGGCACGATGAAGATGCCGCTTGCCATGCCCAGCACGCCACCGAGCGCGCTTGCCCCGAAAGCCGCTATGAACAGCCATAAAGCCAACATTTCACCCCCGGCTATTTTTGGCCGCGCGGTCGCCGGGCCAGGCGAGTGACAAAGCTGATGAGATCACCGCGATAGTGAAGCTTTTCGTAGTCGATTGCCCGATGCCCCTCGGTGTAGGACGTGCGCTCGATCAGGAAGACAGCGCTGCCCGGCTCGACTGCGAGGGCCTCCGCAACATCTGGCGAAGCAGTGACAGCCTCCAGCCGATACTCCGCCTCGACAAGCGGCAGATCATATTTGTCTTCCAGCAGTGTGAAGATCGGCTCGACGTCCAGATCGTGCGTAACAATCTTCTCACCGATTTCACGTGGCAGATATGTTTCATCCAGAGACATGGCGACGCCGTCGGCAAGCCGAACGCGCCGGATCCGCATCACCAGAGCTCCGGACGGCAGAGCGAGCTGGCGCGCAATGTCTGCATCGGCTGGCACTATCTCCGTGTCAAGCAATCGTGCCGTCGGCGCGCGGCCAAGCGCCTGCATGTCTTCGACGAAACCGGTCAGCTCCGTCAATTCCTGCGTGACTTTGGGCTGGGCAACGAAGGTTCCCTTGCCGCGACGAATTTCGACAAGGCCACGCGCGACCAAATTCTCAATGGCCTTGCGAACGGTCGTCCGGCTGACTCCGAAACGTTCGATCAGGCGATCTTCTGGAGGAAGCTGACTGCCAGCAGGCAGAGCACCGGCCGAAATATCGTCCGCCAGCGATGTTTCCACCTTGGCATAGAGCGGAGCATGATCTTCTGCGATTTTCATCTAGAGATAGTGACATCATGATGTCATGATGTCAATGAAACTCACCCGGCTGAGTGAACCTTTTCATTAGTTGTTTGTTAACCACGCTGGAGGACATCGCCATGCAGTTGATTTTTTGGATTGAGTTAACAGCGATCCTGGCCGTCAGCGCTGTTGTCTTCGGCATTACCTGGATCGAGATCCACAGAAAATGACGCGCTTGTTATTTGCCGATCAGATTTGGCTGTGGTCAGGCGTCATTTTTTCAACGGTCGTAGGCCTGTATCTGCTGTGGAGATTGCCCCACTGATTTCAGTGGGCGCTCCCTGTTACCGCGCAGTATGCTTCAGATAATCCCTTTCAGGCGCAGAAGCCCGAAGGCGGCAATAGTACTCGCATCTTTGATATCGCCACGAAGGATCATCTCGACGGCTTCCCCGATAGGAAAGCGGCGGCAGATGAGCCCCTGCTCTTCGGCATCGAGGTTGGGCTTTCCCATTTTCAGCCCTGTAGCGAGAAAGATATGGCACTTGTTAGCCGCAAAGCCGTAGGCTTCGTAAGTCTCTCCGAGATAGACCATTTCCTCAGCGGTCAGCCCGGTTTCCTCTCGCAGTTCTCCGCGAGCCAAAGTGAGCGGATCGACGTTCTCCTGCTCCTGCCAGGCCCCTTGCGGCAGTTCCCAGAAGCGGCGCCCGACGGGATAGCGGAACTGTTCCACTAAATAGACGCCGTCTTCGTCATCCATTGCGAAAATCATTGCGGCATCGTTTTTCTCGACAACGCCATAAATGCTTTCGCTGCCGTCCGGATAAACAATGCGGTCCTCGCGAACCTTCATCCAACGATTTTCGTAGACCCGTCTGGATCCCAGTGTTTTTATTTCCGACATCCAGCCTCCGGTCAAAACCTGCCGCTCTCTTTTACAGGCTAGCGTTAAGGCTTTCCCATCGCAACAGACGGTTGAGTTGACGCGAAAACTGCGCCAAGGTGTCGGCCATGATTGATTGGCCACTCATATTTGCCAGCCTGCTAGCTATCGGCGTGGCAGTGTTTCTGATCTACTGTTTTGCAGTGATGATTTTTGCCAAGCCAGACGGCAAGCCCGTCGAGCCGACGACAATCGACACGGTCGATATGCTCCCCTTCATGAATCATGACGCTGATTGATATCCCGGTCTCAAATGCCAGCTGCCCGCGCATCCCGGAATCTGTCCGAGCGCAGCACTACCACGCGAATTTTCCTTGTTCACTGGATGTTTTGGCATTGAATGCCTCGTTTTCAACGGGGCGACAGTGCTAAAAATCCTCCTAGCAAGAAATAGAATTATTCTTAAAAACAATGCCCGAAACACAACATCACAAGAATGTAATTTAGTACATTTTATAACATCATTATATCATAAATAGACTCCACGATCAGCTCTATATCTTGCCATTGGAGATGCAGACCATGATCCACTCGACATCGAATACAGTCGCCTCAGGCGCACCGGAAGCCGGTGTTCGTGCGTTTGGCAATTCCGGCAGGCTTCAGGAATTGCTTGCCAAAGTCGAAGATGCCAAGCGCAAGGCCAACAACAGCTTGCGACGCGCCCAGTCCGCGCCTGAGCCACATGTAACGACGAATTCCATTTTCGTGTCTCTCTACGAAGAACATCTGCGAGACCGGGAATTGTTGTTTTCATCATTGCGGCAGCTTGATGATATGCGCAAAAATGCGAGTATCTGAGGCGACGCATCCATGAACATGCTTTGCCGTGAAAGAATGACCCAGAATTACGATCAGCCTGAATACGCCGCGCCTTCTGCCGATCTGTCCCGTATGGCTTTGACCGAGGAGCTCGTTTCGCTGAGCCTTCGGCTTGAGGTTGATCGCGGCCCTGATCCGAGCCGGGCACCGATCACCGACAATGAGGTCGATGAACTGGCGGAACAGCTCTTTCACGAAGCAGGAGACAACCCGCTCTGGGTTTTCGCCTATGGCTCCCTGATCTGGAAGCCGGATTTCGAGGCGGTGGACTCGCGCGCCGGAACGGCGAGCGGCTGGCACCGTTCATTCTGCCTTCGGCTGACCCGCTGGCGCGCAACGATGGCCCAGCCGGGCCTTATGCTGGCGCTTCGACCGGGCGGCAGCTGCAAGGGTATTGCTTTCCGGCTGTCCGATGAGGACCGCCTTGGACAATTGCGCCGAATGATCCGGCGCGAAATCAGTTCGATTGACGATGCCTATTCCATCCGCTGGGTTTCGATCGACACCGAGAATGGGCCAGTACGTGCGCTCGTTTTCTGGGCCGGACCGCGTGGAGACAGGCTTTCGGACAACATGCCCCTGACCTCCGTGGCACAATTGCTTGCGCGCGCCTGCGGGCATATGGGCTCCTGCGCCGAATATCTCTATCTCACCGTCAAGCATCTGGAAGAAAAAGGCATCCGCGACCGCAATCTCTGGGAGTTGCAGCGCCTGGTCGCCGAAGAGATCATCAGCATTTATTGCGGGGATATGCCCACGCAGAGCCTGAAACCAGCCTGAACGGAAAGCTGCGCGCTAGTCCTGATAGGCCAGACTATCACTGAAATTGCCGCTGAAATTGCGCCCGGCTTCACGGGCGATATTGGCCACAAGCGTGATCAGGCGCGTCGCTGCGCTTTCGAGATAAATAGCGCTATAGCTCGTCGCCGGGAAAACGGCATTGGTATTCAGCACCTGCAGCTCACCTGTCCGAAGCTCTTTCTGGATCACCACCGGCGGAATGACGGAAATACCGACACCAGCTGAAATCATGTTGATCGTCGTGGTGAGCGAATTGGAATAATGAACGGTCGCGTCTTTCAGGCGCTCTTCCGTGAAATAATTGATGATCTGCTGATAATTATAGGAACCGCTCTCATAGGAAATGAGATTGCAGCCAAGCAGGTCATCGCGTGACAGCATGTCTTCAGCCCCGCCCGGAAACTGATTGCTGCGCGATATCCAGAACATGCCGAAAGTGCATATGTCGACGATGCGCAGGTTGGGCGTAGGCTCGGGCTTGATGGCGAAAACGATGTCGAGTTCCCGCTGCTCCAGCTTCTGCACGATCCCTTTCGATGAGGAGGTCGTGATCGAGATGCGTATCTGCGGGTAGCGCTGGCGGACGATATCGAGAATGCCCGGCAATATGGTCATGGCGAGGCTCGGAACGATGCCAATCTTCAGCGTGCCTTCAAGCCCGTTTTGCGGACTCAGACTTTCCACCAGATCATGATAACGGCGTACGACATCGCGCGCGCCCTCGACAAAGGCTTCGCCTTCCGCCGTCAGATTGACGTCGCGGGCATCGCGGTCGAAGAGCCGGAACCCCAGTTCCTGCTCCATCGCGCCGATACGATTGGATATCGCCGCCGGGGTCATATTGAGGCGAGCCGCCGTCGCCCGGAAATTACGCAGTTCCGACAACCAGATCACCGTTTCCAGAAAACGGATATTCATGGACGGGCATGTCCCTTCCCATTTCAATCACCCGCGCGCCTGCGTTTCTTGAAGTCCCTTATCGCGCTGCGGGCAATCAGATTCGTCCTTTCCTTCTAAGACACTTGCGGGATGAAAATAAGCAAATAGTCATATTCAATCCCACAAATGATCAGGGCCGGCCGAAACCGGCCCGTATCGGATCAGCTTCCCGCGTGGGCGAGAATTTTCTTGGTGGCGCCAGACACGTCACCGAGCTTGAGGCCGGTTTTCACCGAAGCCTCACGCACCTTTCCCTTGTCCTGTATATCGAGCGCGCGCGAGGCAACCGCGTTCACTTCGTCCCGCGGCAGGACCAGAACCCCGCTCTCATCGGCCAGAATGGCATCACCGGGATTGACAACCACACCGCCGCAAGAGACCGGAATGTTGATGCCACCGCCCAGATCATAGAGCCGGGTGGTGATGGGCGAGATACCCCTCGCCCACATCGGAAAATCGGAATCCTCGATTTCCGTCAGGTCCGTGCACGGGCCATCCACGATGCCAGCAACCGCACCCGAGGCCTTCGCAGCGATGGTCACACCGCCGCCCCAGCACGCATAGCGGTCGTCGCCCATCCGATCCACCACCAGAATATCGCCGGGGCGAAGCATTCCGGTTACGTGGTGAAGCAGGGTGGAATCCGGGCCCGGTATGGCGATGGTGACGGCAGTGCCGACCACACGGCGCTTCGGGAGGAGCGGCTGGATGGAACGGTGCATGAAACCGAAGAAGCGCCAGTGTCCGACAGTGGCTGTCTCGACCCCCGACAGAAGCTGGAGGTCACCGGCAGCAACCTGCTCCGGCATGGGATTGATCGTATACATATGACGCCTCCTATGCGCAGGCTTGCAACTGCTTGCCGATACGGCGATGGCTGACCATGGGGATGAGCGAACGCACACGTTCGATCTGCGCGCGCTCGATGCGCGCCGTCACGAAGCCGACACCGTCTGACGCGCGCGCCACAACGTGGCCCCACGGATCGCAGACGAGCGAGTGACCATAGGTATGACGCCGTTCGCCATTCGAAACCGTGCTGCCGGTCTGGCCGCAGGCGGCAAAATAGGTCTGGGTTTCGATGGCACGGGCACGCGCCAGCACTTCCCAGTGGTCCTTGCCGGTTTGCAGCGTGAATGCGGCGGGAAGCACGATGACATCGGCACCGGCCTTTTCCAGCTCCAGATAAAGTTCGGCAAAGCGGATGTCGTAGCAGATCGCGCAGCCGACCTTGAACCCGTCGAGGTCATAGACGACGACATTCTCGCCCGGCTTGACGGTTGCGGATTCCTTATATGCCGTCCCATCCGGCCCGACGATGTCGAACATATGGATCTTGCGATAATGCGCAATCTCCTTGCCTTCGCGATTAAAGACGAAGGTGGAATTGTAGATGCGCTTTTCGTTTGGAACCTTTTCCATCAAGGTTCCGGCATGGACGAAGACCTTGTGCTCGCGAGCAAAGTCCTGCGCCATCTTGTAGGCAGGGCCACCGGGAACGCTCTCGGCTGCCGCAAGTTTTTCTTCCGGAGTACCACCGTAATATTCGAAATACTCGGGCAGCACGATCAGGTCCGGAGAATCCGTGCGCACGGCATCTTCCATCAATCCCCGCGTAATACGCAGGTTGTCTGCCTTGTCGGTCTGCGGGCTCGTTTGGATCAGGCTAATCTTCATTTCTTCCTCCAGCGAATGAGTGGGTATTCAGTTCAGTCAGGCAACCAGGGCTTCGTTTTTCAGCATGTTCACAGTCGAAACCATGCCCTGGCGAAGCGTCATGTTCTGGGTAGCGACGACCAACATCGCGGCGCCCTCTTCCTGTGCGAAGCGCCGTTCGGCTTCAGTCCAGGCGGGCATGATCCATGGCTTCCCGGCAGCGCGTGCAGCCGTCGCACAGCGGCGCAGATCGGCCTTGTCGTCATCATTGAAAGCGTAGGCTCCCCGACCACGCGCAAGCGCCAGATCCGAAGGGCCGGGAAACAAGCCGTCAACCGTATCAAGCGCGATAATCTTCTCGACGTCGGCAAGACTTTCCGCCGTCTCGATCATGGCGAAGCATTTGGTGCGCCTGTTCTCTTTTTCGAAGGCATCGGTCGCCGGGCGGGCATAGCCGAAAATGCGGCCACCCGTATAAGAACGCGTGCCGACCAGCGGATATTTTGCAGCCTTCGTAACCTGATGCGCATGTTCTACACCGAGGATATGCGGAACGATGACGCCATCCGATCCGAAGTCCAGCGCCTGCTGAATGGCTTCTGGCGTCGGTGCCAGCACCTTCGTCAGGGTGGAGAGACCTTGCGCCTTGGTGAAAGCCAGAAACTGGTCCAGCGTCGACAGGTCGAAGGTTCCGTGTTCGAGTTCCAGCACGAAGGATGAGAAGCCGCAGGTCCGGGCAATTTCGAGATAGCTGAAATGCGGTTGCGACATCCAGAGGGCGATATTTTCCATGCTTGCAGTCACTTTCAGTTGGGAGGTTATTTGCCGATTGTGCGTGACAATCCGAGTGTGCGTTCGATGACGAAGATGATGAGCAGCGTGGCCGCGATCAGCACGACCGAGATGGAAGCGGTCATCGGGTCGGTGCGGCTTTCGACATAGTTGAAGATTTCCACCGGCAGCGTCGTCATGCGCGGTCCGGTGATGAAGAGCGAGATCACCACCTCATCGAAGGACAGAAGGAAGGACAGTGCGGCACTTGCCACCAGACCCGGCATCATCAACGGCAGGGTGATGCGACGAAACACGGTGAACGGTGACGCACCCAGCATCGTGGCCGCCTCTTCAACCGATGGCGGCAGTGTCGAGAACGCCGTTATCATGATGCGGATGACGTAAGGGGTCGTCACGATCAGATGGGCGATCACCAGACCGGTGAACGTGCCGAGCAGTTCCAGCCGCACGAAGACCAGCAGAATGGCGAGGCCAAGCACGATGGAAGGCAGAAGCAGCGGCGCGGTAAAGAAGTTCAGCACCGCTTCGCGTCCACGGAACTGATAACGGCGGATGGCATAGGCCGCCGGGATACCTGCCAGAAGCGACAGGACGGTGACGACCGATGCAATGCCGAGGCTGATCCAGAACGCCTGAATGAGCGTTTCATGATGCAGCATTTCCGCATACCACCGCACACCCCAGCTCTGCGGCGGAAAGGTGAGATAGTTGTCGTTGCTGAACGATAGCGGCACGACGACCAGAATTGGGGCCAGCAGGAACAGATAGAGCAGGCCGACCAGTAGGCGGAATGGCAATGAAGTTGAACCAATCATCTCGTTTCTCCTTTGCCAATCAGTCGATGCGACGTGCGATGCGGGAATAGACCATCAAAGCGAGACCGAAAATGATCAGGACAATGACGGAGGTTGCGGCGGCTCGCGGCCATTCAAGCTGGATCACAGCCTGGTCGTAGATTTCCGTCGCCAGCAGGAACACGCGCCCGCCACCAAGCAATTTCGGTGTGATGAAGGAGCTGATTGCCAGCACGAAGCAAAGCAGGCAGCCAAGTGCGATGCCCGGCAAGGTGAGTGGCAGGATGATCCGGCGAAACCGCGTGAAGGCATTGGCGCCGAGGGATGCCGCAGCCTCCTCAAGCGAGGCATTCAGGCGCCCGAAACCGGCAATCAACGACAGCGCCATATAGGGGATCAGGATTTCCACCATCCCGATGAATACGCCGAGCGTATTGTTGACGAGCCTGATGGGGGAGGAAATGATGCCGAGGTTCATCAAGGCTCCATTGACAAGTCCCTGATCGCCGAGAAGCACCATCCAGCCATAGGTGCGCACCACGCTGCTGACGAGCAGCGGCGAGACCGTCACCACGAAAAGGAAGTTGCGCCAGACCGGCGAAACACGGTGCAGGAAAAGCGCAATCGGATAGGCACAGATAAGCGTTGCCAGCGTGATGAACGCGCTCAGCCAGAGCGAGTTGAACACCAGACCCCAATTGAAACTGTCGGTGAAGAAATTGATATAATTCTCGAACGTATAGCGGTCTGTCAGGACACCGCCGCTCTCGCTCTGCAGGAAGGATATCTGCGCCAGGTGGGCAACCGGCGCAATGAAGGCAATGAGATTGATCAAGGCCATCGGCAGAAGAAGCGCAACGGCGACGAGGCTGTAGCGTCTGCGCCTTGATGACTTTGCCGGGATGATGTCGGTCGATGTGATCGCTGTCATGACATCAGCTCCCGAAAACCAGCATGTCTTCCGGCTTCCATTCGCACAGCAGCCGGTCGCCGGTATGGAATGCATGTCCTGCACTGGCGGTTGGCACTTCTACTTTCAGGCAGGCGCCCTCAATCTCGATGTCATATTGAACGATGTCACCGATATAGGTCGTGCGCTCGACCACGCCGTGGGCGCTGTTGGTTACGACACTGACAAGATTGCGATCGCGGTTGGGTGTGAGATTGATGCGATGCGGACGAATGGCGATCTGCCCTGACCCGCGTGACTTTCCATGCGTGTTGCAGCGATAGGTGCCGCTGCCCAGACGGCAGACATTTTCGTCAACGATCTCGCAATTGTGGACATTGGCGCGTCCGACAAATTTGGCCACAAACAGGGAGGATGGCTTCTCATAGATTTCTTCCGGCGAGCCGAGCTGTGCCAGCTTGCCGCTATCCATCACGCCGACGACGTCGCACATTGTCAGTGCTTCGACCTGATCATGCGTGACGAAAACCGTCGTGATGTCGAGGCGCTTCTGAATCTCGCGGATTTCGATCCGCATGTCGTCGCGCAACTTCGCATCCAGATTGGACAGGGGCTCATCCAGCAGAAGAATGCGCGGACGGATGACCAGCGCACGCGCCAGCGCCACGCGCTGCTGCTGACCACCGGACATCTCCTTGGGCTTGCGCGAACCGTAGCCGGGAAGCCGCACCATTTCGAGTGCTTCCTCAACGCGCTTCTTTGCTTCGGCCTTGCCGACCTTACGCATATCGAGACCGAAAGCGACATTTTCGGCCACGGTCATGTGTGGGAACAGGGCGTAGTTCTGGAAAACCAGACCGATATCGCGCTGATGGGGCGGCCTGTGCGAAATATCGTTGCCATCAATCAGGATGTTGCCGTCCGAGATCGAGGCGAGACCTGCAATCATGCGCAAAGTCGTCGTCTTGCCGCAACCGGATGGACCGAGGAGGCCAAGCAGTTTTCCGCGCGGCAGATCGAGATGAAGATCGTCCACTGCCCGGTAGTTGTTACCGTAAAGCTTGGTGAGGGCCTTCAACTGTAGAAATGAGCTTTCTGCTACCATATCGAAACCTGTGAGGGGTCGTTGCCGCCCCGGAGAAACGGGGCGGAAGCGTGAATTTCAGGGTGAGGTAGAGTTTTAACGACCAGCCGGAATGATCTGGCGACGCCAGGGATTGAGCAGCTTGTCGCGCATATCGCCAATGGTCATCCAGTTGACCGGAATGAGCTTTTCGCGTTGAGCCGCATCCATGTACGGAATGCGCTTCTTCGTTTCGTCGTTCACGTCCGCTTTCATGTTCGATGGCGCATAGAACATGATCTCGGCGAACCGGGCCTGCGTCTCGGGGCTTATCGCATAGTCGATGAATGTCTTGGTTGCATCCATGTTCTTGCCGTTGGCAATCGCACTGATGACATTCACTTGCGCAGCCGTGCCTTCCTTCGGGCCTACCGACTGAAGCTTTCCGCCGGTCTGGTCAAAGTAGAACTGGGCGCGGGCATTATAGCCGATGGACAAGGTTGCGGTGCCGTTTGCAACCAGCGTATAGGCATCGGGCTTCGGTTCCCACGTCTGCACGGCAGGCGCCAGCTCCACCAGCTTGTCGACGCCCGGCTTCACAGTCTTCGTATAGTCGTCTTCACCAGCGAGACGGTTCGCGATGATCGTAAGCAGGATGGCTTGAATATCGCCGCCGCCCTGTGCCGGAATGATAACCTTGCCGCTTTGCTGCTTGTCCCAGAGCGCTTCCCAGCTATCCGGTGCACCTTGCGCAAATGCATCGTTGTTATAAAGAAGCGAAAGCGTGTCATATGTGATCGGAATTGCAGCGCCTGCGAGTTCCTTGCCGAGGTCGGCGACATCCGCATAATTTTTGAGCGATGCCGGATCGAGCTTCTCGACCAGCCCTTCCTCATCGGCGATCTTGGCGACCGAAAGGTCATAGATGACCGCATCCGTCTGGGGAGAGGACTTCTGGGCGCGCATGTTGCCGAGCGATGTCGCTGCATTCTGCACACCGTAATAGGTGACCTTGATGTCGGGATGTTCCTTCTGGAATGGTTCGATGACGGCCTTGACGTAATTATCCTGGAATGCACCGCGATAACCCATCACCGTGATTTCAGCAGCATTGGCTGCGAAAACAGTCATTGCCGAAACACTCAACGCTAAACTTGCCAGAAAAGCCGATTTTCTGTTGATCGAACGTGCCATCAGTCACTCCCCTTTTGTTTGAAGGTAAGGTGAAGAATGGTGGCCGGAGCGTCCAACGACTTATTCTGTCCGCCTGTTCGATTTTGCTTTATGCCTTTGAATTTCAGGGGGTTCTGGGCTTGAATGACAGGTGTCAAGACAGGGATGACGCACCCGGTATTTCAGGCGTGATGAAATTCTAATCTGTTGCCTGTTTTTTGAGCAGACATTCTCCGCTTTCCGTTGTGTAAATTTTGCCCGCTTTATCGCTTGCGCCTGTGTCACCGTGGAAATGCGTCAAATTTGAAACTGGCACGGTCCTTGCTTCTATTAAATCGAACACCGAGCCGCGCGACACCGCATGACTTGTGGTGATCGATCAACCGAGGATGACAGAGAGACTAGCGATGACCAAGTACAAGCTCGAATACATTTGGCTCGATGGATGCACCCCTGCTGCCGGACTGCGCGGCAAGACGCAGATCAAGGAATTCGACGCTTTTCCGACACTTGAGCAACTGCCGCTCTGGGGTTTCGACGGCTCGTCGACGATGCAGGCCGAAGGCCGCAGCTCCGATTGCGTCTTGAAGCCGGTCGCGATCTATCCTGATCCCGCACGCAAGAACGGCGTTCTCGTGATGTGTGAAGTCATGATGCCGGATGGCATCACGCCGCATCCATCCAACAGCCGCGCAACCGTCCTTGAAGACGATGATGCATGGTTCGGTTTCGAGCAGGAATACTTCTTCTACAAGGATGGCCGTCCGCTCGGCTTCCCGGAACAGGGCTTCCCTGCCCCGCAGGGTCCATATTACACCGGCGTCGGCTACAAGAATGTCGGCTCCATCGCCCGCAAGATCGTTGAGGAACATCTCGATCTCTGCCTCGATGCCGGTATCAATCACGAAGGCATCAATGCTGAAGTGGCCAAGGGCCAGTGGGAATTCCAGATTTTCGGCAAGGGCTCCAAGAACGCCGCCGACCAGATCTGGATGGCCCGTTATCTCCTGCTTCGCCTCTGCGAACAGTACGAAATCGATATCGAATTCCATTGCAAGCCGCTCGGCGATACCGATTGGAACGGCTCGGGCATGCACTGCAACTTCTCGACCAAGTATATGCGTGAAGTGGGCGGCAAGGACTATTTCGAAGCGCTCATGGCTCAGTTCGACAAGAACCTGCAGGACCATATCGACGTTTACGGCCCGGACAACCACATGCGCCTGACCGGCAAGCATGAAACCGCACCATGGAACAAGTTCTCCTATGGCGTTGCCGACCGTGGCGCTTCGATCCGCGTTCCACACGCATTCGTCAGAGATGGATATCGCGGTTATCTGGAAGATCGCCGCCCGAACTCGCAGGGCTGCCCATACCAGATCGCTTCGCAGGTTCTGAAGACGATTTCTGAAGTCCCAACCTCGGAAGACGAAGCACTGGCTGCTTAATTTCTAGCCAAACGGCCTGCTTGAGGATTTCAGCAGGCCGTTTTGCTTCATTCTCGCGAAACTGCAGACAACAAAAAAGGCCGGGGCGAAAACGCACCGACCTTCCTGATCATCGCTTTCCTACCAGTGCCAGTACATCCGTGGTCAAAAGCATCAAGCGATGAAGGCTATTGCGAGCGACAGACGCGTTCCAGCGCTCTTAAGCAATGCCTATGACAGCCATATAGGTGCACATCTTGTTCAAAACAAGGTCGTGCAACAATTTCTATAAATTAGTTTGACGCTTTAACCTGACGTCGTGCCAGCAGATACACGACGACAATTCCGGCACCGATCGCATAGGCCAGAACGTCCAGCCAATCCGGCGTCGCTCCGAGAATAATACGCAGGGCCGGGTTTCCGATCACGATATCGAACTGCTTTGCAAGATACTGACCGTATTCCACCGCCACCCCGGTCAGAAACGCGATCAAGGCCAGCAGCAGGCGGTTTCCGTCAATAAAGGTTCTGAGCACCGCATAGACAAAGATGACGGCGATCACATCCCCGATGAAGCTTCTGATCCAGCCCAATCCTGCCCCCATTGTCGCGAGCAGAGCAAGTAGCGCCAGAAGCATCAGCGTGAAACACAATGCCGATCGCGAAAATTTAAACTGCACGGGATTTTCCTGCCAGGATATAGATCAAAGCCTAATCCAGCTTTTTCCCGTTCCACGCAAGACCGACGCACCGGAATATTAGTGGACTACTTGTTACTGCGATGGCACAAAGCGCCATCGCAGTCCCTTTTCATCGCTGTTCCTATAAAGCCTCACGCCACGTTCAGAACGCTTTCGGGCGCGAAAGCTTCATAACCGAGCGCCTCAGCAACAGGTTTGTTGGTGATGCGCCCCTTGTGAACGTTCAAGCCATTGCGCAGGTGCTTGTCCTCGGCAATTGCCCTCAGGCCACGATCGGCAAGCGCCAGACCGTAATGAAGGGTGGCATTGTTGAGGGCGTGCGCCGAGGTCACCGGAACAGCACCCGGCATATTGGCCACGCAGTAATGGACGATTCCGTCCACTTCGTAAGTGGGATCGGAATGTGTCGTTGCATGGGATGTCTCGAAACAGCCACCCTGATCGATAGCCACATCGACGATAACTGCCCCCTTCTTCATGCCCGAGAGCATTTCGTGGGTGACGAGTTTCGGCGCTGCGGCACCGGGGATCAGCACGGCGCCGATGACGAGATCGGCAGAGAAGACTTCATCTTCAAGCGCCTGAATGCTGGAATAGCGGGTATGAACGCGACCGCTAAATATATCGTCGAGCTGGCGCAGACGCGGCAGCGAGCGATCCAGAATGGACACGTCGGCGCCAAGTCCCACTGCCATTCTGGCCGCATGAAACCCGACGACGCCACCGCCGATGATCGTGACTTTTGCCGGTAGCACGCCGGGCACGCCACCCAGCAGAATACCGAGGCCGCCATTGGCTTTCTGGAGCGCCGTCGCACCGGCCTGTATCGACAGACGGCCCGCCACTTCCGACATCGGGGCGAGCAGCGGCAATCCACCGCGATCATCCGTTACGGTTTCATAGGCAA
This sequence comes from Brucella anthropi ATCC 49188, assembly GCF_000017405.1. Classification (NCBI taxonomy): domain Bacteria; kingdom Pseudomonadati; phylum Pseudomonadota; class Alphaproteobacteria; order Hyphomicrobiales; family Brucellaceae; genus Brucella; species Brucella anthropi. The sequence continues at coordinate 1,588,653 of NC_009668.1, forward strand.
TTGCCGTCACGCCGGAGGCGAGCAGGCCCTTGGTCTGTTCCGGGTCGGGGGCGAGATGGAGATAGGTGTAGAGAAGCTGGCCTTCGCGAAGCTGCGCCCATTCGGAGGGCTGTGGCTCCTTGACCTTCACGATCATGTCGCACTTCTCAAAAATGTCTTTTGCAGAAGCGGCAATTTTCGCACCAGCGGCGATGTAGCTGGCATCATCGGCACCGATACCGGCACCTGCCTTTGTTTCAATCCAGACTTCGTGGCCATGGGCCACATATTCACGAACCGCGGCGGGGGTCAGTCCGACACGATATTCATGGTTCTTGATTTCCTTCGGGCAGCCGACACGCATAAGCGTTCCTCTCATTTTTTGCCCACTTGCCGTGGGTCGTTGTCGATCCGAAAATGAGAACATCTGCGGCTTGCAATGTCCTTGCAAAGAAGATTTGCCTGCGCAGGTTTTTTAGTGAATTATTGTGCAGATGACCCTCTTTTTCGAAGGTTCTTCGAATGAGCAATCTTGATCCTATCGATCTTGCAATTCTCAGGACATTGCAGGCCAATGCGCGCATCACCAATGCAGAACTTGCGGAGAAGGTTGGATTGTCGCCTTCAGCCTGTTCGCGTCGCCTCGACATTCTGGAAAAAAGCGATGTAATCGCCGGTTATCATGCCCGCCTGTCCCAGAAGGCGCTCGAATACCGGATGATTGCAATTGTCCATATCTCACTCTCCGGACAGTTCGCCAAGACGCTGGCCGAATTCGAGGCTGCAGTGAAGCGTTGTCCCAACGTACTTGTCTGTTATCTGATGTCGGGGGAATATGATTATATTCTGCGCGTTGCGGCGCGTGATCTTGAGGATTACGAGCGCATCCATCGCGACTGGCTCTCGGCTCTTCCGCATGTCGTGAAGATCAATTCCAGTTTTGCGCTGCGTGAGGTGATCGACCGGCCGAATGTCGGTCTCTGACTGTTTATTTTGACGCGCATCTTACCCGAAAACCGTTTCACACTTTTCAGGATGCGCTCTAGATTAAAGCTTTCGAGTCCCTGATCGTTGGATCCATGTTGCAGTTCACCAGAAGAGTTTTGCAAGAGGCCGGTTGGGGCTTGCCAGCCTCAGTGGTCCTGCATCTGGTGCTGGCAACTCTGTTTCTGGTTCGCCTTCCGGCACTCCCTTCGCCGGCTTCGGAACAAAGCGTCAATGTGGAGCTGGTTCAACCACCGCCCCCTGAAAAGAAGCCTCAGCAGCAAACACCAAAGACGCCGGAACAGGCCGCCCCTCCACCGCAGCCACAGGCATTCGAATCTGCCTCGGCGAAGCAAGACGTGAAGTCACCGCCGGAGCAGGACCTGCCGCCCGTAGCGCCTGAAGAAATACAGAAGCCGGACGAACCCTCCGAGACTGCAGCCACAACGGATGCTGACAAGGCGGAAGAAAAACCTTCTGTGACGGAGGGCCAGCCTTCCGAACAGCTTCTTCAAGCGGAGAAACCATCTGAATCCGGTCAGGCCGCCGCGGAAAAAACTCAAACAGCACCGAAGCAAAAAGCCGATGCTCCCAAACCGGCGACGCCTGCCAAGAAACTGACGCGAGCGCGTGAAATCTATTCGAAGGACGCCATGTCCGATCCTCGTGTGAAACAGGCGCTGGGAAAGCTCGCGCCGAAGGACCGGATCATCCAGATTTGCGGCATCGAAGCGCTTGAACAGGTGCGCCGCCATAAAGCCGGTGCTTTTCCGGATATGCTTGCGCGTGAAGGCGGCTCCGTTTCGACAACCGGCCTGACCGTCAGCGACGGCGCCTTTCGCAGCCAGCGCAAGTGGTATGCTATCGACTTCACATGCAAGGTCGATGCGGAAACAATGGTGATTGGCTCTTTCAGCTACAATATCGGCAGGGCAATTCCGGAAAGAGAATGGGCCAGACGACAGCTTCCAAGGGACTGATAGCAGCCATGAAAATGTCGTCCCGCCGATGTATCACCATTCGTCAATGCAAACTGAACAGCATAACTGAAATTCAAGGAGACTGGCATGACTGTGCATTTCGCCCCGCAACTGACTGTGTGTGGAATTCAGGAACTGCCCGATCAGCGGACGCGCAAAGTCACCCATGTTCTTTCGCTGGTTGATCCGGACCTTCCGGAACTGGATGCGTTTCAGACTTTCGAGCAGCACCATCGTGTAACGCTGCGTTTTCACGACATCATCAACGTAGCCGACAACCACACAATGCCAACGCCCGACCATGTGAATGCGATCCTGCAGTTCGGCTCGGAATTCCAGGCGGCACAGAGCCCGCAAGCGCCGAGCCATCTGCTGGTCCATTGCCATATGGGCGTGTCGCGCTCGACGGCGGCAATGGTTTCGCTTATGGCACAGGCCAATCCGGACGAGACGGCAGAAAGCCTTTTCACCCGCCTTGTCGCCATTCGCCCGCAGGCATGGCCGAACTCCCAGATGATCGGCTTTGCCGACGAGCAGCTTGGACGCAGAGGCGAACTGACCGCCGCATTGCGCAGACATTACGGACGCCAGATTGAACGCACCCCCCAGTTTACCGAATTGATGCAGAGGCTGGGACGTCATGCCGAGCTTCAGATGGCGCTGCGGGACTAGCTCCCCGCCCCATCCATATTGTTCAGTTTGAACCTTCGTCCCCGGCAAGCTTCGTAACCTTGCCGGGCGGCGTCAGCGGTTCAGGAACAGGAACGCCGGTGAGCAGCCGATCGGCCCCCGAATAAATATCGCCCTGCACCTGTGCCGTCAGCCGTTCAGCATCGCGCATGCGAATATCGCGTAGCGTATCCTCTGCGAGACTCTCATCCAGACCAAGCTCGCAAAGCGCTTCCTTTCCGAAAAGCAGTGCAGATTCGAACGTTTCGCGCAGTTCAAAATCCACACCTGCTTTCAACAACTCGATGGAATGCGTGCGATCGTAGGAGCGCACCATGATCTTTGCTGCCGGGAAATGAGACTTGACCAGTTCCACGATGCGATTGGCCGTCTTTCGGTCATCCACGCAGATCATGATGACTTCCGCTTCGTCTGCACCTGAATGATGCAGGATATCGAGACGTGATCCATCGCCATAAAATATCTTGAAACCGAACCGCCCGGCTTCACGGATACGGTTGGGATCGGCTTCGATAATCGAAACATCCGATCTCTGGGCAAGAAGCAATTGCGCCGCGATTTGTCCAAAACGCCCGAAACCGATCATCAACACCCGACCTTTGAGATTATGAGCGGTTTCAACGCCTTCGAGAGAAGGCGCTTCCTCGCGCAAAAGTCGGGAACCCAGAAGCAGCACGAACGGTGTCACGGCCATCGATAGAATGATGACAGTCGAAAACAGCGCATTGTCGCGTGCTGAAAGCAACCCGTTACCGAATGCCGACGTGTAAAGCACGAAGGCGAATTCTCCGCCCTGCGCAAAGAGCAACGTCCGTTCGAGCGCCGAACGATGGCTGGAGCCGAAAATTCGGGCGACGGCATAGATGCCGATTGCCTTGGTAATCACATAGGCAATGAGGAAGATGAGGACCGTGGGCCAGTCCGAAGCAACCACGCCGAGATCAAGCGACATGCCGACAGCCAGAAAGAACAGCCCCATCAGGAGCCCCTTGAACGGCTCGATGTCACTTTCGATCTGGTGCCGGTAACTGGAACCGGACAGCATGACCCCGGCCAGGAAAGCGCCCATCGCCATGGAAAGGCCGCTCGCTTCCATCAGCAGGGCGGCCCCGAGCACAACGATCAGTGCGCCAGCCGTCAAAACCTCGCGCGCCCTCGCACGCGCCAGCAAGGAGAAGAACGGATCAAGCAGCCAGCGACCGACAGCAATCAGCAGCAAAATGGCGCCAATGGCCGTCGCAATGCCCAGGATTCCGCCGGACTCATGCTGGGAAGGCGAAAGGAAAGCAACGAGCGCCAGCAGCGGAACGATCATCAAATCTTCGAGCAGGAGAATGGAAACGGCCTTCTGGCCGTCGGGCGTGGCTATTTCGCCTCGCTCCTGCAGCATCGACATGATGACCGCTGTGGAAGACAGCACGAAGCCAGCCCCCGCGATCAAGGCCGTTATCGGAGAAAGGCCCAGAAGAACCCCCGCCCCTGTCAGAAGGGCGATACAGCCAAGAACCTGTGCAAGACCGAGACCGAATATCTGCTGCCGCATCGTCCAGAGCTTGCCAGGGCGCATTTCAAGTCCGATGACGAACAGGAACATGACGACGCCGAGTTCGGAAAAATGCAGGATCGTTGCGGGGTCAGTGAAGAAGCCGAAGACCGAAGGCCCCACCAGGGCACCGGCAGCGAAATATCCCAGCACAGAACCGAGACCCAGTTTCCGAAACAACGGCACCGCCACGACACCGGCGGCAAGCAGAACCACCGCAGGCCCGAGTGTCTGTCCAAGTCCTTCAGTCGCCATATGGTCTCCGTGTCAGGATCCGTTTGTTATGTTTCACTAATATACCAAGTCAATAAAAACTGAACAATTAACGCATCTCCGTCAACCGGATTCAAATTCCATCCGCGATGTGGCAGCCGAACTGATTATGGCTTACATTCCATGTGGTTAGATAGAACGGAGCAAGAATGAACCTGATCGCTCATGTGGAAATACCGGTAGCTGATCTTGAAAGGGCTATGCGATTCTACTCCGCAGTGTTCGGAGTGACTTTTGGTGACGTCGTTACGATACACGGAAACAGAATGGCCTATTTCCCTTTTGAAGAAGGCAAGGATGGCGCGAGTGCCGCGCTTGCCGAAGGCGACGTCTATATTCCAACCGTGCATGGCGCGATTATCTATTTCAACGTCGACAATGTGGACACCGTCATCACCAAGGCCGTGCAAGAGGGCAGCGAAATGCTGTTCCCGAAAACACCGGTTGGAAACGGCTTTGTCGCGGAGATCAGGGACAGCGAAGGCAACCGGATTGCGATCCAGACTACCTGATATCTAAACCGGCTTTGCAAGCAGGCCGGTTGCAAGCGCTCGAAAGGCATCAATCGCCTTCGAAAGAACCCCTTTCGGATCTTCACTGGCGGCAATCCAGAGTGCTGCATTCAATGCTGCCCCGTTGAGCAACCGTGCGGCGGCTTCCGGGTCAACCGGTTTCAGCACGCCTTGCTCTATCAAAAGAGCAATCTTTTGCCGGGACGCCTGCAGACAACTGTTCTGGCTCGGCCATTGTGACGGATCGCCGAGAAACGCCGGTCCATCAAGCAGCACGATGCGCTGGATATCAGGATCGAGTGCCGCCTCGATATAGGCAACCCCTTCCGCCAAAAGCCCCTCCCACAGATTATCCGCCCGCGCAGCAATCTCTTGAGCACGTTCGGCCATTTCGCCATCCATCTGGCTGACCACAGCCGCCAGCAGCCCGCGCTTGTCTCCAAAATTATGGTAGAGCGCACCACGTGTCAGGCCGACTTCCGCAGTCAGTTCATCCATAGAGGCGGCGGCATAACCCTTTTCCGCAAAAGCCTTCCGGGCTGCCGCTATCAGCTTCACCCGGTTTTCTTCCATCGCCTTGATGCGCAGGTTCATGGCCATCGTCACACCTTTTTTGATATACGCGCCGTATATTAATTGACATACGGATCGTATATGACTATTTAGTATACGTGACGTATATCAAATATCCCGGTTGTTTGTGAAGCCGCAGATACAAAAATCTTCCGATAACGCAGGCCTCAGCATCAAAAAGGAAAACGAAAATGACCAGAAGAGAAACAATTTTTCCCGCCGACCGCAGTGCCCTTTATGACAAGCATCGTTATTCCGCCGCTATCCGCTCGGGCGACCTGCTGTTTGTCTCCGGTCAGGTTGGAAGCCGCAGCGACGGCACGCCCGAACCCGACTTCGCAAAGCAGGTTCAACTCGCGTTCGATAATCTTGAAGCGACACTGAAGGCAGCCGGCGCCACTTTCGATGACATTGTTGATATAACCTCTTTTCATACCGATCCTGAAAACCAGTTCGAGGCCGTCCTGCAGGTCAAGGACCGAATTTTCAGCGCCCCACCTTTCCCCAATTGGACTGCTATCGGCGTCAACTGGCTCGCCGGTTTCGACTTTGAAATCAAAGTCATCGCTCGCATACCGCAATAGGGACAGGCCATAAGCCGGAGCGGCTAATCCCGTTCCGGCAACTGTCATTCGCATTCCGCAATATAATTTGACTTGCAATTCAAACTATATTGCATCTCAATGACCTCATGATTTCAGACACTCCCCGCTCTCAATTCAGTATTCGCTTTTCACTGCTGGCACGGCGCTGGCGACGTGCGCTCGACATCCGCCTTGCCCAAGCCGGGCTGACTGATGCGACCTGGGTTCCCCTTGTCCACCTTCACCAGACCGGCGGCGGCCTGACGCAGAAGGAACTGGCTGCCCTGGTCGGCATAGATGGGTCCAGCCTCGTACGCCTCCTCGACATTCTATGTCGGCAAGGCCTGGCGGAACGCCGCGTCGATGAAAGGGATAGTCGTGCAAGGCTGGTTCATCTGACAGTGCAAGGGGAAAAGCGGGTCGCCGAAATTCATCAGGAGCTGGCAAAGGGCGAGCAAGAAATGCTCGCCGATCTGTCAGACAATGACATTGCAATCATGCTTCGCAGCTTTGACAGCATTGAGCACCGACTGACGCTGATGCAATCCGATCGCGAGCAGGACCGAGAATAATGAAAGCGGACCGATCTCTTTCAGGACGGCGCCACGCCGCCTATAACCTTTTGAAGCCTCAGCAGTTTCGAGAAAGCATCGCCCTTGCTGGCCAGCCATCGCTCCGAAACTCATCGCTTGCCGGGCTTCAGGCTGCCGCCACGGTTGCCATCGCGCTTCCGTTGGTCAGCCTGTCTTCGTGGTCGCATCTGATCGGCTTTGCCTCGCTTGGCTCGCTCGTCGCATTGTTCGGCCGGTTTGCTCCGGAGGCAAAACGCGAATGGATCGTCCTCCTGTGCGCGATCTGCCAGACACTCGCGGTGTTTTTCATGTCGCTCGCCACATGGGTTGGCCTGCCCTTGCCCGGCCAGCTTTTGCTGCTGGCACTTTCTGCGGGCATATTCTCTTTCATAACCGTTACCGGCAAATTCGGACCACCCGGCGCGCTCATATTCATCTTCGCAGCCGGTGCCTCCATGACGCCGGTCGCGTCGCTGCACGTTGTGTTTGAGCGTACCGCCGCGACAGCAATCGTCTCGGCTCTCGCTTGCCTGATCTGTGCCCTGACCGAGAAGTATCGTCATCAGGCATCTCCGGAAAAGCCATTTCCGTCCGAGCCGTCACGTCCGACAGTTCACCGGCTTATTGCCGCCGGTCGGATTTCGCTTGGTGCCGCAATTGCCGCGCTGACCGCTTATGCTCTCGGCGCCCTCCACCCAGCCTGGGCAGCCATGGGCGCTGTCGCCGTAATGCAGGGCGCGCATCTGCACATCAGCATGAACCGAGCCTTGCAACGCATGGCAGGTACGCTTCTGGGCGCCTTGATTACATGGCTGGTGCTTGCGCAAGGCCCCAGTCTCTGGTGCGTCATTGCAATCCTGGCCGGGCTGCAATTCGCCACCGAAGTCATTATTGGCAGCAATTATGCGCTGGGGCAGATTCTGGTAACTCCGATGGCGCTTTTGATGACCTATCTGGCAATGCCCGGAGTGTCCCACAATGGTATGATTTCCGAACGTATCCTCGATACGTTTCTAGGCGCAGCTCTGGCGGTCATCTTCGCAGTCATTTGTTCCAATCGCGACGACCGTATTTTTCTCGCCCAGCATAGGGCAAGAAAATAACGCACCAAAAGAAAAAGGCGCCGTAAGGCGCCTTTTTGCTAACTTACCAATCGGCCCAGCCATATCAATATGCAGGCACCGATAAAGCCCGCGATCAGATAGCCCAGCCAGCCGCCGAACGAAACACCGAGAAATCCGAAAATAAAACTCGCTACGGCTGCGCCGATGATACCGAGAATGACATTCATGAATATCCCGGTATTGCTGTTCATGAAATTGGAGGCAATCCAGCCGGCCAGGCCGCCTATGATGATCGCCGCAATCCAGCCAATTCCTGCGCTTCCCATCGGGAACCCTCCTGATTACAATCCGGCGGGAACTTTACCGCCATTATCCTTGAGTTTCTGGATAACCTGCTTGTGCAGCCAGACATTCATGGTCGCGGAATCGCCTGTGTCGCCGGTATAGCCCAGCTCCTTGGCAAGTTGCTTGCGGTGCTCCAGACTGCTGTCGAGGCCAAGAGCCTTCATCAGATCGACGATCGAAGTCTTCCAGTTGAGCTTCTGGCCGCTTTTGGCAACGGCAGCGTCCAGAATGGCGCCTACGTCGACAGCGCCCGCGGCAGCGGGTGCGGATGCAGATGGCGCCGGAGCGGCGGCAGTAGAGGAAGCGGTCGGTGTCGGAGCAGGCTGTGCAGCCGTTTCCGCCTCAGGAGTTGCCGCTTGTGCCTCGCCCCAAATGGCGTTCTTGATCTTATCGAAAATCCCCATAATGAACTCCAATCGTTGAAAACCGATATGCCCCAGACTCCCGATTTGTGACGACCGGAAACCTGGACACAGCAAATCATCCGGTGATTCCCAGACAAACGCTCGAACTAAATGAATCTGAAGCCATTTTGTTCCCGATAAAGATGCAGTTGAAAGTTTCTTCAACGTATAGGCCGATATTCGAGTGAGCTGAGCCGCATAAATCCGGGCACCAAGACAGGCTCAACGATCTGCACCTGACATATCACCAGCACGAAACAGTCCGCTGACAACGCGCGTGCCAGGCATGTTTATGATGCAACGGGATTTCATGTGACGGGTATCAATATGAATAAGTCCCTCACTTAGTGGGCATTGGGAGCCAGGCTTCCGGACACACTCGATTTTTCATACGATGACTGATAGCTGAGGTTGTTACGCCGAGCTCGATTGCAGCCATTTTCATGCTTTTGCGGCGTACGATTGTCACGAATATGTTGAGATCAGCCAGCGCGGAGCGATCGAGGTTCACGATTGTCTTCCTTTGATAACGAGGCTGTTTGATAGCTTAAGCAGATCAGTTTGTCGTTATGGTTGGGACGGGGAGGTTTTGCAGCTGCCTAGGCTGCTTTGGTCAAAAAAAAGCCCGCGTTGCGGCGGGTTTTGATTTGGTTTTTGGCTGGTGCCTGGTTGCGTTGTCGGGGGATTGTTACGCTGGATCGTTTCTTTTTGCTGCCCACCCTTGGGGTTATGAGCGCGCTGCGGTGCGTGCGTATAGAACTCGCTTCCGTGCATCGATATTAGGTCGAACGGTCTTCTGCGAGAAGAAGGAGCCAGCTCGCAAAGATACGAACATCGGATATGATCGAGAGATTTATGTATTTTCGTGGGAATTTGGTTGCGGGGGCAGGATTTGAACCTGCGGCCTTCAGGTTATGAGCCTGACGAGCTACCGGGCTGCTCCACCCCGCGCTATGGGTGTTTTGTATGTATTTGAGAAGATAGTTTGATTTGTGTTCTTGGCAGACCTGGCAGCGACCTACTCTCCCGTGTCTTAAGACAAAGTACCATTGGCGCTGGAGCGTTTCACGGCCGAGTTCGGAATGGGATCGGGTGCAGCCGCTCCGCCATAACCACCAGGTCGGCGAAGAACACAAATTTGAGAAGCTGGTTGTCTTTCGTGCAGATAAATCAGCGATAAACGCTGATAAACAATAAGCACACGACTGTGTGCCGGCGCCTTTGCGCCGCCCACCCGGAGCCATTCACGAAGTGAATAAGGCGTGAGGGGCAAAGTTTTCATCAAGCTACGCTTGATGGATATTGTAAATGGGAGTGATCAAGTCGATCGAGCTATTAGTACCGGTAAGCTACATGCGTTGCCGCACTTCCACACCCGGCCTATCAACGTGGTAGTCTTCCACGGCTCTGATAGGGAATACTCGTTTTTAGGTGGGTTTCCCGCTTAGATGCCTTCAGCGGTTATCCCGTCCGTATATAGCTACCCTGCTATGCCGTTGGCACGACAACAGGTCCACCAGAGATACGTCCATCCCGGTCCTCTCGTACTAGGGACAGATCCTATCAATATTCCTACACCCACGGCAGATAGGGACCGAACTGTCTCACGACGTTCTGAACCCAACTCACGTACCGCTTTAAATGGCGAACAGCCATACCCTTGGGACCTGCTCCAGCCCCAGGATGCGATGAGTCGACATCGAGGTGCCAAACAACCCCGTCGATATGGACTCTTGGGGGTCATCAGCCTGTTATCCCCGGCGTACCTTTTATCCGTTGAGCGATGGCCCTTCCACGCGGGACCACCGGATCACTATGACCGACTTTCGTCTCTGCTCGACTTGTCAGTCTTGCAGTCAGGCAGGCTTATGCCATTGCACTCGACGAACGATTTCCGACCGTTCTGAGCCTACCATCGCGCGCCTCCGTTACTCTTTAGGAGGCGACCGCCCCAGTCAAACTACCCACCATACACGGTCCTGGACCCGGATAACGGGCCGCAGTTAGACATCCATATAGGCAAGGGTGGTATTTCAAGGATGACTCCACAATGGCTGGCGCCACTGCTTCAAAGTCTACCACCTATCCTACACATGCCGACACGAATGCCAGTGTAAAGCTATAGTAAAGGTGCACGGGGTCTTTCCGTCTAACCGCAGGAACCCCGCATCTTCACGGGGAATTCAATTTCACTGAGTCTGCGTTGGAGACAGCGGGGAAGTCGTTACGCCATTCGTGCAGGTCGGAACTTACCCGACAAGGAATTTCGCTACCTTAGGACCGTTATAGTTACGGCCGCCGTTTACTGGGGCTTCAATTCAATGCTTGCACATCTCCTCTTAACCTTCCAGCACCGGGCAGGCGTCAGACCCTATACGTCGTCTTGCGACTTCGCAGAGCCCTGTGTTTTTGGTAAACAGTCGCTACCCCCTGGTCTGTGCCACCCCCACCTAGTTGCCTAAATGGAGGTCACGCTTCTTCCGAAGTTACGCGTGCATTTTGCCGAGTTCCTTCAACGCAGTTCTCTCAAGCGCCTTGGTATTCTCTACCAGTCCACCAGTGTCGGTTTAGGGTACGGTCTATATGCAGGAGCTATTTCCTGGAACCGCTTCGCTGCAAGATCAATCCAATAAGACCTTACAACACACGCGATCCGTCACTACCTGCAGGCCCACGAATATTAACGTGGTTCCCATCGACTACGCCTTTCGGCCTCGCCTTAGGGGCCGGCTAACCCTGCTCAGATTAACTTTAAGCAGGAACCCTTGGACTTTCGGCGAGGGAGTCTCTCACTCCCTTTATCGTTACTCATGTCAGCATTCTCACTTCCGATACCTCCAGGATG